>PMIX01000242.1:15480-18594 GCA_003158395.1 Myxococcales bacterium | reverse complement strand
GCCCAAGGCCAGCATGGGTATCGACGTCAAGCACGACTTCCAGCCCAACTACGTGGTCATCGAGGGAAAGAAGAAGGTGATCGCGGATATCAAGGCCGCGGCCAAGAAGGCGGGCCAGGTCCTGCTGGCGCCCGATCCTGACCGCGAGGGCGAGGCGATCGCCTGGCACATCGCCGAGGAGATTCGGCCCGCCAACCCAAACATCCACCGCGTGTTGTTCAACGAGATCACGAAGAAAGCCGTGAACGAGGCCATTCTTCATCCGCTCGACCTCGACCGGCACAAGTTCGAGTCCCAACAAGCGCGGCGTGTGCTCGACCGGCTGGTTGGGTACGAGATCAGCCCTGTGCTGTGGTCCAAGGTGCGGCGCGGTCTGTCGGCGGGTCGGGTGCAATCGGTGGCGGTGCGTCTGGTGGTGGATCGCGAAGCCGAGATCAAGGCCTTTCGTCCGGAGGAGTACTGGACCATTTCGGTCGAGGTGGAAGGGAGCGCGCCGCCCCCGTTTGTAGCGCGCGTCGTGCGGCTGGATGGTGAGAAAGCGGTGCTCTCGCACGAAGGCCAAGCCAGCGACGTCGTGGCTCTAATCTCGCAAGCCTCGCTGCGAGTCGCCATGGTGGAGCGCAAGGAGCGTCGCAAGAATCCACCTCCGCCCTTCATCACCTCCCGCTTGCAACAGGAAGCGTCCAGCAAGCTGCGCTTCTCACCCAAGCGCACCATGGCGCTGGCCCAACGCTTGTACGAGGGCGTCGAGCTGGGCGACGAGGGCCCCACCGGCCTCATCACCTACATGCGCACGGATTCTACCCGGCTGTCCGAGGATGCGGTGAGGGATGTGCGCGCCTGGATCGCAGACCGCTATGGCGAAACTTCGCGACCGGCCGAGCCCAACGTTTTCAAGAGCAGGAAATCGGCCCAGGACGCGCATGAGGCCATTCGGCCCACCTCGACGCAACACGATCCAGAAACCGTTCGGCGTCTGCTTTCCCAGACGGCGGGCGTCCGGGACGCGCGAGAAACCGAGGACCTGGTTAGGCTCTACACGCTTATCTGGAATCGTTTCGTGGCCTGCCAGATGGCGCCCGCCGTATTCGACCAAACCGTCATCGAGATCGACGCGGGCCGAGTCGGCCTGCGCGCTACCGGCCAAGTCATGCGCTTTGCCGGCTACCTCGCCATCTACGCCGAGGTACAGGACGAAGGCAGCGCGGACGACGAGACCGCCGGCAGCTTGCCTGACATCCACGAAGGGGAAACCCTGCGGCTGCTCGGCTGCCAGCCCGAGCAGCACTTCACCCAACCGCCGCCGCGTTACTCGGAGGCGACCCTGGTGCGTGAGCTGGAGGAGAAGGGCATTGGCCGGCCGTCGACCTACGCGGCCATCTTGTCCACCGTTCAAGATCGCGGCTACGTGGAAAAGCGGGAAGGGCGTCTGGGTCCCACCGAGCTGGGCGTGGTGGTAAACGGCCTTTTGGTGAAGAGTTTCCCCGAGATCGTCAGCACCGATTTCACCGCGCAGATGGAGGAACAGCTCGACCAGGTGGAGGAGGGTGCGGTGGACTGGGTCAAGCTGTTGCGCGACTTCTATGAACCGTTCGAGCAGGACTTGGCGCGCGCCAAGGTCGAGATGCGTGACCTCAAGCGGGAAGAAGAGCCGACCGAGGAAGTCTGCGAGAAGTGCGGCAAGCCCATGGTGATCAAATGGGGCCGCAATGGCTACTTCCTGGCTTGTTCCGGGTTCCCCGAGTGTCGCAACACCAAGGAGTACACGCGCAATGCCGACGGCACCCTGACAGTTCTGCCGACGACGCGACCGTCGGACCAGACCTGCCCGAGCTGCGGCTCGCCCATGGTGATCCGGCGCGGTCGCTTCGGCGAGTTTCTGGCCTGTTCGCGCTACCCGGATTGCAAGACCACCAGCCCGATCTCTCTCGGCGTCGCCTGCCCCCGTCCCGGCTGCGGCGGGTACCTGACCGAGAAGCGTTCGCGGCGGGGCAAGGTCTTTTTCGGCTGCTCCAACTACTCTAAGACGAAGTGCGACTTCGTGTCGTGGGATCGCCCGTTGGCCAAACGTTGCCCGCAGTGTGACGCCGCCTTTGTGGTGCAGAAAGTGTCGCGCGCGGGCGTCCGCCTGCGCTGCCTGGCCGACGGCTGCGGCTGGAGCGCCGAGCCCGAGGCGGAGGGGGACCCGCCGGAGGGCGCCGCCACCCCCGACGCCAAGGCGTCGTAGGACCCTTCGGCTGGCCCGGCCAGCCCGAGTGTATTACAATTCTGTCAAATGAGTCATACAGTCACTCTTCGGGTCCCGGATGATTTGGGAGCGTGGCTGCAAGAAACTGCCGCACGCGCGGGCGTGTCGCAGGGCCACCTGGTTCGCGAGAAACTGGAACAGGCCCGGACAGGAAAATCGTTGCGGCCCTTCATGCGGCTTGCGGGAACGGTAAAGGGGCCCAAGGATCTGTCCTCGCGCAAAGGCTTTTCGCGGTAATGAAGGGGATCGCCGACACGGGATTCCTGGTGGCCTTCGCCAACCGGGAAGATCGCTATCACGACTGGGCGGTGGGTGTGGCCGAACAGGTCAGTGAACCGCTTCTTACCTGCGAAGCGGTTCTGGCCGAGGCCGCCTTCCACTTGCGCAGCGTCTCGGTGGTGCTGGCCATGGTTCGCGATGGACTGGTGCTCCCCGCATTTGATTGCACTGCGCACCTGGTGCCACTACAAACCTTGGCCACCCGCTACGCCGATCGCGATCCCGACTTCGCGGATCTTTGTCTGATCCGGATGAGCGAACTTCATCCCAAGCTCCCGGTGATCACGGTCGACCGGAAGGACTTCCGCATCTACCGGCGCAACCGGCGCGAGGTGATTCCCCTCATCTGCCCGCCAGGCTGAGGCCCCTTGTGCGGCGGGCCGAGGATCGCACTCGCGGCCTCCGGCCGGGCCGGGCGCAGGCCTGTGTGTTGCGCGAGGTCGGCCGCAAACGCGTCGAGCGCGCTCTGTCCGTAGCGAAGGACGCGAGGCGGGTGGTAGGTAGAGAAGTGCCTTCGACAGAGCGGCCCGCCGGGTCAAGACACATGTGCTTCGCGTGTCGCGCGGCCCCGCGCGACCCCCCAACCC
>PMIX01000242.1:0-15392 GCA_003158395.1 Myxococcales bacterium | reverse complement strand
TGTGCCGGTCGATGTTTTGCGCCGAGTAGATGGCGGGCACGATGGCCTCTTCCAGGTTCTTGAGGCCCTGAATGTAGTGACCGCGCACGGGATGGGCGCTGACGATCTTGACGTTGGCCATCTTCTCTTTGAGGGCCAGGCCCACGCCCATGAGGGTGCCGCTGGTGCCCAGCGTCGACACGAAGTAGTCGAGCCGACCTCCGGTCTGGGCCAGGATCTCTTGCGCTGTGGTCTCGTAATGGGCCAAGCGGTTGTAGTGGTTGGAGAACTGATCAGGCATGAAGTACTTGTCGGAAAACTCGCGCACCATCTGGCGCGCCTTCAAGATGGCCCCGTCGGTGCCCAGCTTGGCGTCGGTGAGGGTCACCTCGGCGCCGAAGGCCTGGATCATCTTGCGCCGCTCGATGGACACCGCCTCGCTCATCACGATCATGAGCGAATACCCTTTGACCGCGGCGATCATGGCCAGAGCGATACCGGTGTTGCCGCTGGTCGGCTCGAGAATAGTCTTGCCGGGCGTCAGCGCACCCTCGCGCTCGGCCTGCTCGATCATCTTGAGTGCAATGCGATCCTTGATGCTGCCGGTGGGGTTGAAGCCCTCCAGCTTGGCGAAAATTTTCACCCGCGGATTGGGGTTGAGCCGGTGGATCTCCACCATCGGCGTGCGGCCGATTAGGTCAAGGATGCTGGCGGCGGGCGGGTCAAGCGGCGGTAGGTCGGACATGGCGTGGGCTCGTCGCCAGGATCGTCGAGCACCGTCCCGATTTCAAGTTATGTGGGCCGGTAGCCGAAGAAGCCGCGCCGTTTGATGACCTCGGCGATCTGCGGCGGCACCATGTCCTCCCAGCTCGCGTCGCCATCCTTGATGCGGCGGAGCACCTCGGGCGTGAAGATGTGGAGGATCTGCGGATTGTAGTTCTCCAGTTGTACGATCGAGCCGCGGTCGACCAGATATCCGAAGAGCTTGCGCAGCTCAGGGGCCACCTCCACGTTCGGCACGGTATTGAGCCTCTGGCTTGCCGGATCGAGCCACGGATACACGTAGATGGTCAGGTTCNNGCGATGGCCTCCGGGGTACAGCGGCGCAGGTAGGTGGCCAGACGGTAGTACTCGAAGTAGTCCGAAATGAGCACGGTCTTGCCCGCAGCCGCGAGCACATCGGCGCGCGCCAAGAAATCCCGCGGATCGATCTCGCCTTCCTCGGTGAGGAGGTTGCGCATGGTGATCTCCGCCAGCTCGACGATGGCGTCAACGGGCTCGCCCAGGGCCTTGGCNNTTTTTGTGCAGGACCTCGCTGGGCTGCAAGACCTCACCCTTGGCGCTGAACATGGCCGCTTGCGACAGACCGAGCTGGACCAGCTTCAGGCTCATGAGCCGGTTGTCGACGTGACGAAACTCGATGCCCGAGAACTCGATCATGTCGATCTCGATGCGCCGGGTGGACAGGTTGTCGAGCAATGACTCAACCAGCAGCTCGGGCTCGTGGTGCAGGAAGAAGGCGCCGTAGAGCAGATTCACGCCCACCACGCCCAATGCCTCCTGCTGCAATTGCGCTTCCCCATCCAGCATGCGTACGTGCAGCACGATCTGGCTCTCCTGCTCTCGGGGATGACTCTGAAACTTGAGCCCCATCCAACCGTGGCAGTCCTTGTCGTTGCGGAAGCTCTTGGCCGCCACCGTGTCGGCGAACACGAAGAATGCCGTGGTTTCGCCACGGGCCGCATTCAGGCGGGTCAAGTTCTTCTCGTGTTCATAGTCGAGCATGCGCTGTAGCCGCTCGCGCGACACGTAGCGCTCGGTGTGGCCGTAGATCGCGTCGCTGACCGCCATGTCGTACGCGGAGGTGCTCTTGGCGATGGTGCCCGCCGCGCCGCCCACCCGGAAGAACCAGCGCGCCACTTCCTGACCCGCGCCGATCTCGGCAAAGGTCCCGTAGCGGCGCTCGTCCAGGTTGATGTAGAGCGCCTTGCGGTGGGTATCGAGGCGGTCGGCGCTCTGAAAATCGCGGGGAGTTGAAGCCATGGACTGTACAGTCCCAGGCTACCATGTTCCTCGGCTAGGCCCACGGGCCAGACGGGCCAGTAATTCGCGCGCCGGTTGGGATGGCGCTAGCATCGCAAGGGATGGAACCGCTGCTCGAGCTTTTTCGCCAGCACCTGGGCAGCGAGAAACGTGCCTCGGCCCATACCCTGCGGGCCTACCTCAACGATCTCGAAGAACTGTTCGCCCACGCCCGCGCCCTACAGGGCAAGGATGCCGCGCAAGCCCTGGCCCCTGCGGATCTCTCCACCCCTGTCTGTCGTTCGTATCTGGCCAGCCTGCACGGCCGCAACGATCCCGCCACCGTGGGTCGCAAACTGTCAGCGATGAAAACCTTCTTTCGGCTGCTGGTGCGGCGCAAGCTGCTTGTGGGCAGTCCCGTGGCGGGCCTGCGCGGGCCCAAGCGCCGGCCCCACCTGCCCGCCTTCCTGGGCAAGGACGAGGCCTCGCGGCTGCTCGAACCGGCGAGCGACGACGCCGTCCAGGCCACGGAGAGCGCCCGCGACCAGGCGCTCTTGGAAGTCCTGTACGGCGCGGGCCTGCGCATCTCAGAGGCCTGTCACCTGAACTTGGGCGACGTGGTGCCTGATGGCGCTGGCGCGCGCATCACGGTCCGCCAGGGCAAGGGGCGCAAGGACCGCATCGTGCCGCTCGGGTCCAAGGGCTGGGATGCGATCCAGGCGTACCTGCCCTTGCGCGCCTCCCTTCTCGCGGGCCGCGCGGCCGAGGCCAGTCCGGCCGACAGCCAAGCCCTATTCCTGTCGCGACGGGGCCGGCGCCTGTGCGATCGCGAAGCGCGCCGCAAGCTGGACCGGCGCGAACTTCTGACCAGCGTGCGCCGGGTCTCGCCCCACGCTTTGCGCCACAGCTTCGCCACCCACCTCCTTGGCGAAGGCGCCGATCTGCGGTCCATCCAGGAGCTGCTCGGTCATGCCAGCCTGCGCACGACCCAACGCTACGCTCAAGTTGACATCGATCACCTGATGGCCGTCTACGATCGCTCCCACCCTCGCGCGTTGCTGAAAACGCGCTAGTCTGGCCCTCATGAGAAAACCGGGATTCACAGGGGAACCCTCAGAAGGTTCCCAGACCCTCCCGCGATGGTGCGCCACGCGCCGCGCTGGCGAAGCCGGCGGGCTCCCCACGCGAGAATTCCACTCCACGACGGTTTTGGTCGTGCGCCGCAACGGCAAAGTCGTCATGGGCGGCGACGGACAGGTGACGATGGGCCAGACTGTGGTCAAGGCGACGGCGCGCAAGATCCGGCGCCTGGACGAAGGGCGAATCCTAGCTGGTTTTGCCGGCTCCGCCGCCGACGGGCTGACCCTGTTCGAAAAATTCGAGGCCAAGCTCAAGCAGGCAAACGGAAACCTGTTGCGCGCCTCGGTGGAGCTGGCCAAAGACTGGCGCACCGATCGCGTGCTGCGCCGCCTGGAGGCACTGCTACTGGTGGCCGATCGCGAGAAGCTCCTGATGCTCTCGGGCACCGGCGACATCATCGAGCCGGATTGCGATGCCGCGGCGGTGGGCTCGGGCGGCAACTACGCCTTGGCAGCGGCGCGCGCCCTGCTGGCCGACACGCAGCTTTCGGCACGCGAGATCGCCGAGCGCAGCCTGAGCATCGCCGCCAGTATCTGCATCTACACCAACACCAACCTCGCATTCGAGGAGCTGTAGCCGATGGCCAGTGCCAGCAAACGCCCCGAGGCGCTCACCCCACGGGCCATCGTCGAGGAACTCGATCGCTACATCGTCGGCCAGCGGGAGGCCAAGCGCGCCGTGGCGGTGGCCTTGCGCAATCGCTGGCGCCGGCAGCAGGTGCCGCCGCCCATGCGCGACGAGATCTCGCCCAAGAACATCATGCTTATCGGCCCCACCGGCGTGGGCAAGACTGAGATCGCGCGCCGTCTGGCCAAGCTTGCAGGCGCGCCCTTTGTAAAAGTCGAGGCATCCAAGTTTACCGAGGTGGGCTACGTGGGGCGCGACGTGGATTCAATGGTCCGCGACTTGGCCGAGACCGCGGTGTCCATGTTGCGCGAAGAGGAGCGCGAGCGTTTGCGACCGCGCGCGCGAGAGAATGCTGAGGAACGCCTGCTCGACGTGCTCCTGCCGCCAGCGCGGCCTTCCCGCGCAGCCATGGGATCGCTGGCAGGCCCGCCCCCGGCCCCCGATGCCCCGGCCGCGCCGGCAGCCGACACCAGCACCCGCGAGAACCTGCGACGCCTTTTGCACGAGGGCAAACTCAACGACAGGTCGGTCGAGGTCGACACCAGCGACACCCCTCAGTCGTTTATCGACGTGTTCTCCGGCACGGGCATGGAGGAGATGGTTCTCAACCTGCAGTCCATGTTCCCCCAGTCCAAGCGCACCAAGCGACGGCGCCTGACCATTCCCGAGGCGCTGGAAGCCTTGACCGAGGAAGAAGCCGCCAAGCTCATCGACATGGAGCGCGTCACCAAGGAGGCGGTTCGCCGCGCCGAACAGGATGGCATCATCTTCATTGACGAGCTCGACAAGGTGGCAGGCCGCGAGTCCGGCGGTCACGGGCCGGACGTGTCCCGCGAGGGCGTGCAGCGCGATCTGCTGCCCATCGTGGAAGGATCCACGGTGTCGACCAAGTACGGCCCACTCAAGACCGACCACGTGCTCTTCATCGCGGCCGGCGCCTTTCACGTGGCGAAGCCCAAGGATCTGATCCCCGAGCTGCAGGGCCGATTCCCCATCCGAGTGGAACTGGACTCGCTGACCGACGCGGACTTTGTGCGCATTCTGACCGAGCCCGAGAACGCCCTGACCAAGCAGTACACCGCCCTGCTCGCGACCGAACAGGTCCACCTCGACATTCAGCCCGACGCGATCGCCGAGATTGCGCGTATTGCTGCCGAGGTGAACGCCCGCATGGAGAACATCGGTGCGCGCCGCCTGCACACCGTGATGGAGCGCCTACTCGATGAGCTGGCCTTCGAGGCGCCCGAGTTGGGCGAGCGCACCATCCCCATCACGGCCGCCTACGTGCGTGAGCGGCTGCAGGGTATTCTCAAAGACGAGGATCTCTCCCAATACGTGTTGTAGTCGCGCGCCTGCGCCCCCGCGGAGCCTTGACGAAGCCAGGGCGGCCCGGGGTACCGCCTCTCGAAAGTTCGTAGCTGGTTGGGCGGCCGGGTTGACGGCGGCGGGACCGGTGGGCGGTCCCGGCAGCCGGCAGCCGGTCCCCCCTTCGGGGACTTCGGGACGGACACCCACCCTGCCCACCCCTCGCGCTTCGCCCGCGCCCTCGCCGGATTCGGAACCGGATCCGGCTACCGGTCCCGGCCCCGGAACCGGTAACCTGAGCCAGCTACGGATTTCCAAGAAGGGGTACTAGGGCCTATATCTGGCGCCGACCCCTGCAGCGACATCCCACGCGATCATCTCCGTACCTGTCCACACCGTCGTGCGGGTCGAGGCCTGGTTGGGCGTTGCAGGTTCGGAAGGGAAGGGTGCTACGACGCCCCACTGATCGGGAACGAAATCGTAGAGTGCGCCGGTGGCCGCGTTGTACGAGTAGCCGCCGCCCCAGACCAGCATGCGTCCCGCGCCCGGGGTGCCCTGGTCGGGTATGAAGAAGAGGGCCGGAGTCAGACGCGGAGAAGGGGCTTCTTTCTCGGAGAGGGCGTGCCAAGCGTCCGCGACTGGATCGTAGCTGGCCGCATTCGCCGTGTAGTTGGTCCCGCCCCACACGATCATCTGCGTCCCTGTCCAGACCGCCGAGTGGTCAGTGCGCGGATGAGGCGCCCCCACGGTGGTGGTGGGAGCCCAAGTGTCAGTGGCTGGATCGTAAATGGCCCCTCGGGCTGAGTCGCATGCGCCCTCGATGTGCCCACCCCAGACGATCATCGTCTGGCCCGTCCAGACGACGGAGCTTCCACTCTGCAAGAGGGGTGCGCCGGTGGCGGACATCGTCTTCCAGGTGTCGTTCTTCGGGTCGTAGCGCCCGCCTCCGGCGGTGGCAGTCGGCTGATACCCCCAGACAATCAGCTCCGTTCCCGTCCAAACCGCAAGTGGACCAGAGATCGCGGGAGCGCCGACGCTGCTCATCGCGGTCCACTGGTCGCTCATGGGATCGTAACGTCCGCCTGAGGTGAAGTTGTTTGTTCCATCATCGCCGCCCCACACGATCATCTGGCTTCCTGTCCAGGCGGCCACGTGATTCTGGCGAGGTCTTGGGGCGACGCTGGTACTGACCGGNNGTAGCCACCCCACACGATCATCTCTTTGCCCGTCCAGACTGCGGTGGAGCCGGCGCGCGGGCCGCTCGGCGCACCCGTATTTGACATCGCCGTCCAGGCGTCGACGCGCGTGC
Source organism: Myxococcales bacterium (assembly GCA_003158395.1). Taxonomy (GTDB): domain Bacteria; phylum Myxococcota_A; class Polyangia; order Fen-1088; family Fen-1088; genus Fen-1137. The sequence goes on along the minus strand of PMIX01000242.1, from coordinate 9,010 downwards.
GTGAAAGGGCCGGCCCCGCGGCTCGCGCTGGCGAAGCTGGCCATGCGTCCGGTTCCGCCGGCATGAAGGGCCCGGCGCCCCCGCTCGTGATGATGCCGCCTGTCACCATGCCACTCGCACCGTTCCCGGCGTACGAATTCTGCCACTGCCACCAACAGTCGTTCGCGCTCCCCCCGGAGGCGCCGCCGGCCGGCATCCCACCGTCAATGTGCATTGTGCCTGCCATGCCGCCAAAGCCTCGGGAACCGCCGGCCGGTCCTCCACCGTCAACATGCGGTGCGCCTGCGGCACCGCCCGCGCCGCCGGCCGGTCCTCCACCGTCAACATGCGGTGCGCCTGCGGCGCCGCCTGCGCCGCCGGCCAGAATCCCACCGTCAATCTCCGTTGCGCCTGCCGTCCCGCCAGCGCCCGCTATCCCGCCGCCTGCGGTGCCGCCAACTGCCCCGCCGCTTCCTCCCGCAACGACCGTGGTGCCGCTGGCGCCTGCGGTCGTCTTGGGCGGCGTCTTCATCCCGGTGGAGCAGGCGGCCGGGAGCGCGAGGAGGACGAAGACGACGGACAATTCAGATCTCGAAATGGTCATAGACCCCTAGCCTTTCCATGGGGGTGAAGGGAGGGCACCCGCGGCTGCACAGAAACGCCACCCTCTTGCCCGACATTATTGTCGTGGTTTGGCACTGTTCGCCCCTGCTTTTCGCTGTTGTTTCGCGTAGATAAGCAAGAGCCGCGCCAACCCATTCCCCATGAGGTTCCTGGGCTGGCTAGCGATGCGGTAGACTGTGGGCCATGGTCGCGCGGCGCGCGAAGCTCCCGGTTGGGCACTAGCGATGTCGTTCTTGGGCACGGACCGGTTCAAGGTCATCCGCCTCCTTGGCAGCGGGAGCATGGGTACGGTGTATCTGGTCTTCGATCGGCAGCTGGGCGCCGAGGTAGCGCTGAAGCTGCTGGACCTGTGGGACGGCACGGACCTCTGCCGGTTCAAGAGCGAGTTCCGTGCGCTGGCCGACATCAAGCACCCCAACCTGGCCACGCTGCACGAGCTGATCTGCGAGGGACCGCCGTGGTTCTTCACTATGGAGTACGTGGAGGGCGTGCCCTTCGACGTTTGTCTGCTAGGTCCCGCGCCGACGGGCGCCGTTCCCCTGCTTTCCGTGATGGAAACGGCGGACACCCTACGCGGCACCGATCCCAGGCCGCTGACATCCCGCCGGCAACCCGATTCGCAGCGCCTGCACGCGGCGCTACAGCAGCTCTGTGCTGGGGTCCACGCCATGCACGGGGCCGGCTGCATCCACCGCGATCTCAAGCCGTCGAACGTTCTGGTAACAGCGGAGGGCCGGGTGGTAGTGCTGGATTTCGGCCTGGCCAGGCAGACCGGAACGCGGTCCCTCGCGGGCGACGGGCTGCAGGGAACCCCGGCCTACATGGCGCCTGAGCAGGCGAAGAGCGGGCCGTCGCAGCCCGCCGCCGACTGGTACGCCGTGGGCGTCATGCTGTACGAGGTGCTGTCCGGCCGTTTGCCCCATGACGGCGACATGATCGAGATTCTGCTCAAAAAGCAGAGCGAGGATCCGCTCGCACCCGTCCAGGTGAACCCCCTGGCCGATCCCGAACTGAGCCAGCTATGCATGCGGCTTCTGCGGCGCGATCCGGCGCAGCGGCCCGGCGGGGCGGAGATCCTGGCCGAGCTTGGCGCCGGCACGCCCCCGCTGCTGCCCGAGAGTGAAAGTGCGCTGGTCAGCGCTGGCGCTCCAGCGTTCATCGGGCGCACGGCGGAGATGCAGGCTTTGCGCCGTGGCTATCGTAGCGCATGCGCCGGCAACAGTGCGATGCTCGCAGGGCCGCATGGCGGCTCCGCCGGCCTCCCTTCCCGGTCGCCACGGGGCCTTCTGGAACGAGGGCGCTATACTCCTCCTCCCTTGGCCCCGTCTCTGGATCGCCTCGCTGTTCTCGTCGTGGATGACGAGAAGAATATTCGCGCCACGCTGACCGTGTGCCTGGAGCAACTGTCGCATGAGGTGGTTTCGGTGCCGAGCGCCGAAGGAGCCCTGGCCGCGCTCGCCAGGCAGCCCTTTGACCTCGCTCTGGTCGATCTCAAACTGGGCAGGGACAGCGGACTTGAGCTGGTTCCTCGCTTGCTGGCGGATCGTCCCGAACTGCTGGTGGTGATCATCACGGCCTATGCCACGGTGGAGACAGCCGTTGAGGCCATTCGCCGTGGCGCGTGGGATTATTTGCCCAAGCCATTTACCCCAGCGCAGATCCGTCATCTTGTTGATCGGGCCTGCGAACGACGCCGGCTCGCCTGGCGGGTCGAGAACCTTGAGAACACGCTCTCCAGCGCGCTTCCCGACGTGGATCTGTCCTCCCAGTCGCCACGTATGCGCTCGGTGCACGAGACGGTCACCCGCGCGGCCACCTCTGACGTGCCCGTGCTGCTGCGCGGGGAAACCGGGACCGGCAAGACCGTGGTGGCGCGCGCCCTGCACGCCTACAGTCCGCGGCGCGAGCGTCCCTTTGTCGTAGTCAACTGCCCGACGCTGTCCGAGGAGTTGCTGACCAGCGAACTGTTCGGCCACGCGCGGGGGTCGTTCACCGGCGCGGTCAAGGACCAGCCTGGCCGGGTCGAGGCCGCGCATGGCGGAACCCTGTTTCTCGACGAAATCGGCGAAATTCCGCCCAACCTGCAGGCGAAGCTGTTGCGCTTCCTACAGGACAAGGAGTTCGAACGGGTGGGCGAGAGCCGCACCCGGCGGGTGGACGTGCGCGTCGTCGCCGCGACCAACCGAGACTTGGAAGCCGATGTGCGGCAGGGGCGCTTTCGGGAGGACCTGCTGTACCGGCTCAACGTCATCGAGGTCGTGGTTCCGGCGCTGCGCGAGCGTGCCGAGGACATTCTTCCACTTGCTCGGGGCTTCTTGAGTTTCTACGCGCGTGCGTTCGGCCGCCCAGTGCCGACGCTGTCGCCGCGCGCAGAGCAGGCGTTGGTGCAATACGGATGGCCCGGGAACGTGCGGGAACTGCGCAACACAATCGAACGGGCCCTCATCCTGTGGCCAGCGTCCGTGATCGAGCCCGAGGCGCTCCCGGCCAAGATGCAGGTGTCGGCGAGCCCCACCGGTCCAAAGGTGGGGGACGATGTCACGCTGGCCGAGATTGAAGCAGAGCACATCCGTCGGGTCGTCGCCCGCGCTTCCAGCCTGGATGCCGCGGCTGCTGCGCTCGGTATTGATGTCTCGACCCTGTGGCGAAAACGCAAGCGGCAATCGGACTAACTAGTTCAAATTGCCGGCCACCGGACCCGCCGCCGTCACGCCGGCCGCTCAACCAGCTACGAATTTACGAGAGGCGGTCCTAGTCACAGGTCCCGGAACACGGAACCCAGGTGCCCTCAGTGGCTGTGATGGTCGCAGTGCCGTCGGTGAGCCCCGACGCCTTGGCCGTCACCGTGATGGTTCCCGCGCCTGTCGCCTGAACGATGGCGTAGGCTAGGCCCCCGGAGCTGTTGCGGACATTTCCGCGGAACGTCTCCTGCTGCATGCTCGCACTGTCCACAGCTAAGATGGTGCCCGGACCGGTGATGGAGAAGGTCACAGCAGTATCGGTGGACACCGCGGCTTTGACGAACGAGACATCGTTCAGATCGGTCACTATCTTGTCGTGATCCGCCGTGAGTGTGACCTTGCCCGCCGATGCTCCGGTGGGCGGAGACGACGTCACCGCCGCCCCCCATATCTTTGCCCACGCTAGACCATTGCTCCTAATCGTCCCTTCCAGTTCGTCCATCAGTGCCCCGTTGCCCCCAAACCTTGGCCATCCGCCGTCCGCCTCGCCCATATAGTCAACGCCGGTCCACATGAACTCGCCCGTAAGTGCCGCGTTGCCCGTGACGTCGTTCCAAGTAGTTGTTTCGGTGCCCATCTCGGTGAGCACGCCAGCGCGCTTGGGATCCATTGCCATGGCTTGCTCGACTTCGCTGGTGCGGTAATTGCCGCCGAATACATCGTAGAGGGTCCGGTTGGGTCCGGTGACGTCGCCCGCGCTGGAGGGCTGAAAGAGGGCCTGCGTGACAACGCCGTCAAGGTCGAGCGTGTGAATGATGGAAGCCATCTTGGTTAGGATTGGATTGCGGGTGGTGCTGGAATCGCGGATTTCGTTTCCCGTACTGTACAGGGCGACGCAGGGGTGGTTGCGATCCCGGGAGACGACGCCGGTCACGTCGACCTGGTACCACGGTGCCCCGCTAGTCCCCGCGGGCACCGCAGGCATTCCGGTCGGCTCCGTCGAGGCCTTGTTGAAGAAGGCGGCATCATCTCCAACATCGCTGTACTTATGTGCGATCCAGGCATCGAAGAACTCGTCCATGACGAGAATGCCCATCCGGTCGCACAGATCGAGAAAGTCTGGGCTGGGCGGATCGTGCGACGTGCGGACGGCGTTGACCCCAATGGACTTGAGTGCGGCAATCCGCCTTTGCATGGCCCGCGCGGGCGCGCCGAGCCCAAGCCCGTGGTAATCCTGATGCAAGCAGACGCCTTGGAACTTGTAGTTCTTGCCATTGATGTTCAGCCCGGTCGCGCCGTCGTACGCCAGGCCCCGGATCCCGAACGGGGTGACGTCATCGTCCACCGTGGTGCTGCCGACTTGGACGTTGGTCACGAGTTGATACATGTTCGGAGATTCGGGGGACCATAGTTTGGGACTCGTGACAGGAACATCGAACGCGAAAGCGGCCGATGCGCCGGCAGCGATGGTCTGGGCAGCCGCCGAGACAGGTGCCAGCGCCGTTCCGCTGGCGTCGCTGACCGTGCCCTGCACGCTCACGCTCTGCGACGACGTGCCCGAATTGACCACCGATGTCGTAACCTTGACAGTCGCCGATGCGGTCGTCGGAGTGGGCGTGTAGACGTACGTGGCCCACTGATCGATATGCACGGGATCGGTCGCAATGACGCGAGCGTGGCGGTAGATGCCAGCCCCCGCGTAGTAGCGCGAGGCCGGCTGCGTGCTCGTGTCGGTCTTGACCGCGATCACGTTTTCCGCCCCGAACTTGATGTTCTTCGTCATGTCGTAGCGGAAGCTCACATAGCCGTACGGATGAGTCCCGAGAGCAGTGCCGTTGATGTAGACGGTGGAGTTCGCCATGACACCGTCGAATTCAACGTAGACTTGCTGGCCCGAGGTGACGGTTGCCGGGAGAGTGAAATGATTTCGATACCAACCAATTCCCGATGCTAGATAGCCTCCTCGGCCGGTCATTGGGGCACTTTGATCGAACGGCCCTTCGACACTCCAGTCGTGCGGGAGGTTGACTGGGCGCCACCCGGAATCAGCAAAGGTCGCTCCATCCGCCCCGCTCGCGTCACCCTTGTTGAACAGCCAGTTCCGGTCGAGGGGCATGATCGCTCGCACCCGATTCGCGGGCGGTTGAAGAGTGGTCGTGCCACCTCCTCCCCCAGTGGTGCCTCCGGCAGCGATGGTCCCACCAGGGGCGGTGGTCCCACCAGGGGCGGTGGTCCCGCCGCGGGCAGTGCTCCCGCCGCGGGCCGTGGTCCCGCCTCCTCCTGTGGTGCCGCCCCCCGCTCCAGCAATTCCACCTCCCACGACAGTTCCGCCGACCGAGGTAGTGCCGCCGCGCCCGCCACCACCCTGACCAGCGCCTCCTGCCGGGGTAGCGGTGCCCCCAGAACCAACCACGCTACCGCCGCTAACGGAGCCCCCGACTGGGGTGGGAGAGGTGCTGCCGCCATTCGCCGGCTGTCCAGCGGCGCTGGTCGTGCCACCCTGTGTGGCTGCGCTGCCTCCCGCACCGGCTCCGCCGGCCTGAGCGCCTCCCTTGGTCTGGGTTGATGCCGCATTGTTTCCGCTGCAGCCAATCGCCAACGGCGTGCCGAGGAGCAGCACGAGGAAAAGAAGACGTGTTTGGGGAATCATGTTCATCGCTTCTCCAGCAGCAAAAGGCCTTGGCCGAGAAATGCAGTGGAGCGTCCCTGTCATAGAGCTCAGCCAGTTTGGATCGACGCCGGAGTTCGCAGTCTACGCGTCACCCAGGATGTGGGCAATGGCTATACCTTTCGCCTTTGACTTCATGCAGCGCCAGAGAGCGCGGATCAGCCGAGTACCTCACCCAGGCGCTCGGGAGTATAGTTGCCGCGTTGGCGTCATGAGTAAAACGAGGAAGCTGGAACGAAGGGACTTCCTGAAGCTCGGCGCAGGCGAGTGCCCGGTCCGCTGCGCGAAGGGATTCGACGTTCGACAGCACGTGCAGGACATCGTGCGGCTGCGTGAGGTGCCCCGGGAATTCCTCGTATGAGGTGGCGTCTTCTGGCATTGCGGGGCACGCTGGTCGCGCTCATCGCGGTTTCTGCGGCCGCTTCGAGCCCAGCGAGTGCTGCCCGCAAACGTGACCTCGCCGATCTTCCCGCGGTGTCTTCACTCTTTCCCAAGATCGAAGGCTGGAAGATTTCCGACGGTCCCACGAGATACACACCCGAAACCCTCTTCGAGTACATAGACGGTGGCGCCGACTCGTTTCTGCAATTTGACTTTCAGGATCTCATTTCGGCGACCTATGTGATCGATCACGTTCGCCGCGGCAAGAATCGCCGATCGTCGCCCGCCAGCCATGACAGTGACAGTGCGGCGTCTGCCGCGATCACCGTGGACATCTACCGCCACCGGGACGGCATGCGGGCCTTCGGGATGTACACCCAAGAGCGCCCGGCTGGTACCACGCCCCTACCGCTGGGCATCGAGGGCTACGCGGGGCCGGACCACCTTGAGCTCGTGGTGGGTTCCTACTACGTAAAGCTGGTTCAGTTGGGCAGCCATGAGCCGTCCATCCTTCGCCTGTTCGCGGAGAAAGTGGCCGCCGGCCTGCCTGGCACCCGCGAGGCCCCGGCAATCCTGAAGTGCTTTCCCGACCGAGGCAAACGCGCTCGCGCCGAAAAGCTCACGGCCCGCGACTTTCTCGGTCACCCATTCCTTCACGACGCGATCGCGGTTCCCTACCAGATCGGTGGAGCGAATTTCCGCCTGTTTGTCGTCGAGGGCAAGGACAACGCAGAGGTTCGCGCGACGGTGAAGCGCTATCGCGTGGTGGGAAAGTCGCCTGAGGTTGGAGCCGATTGGGCGGGCTCCGAGGGAAGCGCGACCGTGAAAGACCCACTCAACGGCGAGGTGGTGCTGCAATGGAAGGGGCGCTGGCTCTGGGGAGCGGTGGACCAACCCTGTGCCGAGCGCAAGGCACTCATTGACGAGCTGGGCCGGGGCCTTTCCGCGCTAGCCAATTAGCGCGAGAACGGCGGCTCCCACTTCACCACGGCGGCTAGGCAGGATTCTGGCGACCTCGGCGCGCTACTTTTCCGGTAAGGCGGCCGGACAATCATCGAAGTGCAAGACCCGCCCCTTGCCGGCCCGCTTGCCACACAAAAGCGCATGATCCGCACGGCGCAAGAGCTCGTCTTGGTCGATGTCGGGGCCGTCGTCGTCAGCGGTGGCGACACCGAAGGTCGCGCCCACGATGCCATGCTCTTCGATAGGCTGGCCCGACAAGGCCTGCAGGATGCGGCCGGACACCATGCACGCCTGAGCGGCGTCGGTCTCGGGAAGCATGACGACGAACTCGTCTCCCCCGAAGCGGGCCAAGATGTCCACCTCGCGCAGCCTGCTCCGCAATCGCTGCGCCACAGTCACCAGCACGCGATCGCCGGCCTCGTGGCCGAAGCGATCGTTGACCTGCTTGAATCCGTCGAGGTCGACCAGGGCTAGGCTCAGGCTGCGCGGGTACCGGCGCATACGCGCGAATTCATCACGGATACGTTCGGACAGGTAGCGCCGGTTGTACAAGCCGGTCAGCGGATCGGTGATGGCCAGCTTCTCAACTTCGCGCCGCGCCTGATCGACCGCTCGTGTGAGCAGGGCACCGGTCACCGCTGCGCTGAGCACCAAACGCAGTTCTTCGTAGAGCATGGTGTCGGGCGCGCCGAACTCGAGCGACGCCATGCCCAGCCGCTCGCCGCGAAAGCCAAGTGGCACGACGACCGCGGAACGGCCGTCGAGGAAACTGGCGGGCGCCAGATGACGCGTGGGGAAGCGCGCAGGCTGGTCGCAACGACCCTTTTCACTGAACACCAGCGTGGCCTCGCTTTGTTCGCTCACCCGGTTGGGCTCCGCGAACAGCGCAACGGCACCGGCTCGAATTCCCACCCGGGGGAGATGCTCCGCCGCTGCCTCGCTGAGGGCGTCGAGGCTGGGCGCCGCCAGCATCGCGGCGGTCGCCTCGGCCACCGTCCCCATAAGCGCCACCAACTCGCCCCGCTGCTGAGCCTGCCCGATGGCCGCCATGTCACTGGCCACCAGCAACGCCTCCTGGATGAGGTCGTAGACACGGCCCCGCGTGGCGGAATCGTGAACGCAGGCCAGGGCAACGCGGCGCAGAACGAGGAGCACGTCATGCGCGCTGCCCACCGAACTATCCCGACGGAGCAGGGCATGGCAAATGTCTTCCACACAGTTGACGAAGGCGTGCCCCTCCGGTTCGGCCACTTGCTCCAAAAAAGCCAAGAACAACCGCCGCTCCCAGTCCTCGGGCACGAAGTCGAATCCGCCGTGTGCGGCCTGACGGAGGTCGGCGACCACGCTCTCTTGGCGAGCGCGCAAGGTGCTGGCGAAATCCTGAGTCTCGCCCGGCCGGGGCCAGGACAGGACGCGCTCACGGCTTCGCGTGTTGCACCCGCAAGAGCGGCGGCGCACGAACTCGGTCTCAAAGGTGATGGCGCGCTCGAGCAGCGGAGTTCCACGCAGCGCCCCGGCCAAAGTGCGAACCGCATGCCGGACCTGTTCGGTCACCGGCTGGCGCACGGTGGTGAGCGGCACGCGCGCGTAGCGGGCGAAGTACAAATCGTCGAATACCACCAGCGAGAGATCGCGCGGCACACGAACCCCGCGCCGGTCGAGCTCGTCGAGCGCCACCAAAGCCAAGAAGTAGTTGGCACACACGATGGCATCC
>PMIX01000190.1 GCA_003158395.1 Myxococcales bacterium | reverse complement strand
GTCGGATCGTGCATGAGCGTGTAGATCCGGTGCGTGGTCACGGTCGTCGTAGTGTACACACGGATGGCCGTGTTGCTTGATTCGCGGAGCACCGCCTCCTCGCGCCAATCGCCCAACAGGTCCGCAGTGAGCGTCGGGGTGGATTTGGTGCCGTTGCATGACGCGGTCCCGGTTGTGGTCACCCCGGGGAGCGTCGTGCCATTCATTGTCGAACGCACCAGATCGTTCCAGAAGATGAGGAAGTTGCTTCCGGCACTGGTGCTGACGGAGGCACCGGTGCCACAATTGACGTTACCCATGCCACTGCACGTTGCGGCAGTGGTGTCGGTCGTGGCAATATACTCCGCGACGCCGCGACCGGTGTCAGTGCCGGGTGATGTGATGTTGAAGTAGTACGTGCAGGTGGCACCGTCATGGCAATCCATACCACCAGCACCCTCGTGCACCGAGAACACCGAGATCCCCTTGCCCTTGACCAGCTCTCCCACGTGCATGGCATCGCCGTGGCCGATTCCGTCCGTGCACTTCATGGTTCCGTCGCTGGCGATGGTCAACGGGCCGGTGATGATCTCCTGCGCAAGGTCGCCGTCCACGTCCGCCGCCATGCATGAGTGGTCGCCCTGGCCAGCGGCCTTGCTGTTCGCAGCGTCATTGCTGTCGAAAACCCAAACCTTTGACAAGGCCCCGTCCCGCCAGTTGTACGCGGACATCGTCAGACGCGTGTAGTACCCACGCTGCTGGATGATGCTCGGCCGCCCGGTCGCGGTCTTGCCAGTGCCCGTGTCGCTCACGAAGGCCATCCCGCCGTTGAAGCGGTCCACCCGGTTGCCGTAGCTATCGCCCCAAGAAGACACCGTGCCGCGGGGCACGGGATAGGCCACCGTCGCCAGTTCCTTGCCCGTGTCTCCGGCGAACACGGTCAGGTACTCAGGTCCGGTCAGAATGTAGCCGTTGGCTCGGTAGTCAACGCTGTCATCGTCGTTGGCAGCCGGTCCATTGCTCAGATACGCACCGGTTCCGTCCTTGGTCCCAGGTGCGGTCTTGCAAGAGAATTCCGCCTTCCCGTCGCCGTCGAAGTCACCCACCGACATCTGGGTGTAGTGCGCCCCGCCGCGAATATTTACGCCCAGGTTGAGCATCCAGAGCTGCTTGCCAGCCAAGGTGTATGCGGCGATATAGACCGGGTCGGTGTTGCCTGCTTGGGAATTGTCGTGGGTCATCCCCTCCCACTTCACCACGATGTCGAGTTTGCCGTCGCCATCGAAATCGCCTGTGGCCCCATCGTTCACGCTGTAGCCGCTCGCGGGCGGTGTCACCGGGATACTTGTGTATTGCTGCGCCCAGGGCGTGACTGCATCAGACTGCGGCCCCTCGGTCCCCTTGATCACGGCGGTCACCGAGTACTTCGAACTGGTGCTACCAGCCGCGTCCAAGTAGTTGGTGCTATCAGTTACGCTCGCCAGCTTGGCCCCGTCCTTATAGAGGTTGTATGAAACGTTGCTAGCCGTAGTGTCGTACTCGTAGCCGAACATGCGCCAACCGACATAGACGCCGCCCGAGACCNNCGATCCAAGTTTTCCATCTGGTAATGGCCGCTTCCCGGGGCTACCGTCGGTTTCGTTGATGTTGATGGAGTCGACGCTCCGCCCATTGACGAAACGCCGCCGCCAGTGCCCGGCGCACCGCCAGTGGCGGGTGCGCCGGCGGTGCCGGTGCCGCCGCCGCGGCCAGTTGTGCCGCGGCCGGTGGTGCCGCCGGTCGCGGCTGCGACCTGGCCGCCGCTCGCGGGTGCGACCTGGCCGCCGCTCGCGGGTGCGACCTGGCCGCCGTTTACGGGTGCGACTTGGCCGCCACTCGCGGGTGCGATCTGGCCGCCGCTCGCGGGCGCGACCCGACCGCCGCTCGCGGGTGCGACCTGGCCGCCGCTCGCGGGTGCGACCTGGCCGCCGGTTTGAGCAGGATTCCCTCCCCCGCCCTTAACACCGCCTGAACCTGGCGCCCCGGCGGTCGCGCTAGACCCCGCGCCGGACGAATCGCAGCCTTGGAGCAAGGTGGTGGTGCCTGCAAGGAGCAGAGCCACGCAGCCTCGCGCGAGAGCCTGCATCGCATTCCGAGTTCTCATTCGCATCGCATCCTCCATAAGGTGGTTTCTGCGCAGGAAGCGCACAGCCTGTCATTCTCAAGCGGTCGCAGTGACCAGGCGGATGTGGAATGGCTCACATATCGCATGGCACATACGGTCATCAGGATTGTTCAGATCAGCATAGCTGGCCGCACGGGCCGTTCGCGGAGGCGGCCGCAATCCTGACTCACTGTCGCTCTGCGCTAGAACGACGGGCGCTCAGAAACGCGGGGAGCCCTTGAGGGCCATCGCCGACGACCCAATCCTGGCTCGCGCGGCCTTGGCAGAGAGGCCAGAAACCACTCGATGAATCGCTGTCTTCGCTCGCAAGGGTACCGCCGTCCTACGGCGGGTTGGGCGGCGGGTTGGGCGGGTGGTTGAGCAGATGGCGATCGACGTCGGCGGCAAAGTAGTTGCCTGGATACTTCTTGACCATGACCCGGGCTTCGTCCTCTGCCTCCTTGTAACGCCCCATGTTGGCCAGGGCCTTGACGACATTCCATTCGAATTCAGGGGCGTTGGAGCTATCTGGAAAGCGCGCGACCGCCTCTCTCGCCAATTGCAGTGACAGAGGTGGGTCCGACGCCGCCAGGTCATGCAGCTTCGCCATCAGCGATCCCTCAGCAAAGAACGCCCCAGCGTCCTTCCCAACCGGTTGCCGACGATGCCCCACCTCCTTCGGGGAGGAGGCCGCAGGTGAGGGTGGGGCGGGTTTCGCCAGAGCCGCGTCGAACTTCGGAGCCCGCGGGGTGGTTGCAACTGTTTCGTGCTCTTCACTTGGCGACGGCCGCGGACGCTTGTCCCGCAGGGCGAACGCGCCGAGTACAACCGCCAGCGCAACGACGCCGAGGGCTCCCATCACTACGATTGCAGGCTTGGACATGGCTTTCTCGACCGACGCGTTCAGCCTACTTCAGTGCTCAGGCGAAGACAACCGCGACCGCGCGGCCTCTGGCTCTACTTCAGACTCGGTATTAGGTCGCGAGTTATGGTGTGGGAGTCGGCGTAAATAGTCTTGAGATTCGCCCATTGGTTGTTCTCGTACCCCGCCCAGACGCTGAACAGTACCCACGGCGCCGCAGTGGGGAACATAGTGCTGGGATTTGGGGCAGTCCCGCACTCATGCAGCGCGATCGGCATCGTGCCGCCCATGACGCCTTTGCAACTGCTATACAGCGAAGTGAACGGCGGGTTGCTCCCGTAGGTATCCCCTCCCGAAATGTCGACCATGCTCGGGCCTGGCCAATAGCCGGAATTCGGCGCGCCGCTGTAGGGCATGAGCCAAATGATATTGTTGTTGCCCTTGGTAGCGGTGAGGTAGTTGAACGAGTACTTCCACAGTGCGATGAACTGGGCTCCTGTTCCCTTGCTCCACCAAAACCATCCGTTGGATTGCGTCTCGTGAAACAGCGCCAGTATCACCGGCATGTTGGCGGCCGCCATGGCCTTGAATTGAAC
>PMIX01000449.1 GCA_003158395.1 Myxococcales bacterium | reverse complement strand
TTGCGCTCGCGAACCGACCACACTGAGCAGAGGCACGCGCTTAGGCGCTGGCTGGTGCTGGCGGCGTGGCCGCCGGAATTGGCTGAGCTCCGCCGCCTCCTGCGACGAACGCCGATCCGCAGCAGGGTGGTCGCGCGGGCTGCGGGCGTCGGTCTTGTCGAGGCGGCCATTGGTGCCACGACCGCTATTGCACAGGCGAAACCCGATGCCGTGATGTTCGTCGGCACGGCCGGCAGCTATCCGGGCCGGCGCCCCGATCTTGCCCTGGCAGGCGTGGTGGCAGCCCGGCGGCTGGTTCTCGCGGCCGACGGAGTGGCGACCGGCGACGCCTATCTTCCACCTGCCTTGCCCGCCACACAGGAGACCACCGAAGCCCTGCGCCGAATCGCCGCGGCGGCCGGCCTGCTCATGGCAGACGTCGCGTGCCCCCTCGCCATCACGTCGCGGCCGGTCCCTGGTGGACGTCGCGCCTCCGCCCCGAGCTGCGACGTCGAGAACCTCGAAGCCTTTGCGGTCGCTCGTGCCGCGGCGGTAGGCAAGCTGCCCTTTGCGGCTATCCTGGGCATCAGCAACGCCGTGGGGCCTTCTGCGCACGGGGCCTGGAAGCGCAACGCGACCCGGGCCGCCGCCGCTGCCTGTCGCGCAGCGCTCGAAGTGATCGAGAGAACGACGGTCTAGAGCACCGAACGGTTTGAATGTCGGGTGGAAACGCTAGCTTGCGAGCGTCCGGGAAATTCGCCTCGCCCCGCGCAGCGGGCCGACGCGCGAAGCGCGGCGGGAGAGGGGCACGGCCGAGAGAAAGCGCGTCTGCCCCTCTCCCNNTAGATTTCACGGCAGAGTCAAACCGTTCGGTGCTCTAGGGCGCCCAGTCGATACGGCAATCCGCAGGGAGCAGTCCGGCCTTTGCTGCGCGATCGAACAACACCTCGATAGCGCGGCGGGCATCGGGGGCCATCGCACGCGTGTCGTCGTTGGCGTACATCGCGAGGTAGCGATCGAGAAGCGCGGTCTGGGCCAGCGCGGCCTCGCCTCGCTTCTCCGCCGCGAGCACGCGCAGCACTTCGTCGCGGTGATCGAGCGCATAGGCGATCGCATCGCGCAGGACCGCCGACACCCGAGCGATGGTTTCGGCCCCCAGCCCGCGCCGAATGACGTTGACCCCGAGCGGAAGCGGGAGCCCGGTTTCAGCCTGCCACCACTCCCCGAGCTCGGCGATGCGCGCATAGCCCCGGCTTTGGTAGATGAGTCGTCCCTCGTGAATCAGCAGGGCTGCGTCGATGGTGCCCGCGTCCAGACACTCGAAGATGCGGCCAAAAGGCACTATCGGCACGACCACAGGCAGAAGGCCCGATTGCATCTGACGCAGCACCAACCACGCTGTCGTGGACAGGCCGGGAATACCAACCCGCCGTCCAGCCAAGTCAGCCAAGGCCATTGGCTGCCGCGCCACCACCACCGGGCCAAAGCCCCGCCCCACCGAGGCACCGTGAGGAAGAATGAGGTACTTGCCCGCGACGCCAGGATAGGCACCGGCAGAAATCGCCAGCACGTCGATTTCGCCCGCCCCGGCCAGCGCGTTTAGCTCGGAGGTATCCCCGCGCTGGTGGGTGAAACTCAGCCCTCGCGTGTCCACGCCACCTGCGCGCAGGGCGTGGAACATGAACGCATCGTCAGCATCAACCGAGTAGGCCAACGAGATGGACATCGTCTCAGTGTACCTTGCGCTGGCAGGTCTCTGGTAGTGTGGCCTCCTCCTGTATCGGTCCGACGCGCATCGGATCAGTTGCTCATCGCCCCTGCCCTGACTAACCTGCACCGCCTGTGTCCTCCGTCGCCAAATCCCTGCTCCTCGTTGTAGCGTGTGGCGTGCCGCTCTTTGCGCCGACCGCGACCCTCGGCGCGCAGGCGGCTGCGGCCAAGCCCTCCTCGGGCAAGTCGAACGGCAAGGGCAAGCCGGTATCGAAGCAGAAAGCGAAAGGCAAGCCCAACGGCAAGGCAGCAAAGAAAACCCGCGGCAAGAAGCCAGTCGCCAAGAAGAAAGCTCTTGTCGAAAGGCATGCGCTGGCAGCCAAGGGCAGCCCGCCCAATCTGCAATCGCGCGGCGCGCTGGTCGTGGACATGGAGAACGGACAGGAAATCTTCGCCCGCAAACCCGACCAACCGCGCGCGATTGCCTCGATCTCCAAGTTGGCCGCGACCCTGGTCGTGATGGACCACAATCTCGACCTCGATGGGTTGACCACCATAAGGAAGGTCGACGCCGAGGTTGCGCGCGGCGGGGCGCCGTCGCGCCTGCTCGAGGGCATGACCCTATCCAACCGGGATCTGCTACACGCGGCCCTGCTCGGATCGGACAACCGGGCGGTATCGGCCCTAGGACGCGCGGTCGGACTCAGCACCACCCAACTCACCAATGCCATGAACCGGAGGGTGGCTGCTCTGGAGCTTCGCGGGACGCGCTTCCGCGAGCCGACCGGGCTTTCCCCGGAGAACCTCTCCACCCCGCGCGAGCTCCTCCAGCTCTTGCGCGCAGTCATGTCCCACCCGGTTCTGGGCCCCATCGTACGCAGGCAGGAATACGATGCCCATCCCGTGGGTCGCCCGCCCATAAAATACGTCAGCACGGTCCGGCCCGCGGCCCGGCCCAGTCTGCAAATCCTCGGCGGCAAGACCGGCTTTAACGATGCCGCCCGCTACTGTTTGGTCATCGCCATTCGCATCGATGGCCACAGCTACAGCATGGCTCTGCTCGGCACCGAGGGTAAGCTCACCCGCTTCGGAGACGTGGCCCGCGTGGTCGATTGGATAGTCTCGCATAAGACGAAGCTGACCAAGCTGGCTACGGTTCAGGGGCCACCGCTCCCAGCAGGCTCTTCCTCCATTCCGGATGCTTCTACTTCTTGGCCGACGCATCAAGATATCGATGCCTCGGCGGACGCTTCGCCGCGGCCAGACCAATAGCGACGCTCGAAGCGTCAATTATCTGTGCCAACCAACATAGCATTGACGCCAACTTGGTTGTCAAACCACCCTGACCTGGCCCTGTGTTTTCCACGCAAAACTAAGATTACCCGCGGCCTACATCTTGCTGTAGGGTAACCATGAGTTTCCAACCATCATTCTGGTCCGTCCATCAGGAGGGTTTCCATGACCCGTAATCTTCGAAGGCTCTTGCCGCTTCTCCGTTGGCAGTATCTCCGCTGGGGGCTGGTGATCCCTGCCCTCCCCTTGGCCCTGTGGGCCTGCAACTCACATAGACTCCAGGAGCCTGCGCCGAATCC
>PMIX01000392.1 GCA_003158395.1 Myxococcales bacterium | reverse complement strand
ACGTCTCGCTGCCTCGGTGCCGCCGCCGCGACTGCACTTGGTCCGCTACAGCGGGGTGCTCGCACCCGCCTCTCCGTGGCGCCCACTGGTCATACCGCCGCTGCCTGAGCCGGCACCTACGGAGACACCGCCTGCCCCGCAGGCGCACACCAAGCCGCCAGCCAAGCCAGCCCGCACCGGAGCGCTCTGTCGATACTGGCCCTGGGCCGAGTTGATGCGCTTGACCGTCGGCCTGCCCGTCGACACCCTAGGGCCTGCCCGCCCTGCCCCTGCCCCACGCGGCTTCGCCGCGCCCGTCGCCCACTGCGGGGGACGCATGAAGCTACGCGCCCTGGTCCGCGACCGCGAGAGCATCGAGCGCCTTCCTCCGTCACCAGGGCCTGTGGACCGAGCCGCTGGGCCTGGCCGAGGCACGGCCGCCGCCCTACTTCCGCTCCGTAACCCGCCTCAAGCCGACCAGCCAGGTCGAGCTGTTCGAGTAGGCCGCAGCGCCCCGCCGCAAGGCCGGGGTCTGCCCACCGAAGGCTCATTGTGGGACCGCTTACAGGTCAAGGGTCGCGGGTTCATCCTCTCGGGTTGCCTTCCCGTCCAGGTTTGGCCGTCGCCTTGGCTCCAGCCTTCCCCTTTTCCGCGCACCAGCCCCCCTTGAATCGAGTACGCTCGCCTGCTGTCTTGACGAAATATGGTTTTCTGCTCGAATTATCTATGAGGTGTAATGCGGCTGAGACGCTGGGACCTCGTATGCTCCGCGGTTGCCCTGGCGGCCGGAAGCGCCGCTTTGGTCGTCGCTGGCGCCGGAGCGTCAGGCTGCGGGGGGTGCGCGCTGGCCTATTGCAGCTCGGGGGTAAGCATCACCGTCGACTGGCCATCATCGTACGCGGAGCTGCAGAGTGCGCAGGTGACGATGTGCCGCAACACTACCTGTCTCACCGTTGAGCTTTCCAAGCTTGATCAAACGCCGAGCATTGGCGTGCTCGCGCAGGCCTTCTCGTCGTTCGCGAACCCACAAATGATGGTGACGGTCCATGCCGCAGCCGATGGAAACCTCTGGCTCGGGGCCGGTTGGGCGGAGAGCGGCGACAGCCCGTTCTCAGAGGGAGACGTGTTCACCTTGATCGTCGTCGATGCCAGCGGAAACACGGTGATCTCGGAGACTGAGACAGTGAGCGCCTATCAAATCCTGCGTCCGAACGGCCCCGATTGCGTACCGATCTGTCAGCAGGCCTCGTTCGATCTGCGCTCGCCCAACTGACCTGGGTATAGGGATAGTCTGGGTGTGTAGGTTGATGTAGTTTGCAGAACATCCCATATCGGACATTTCGATTCGGTGAAGGCAAAATGGCGCTTCTTTCGCCTTCTATGCTCCCATCTTCCGCGGCACCGACTGGGCCGCCTACGAAGCTGTCAATCGCCGCTTCGCCGAGGCTGTGTGCGACGAGGCCGAGGGCGAGGATCCCGTAGCGCTGGTGCAGGACTACCACTTCGCCCTGGTGCTCTACTTCCGGTTCTGATCATGTCGCGCGCCCTGTGCAAGACGTTCGCCTTTGTCTTCCTCGGGATCATCTTCGTGGTCCCGTTGTTTCAAGGTATCTGGGAAAAGGCGGTGGAGGGAGGATCACTGCGCGGTGCTCGGGGTGTTCAGGAAGATCCCGAGTGAGGCCGACCTGCGCAGCTTCGAGAAGGAGCTGAAGGAATCGTCCAAGGTGGCCGACTGGATCCGGCCGGTCTATCGCCAGTTGCGCTGGCTGGTAATGCGCGATCTGGGCGACAAGGCGGTGGCCGGCGCGGACGGCTGGGCGTACTACGGACCGAACATCCGCTACCTGAGCGAAGGGTACTTCAGGAAGGTCAAGTCCGAGAACCCTGGGGAAGATCCGGCCGCGACCATCGTCGACTTCGCCGTCCAGCTTCGCCGTCGCGGCATCGCCCTGCTGGTCGTGCCCGTGCCCTCCAAGCCGTCCATCGCGCCAGAGCGCCTGCGGCGCGGACTTCTGCCCAGCCTGGACCTGTCGCTGCACACACGACGATTCATGGACGAGCTGCGCGGGCGGGGCATCGACGTGTGTCCCGATCACGGAGGTTGCCCAAATCCCGCGATGGCCGCAAATGGTCGTGGACACCAGACACGAACACGGCTGCCTCCTGCGAAATGCGGGCCGACTACCAGTCCGCCTCGACCGTGCCGCCGGTGAACTGCATGCTCTTGGGCGTATACTGGTGGACTTCGAAGGCGTTGCCGTCGGGATCCTTGAGCCAGATCTGCCAGGTGTCGTCGCAGCCGAGTTTCTTGTCGGCGCATGCGATACCGCGCGCCCGCAAGTCGACCATGAGGCCGTCGAGATTCTCGGTCTCCAGGCAGAAGTGAACCAGGCCCGTGTTCACCGGGATCTCCAGCTTCGAATCCTCGAAGATCTCGATGAAGCTCGATTCGGCCAGCCTCAGGTAGACCCCGAAGAGTCCGCCTTGGCGGGTGAAGCGAAACACAGGCTCAAGTCCCAGCCGCGTATAGAAGTCGAGCGACCGCTGCAGATTTCGAACATTCAGACAGACGTGCGCGATACGTTTGAACATGAACTCCTCGATGGATTCCACCCTACCATGCCGAGCGTTGCTTGGTTTCGTGAGCGATGGCAAAGGGCGCGTGAAGAACCCATTCGCCCCCGTCGGTGCCGACAAAATCGTGCCTGTCGGCCGCGGCAGCGGGTCCCGAGGACAAAAGCACGGCAAGTGCGAAGGTTCGGAACTGGCGATGGTTGCTGGCGTTTTTCATGGCGACCCTCCTGCTGGGATCAACGCGGAAGGCGCGATCCTGTTCCCACCCGTTTCGGCCTCCTTCAGTTCATCAGATGCCATTGCAGGCCAAGCCAACCACCGCCATCCCCCGAGGCTCTGATCTTGCCGACCTGGCCACGCTCGAAGTTGTACAGCGATCCTCGCACGACGAAGCCTTCACCGCCAGGTGCCGTCCAGGCATCGTCCACGTCTGTGACGTCCTCGTCCGTGAGGGGCTTGCGACTGCGTCGCTTGGGATCGGCGGCGTCCATGAACTCCTTGGTGCGACTGTCGTACAGCTGCCAGGTGGTGTGGCAAGCATCCCCGCAACTATGTTCCACCAGCACGGCCAGAAACCGTGTCTTGCCCATACGGCTGGCGTTTCCGCACATTTCCGCCGATTCACAGGTCTCGTCCGAAACGCTCTTTAGCCGGGGCACCGGGCGCGGGTTTGGCGCCAGCAGCGGTCGCCCTTTTCCCCGCGCTGCTAGTGCTACCAGGCGCTCCTGTGCCTGGGGTGCCCACTGGATGCGGGCCAAGCGTCGCGCGTGCGCTCGGCCCTGTTTCTCGAAGACGTCGTCGTAGATGCCCGACTCGTAGGCAAGCGTGGGTGGGGTGACGGCGAGATCGAGGACCAGGTGCGCGTCGTACTCGGTCCGGAGGACCTTCAGACGGTCCTCCTGGCTCGGGCCGTAGGCCACCACGACGGCCTCGTCGCCCTTGAACCCGGCGATCTCCTCCGGGGGCGAGCCTGGCTTTGCCGTCAGGTCGATGAGCCACAGGCCACCGCCTTTCCGCCCGAACCAGATCGCGTCGGCGCGGTTGTCCACCAGCAGCCACGTTGCTCGGTTGGTCGCAATGACTTTCTGCCGGGCACCATCCGCCGAGACCGCCCAGATCCCATCCTTGCGCGGCAGGATCGCGACTGAGCCTCCGTTTCCGATCGACGCCACCAGGTCCGTGCCCAGTGAATCAGGTGGATAGGCCGACCCCGACGCCATCAATAACAGGGCGACAAACGGCAGCATCGAGCCAGCCTAGGAGAGCGCTGGCGCAAAGTAAACCACCTGCGCGAATTCGCTATCACCTCCTCCAAATCGGCGTGCTCGACATCTTGATTAACATTCGACTTGTCTGTATGAGCAAGCACGCAAGGCGAAGACAGCCAACCGCACAACCCCGAGTGAGTATCAGATGAAAGCCATTGTCTATAGCAGGTACGGTGCGCCGGACGTCCTTCGATTCGAAGAGGTAGAAAGGCCCACCCCAAAACAGGACCAGGTCCTGGTCAAGATCTGCGAAGTATCCGTGAATGCGCCCGACTGGCGTCTCATGCGGGCTACACCAGTCCTGGCCCGCATGCACTCCGGCTTGCTCAGGCCGAAGTACCGGATCCTGGGGTGCGACATCGCAGGGGTGATTCAAGAGGCCGGCCCGGAAGCAAAGCAATTCCACGTCGGCGACGAGGTGTTCGGCGATCTTGCGAACTTCGGCTATGGCGGTTTTGCGGAATATGTCTGCCCCACCGAAAAGGCGCTCGCCCGCAAACCGGCGGGCATCACGTTCGAAGTCGCAGCGGCCTCCCCGATGGCAGGCATGACCTCTCTGCAGGGGCTTCGCGATCGTGGAGGAGTTCGGCCAGGCCACAAGGTGCTGATCGCAGGCGCGTCGGGCGGAGTCGGCACGTTCGCGGTGCAGATCGCCAAGCTGCTGGGTGCCGAGGTCACCGCGGTGTGCAGCACAAGCAAGGTGGACTTGGCTCGCACGCTTGGCGCAGACCATGTCATCGACTACACGAAGGAGGACTTCACCAAGAGCGGGCAGCTCTACGATGTCATCTTCGCGGTCAACGGATTCCGCTCCATCCGGGACTACAGGCGCGCTCTCGCTGCCAAGGGCACCTACCTGATGGCAGGTGGTGACTGGCCGCAGATCCGCCAGGCCATGCTATGGGGCCCGATCCTTTCTCTCTTTGGCTCACAGAAGCTGGGCCTCTGTCCGACGAAAGCGAACCAGAAGGATCTCGTGTATCTGGGCGAGCTCCTCGAAGCCGGGAAGCTGATTTCAGTGATTGATCGCCGCTTTCCTCTGAGCGCCGTTGCCGATGCCATCCGCTACGTCGAAGAAGGGCATGCCCGAGGCAAGGTCATCATCAACGTCGATCCGAGCCGAGCGACAGCCGGTCCAGCATGTCCCGCGTCGCCTGTCTCTCCCAGCATCGCAGCAGAAGGCGGTCGAGGGAGGATCACTGCGCGTGCTCGGGGTGTTCAGGAAGATCCCGAGTGAGGCCAACCTGCGCAGCTTCGAGAAGGAGCTGGAGGAATCGTCCAAGGTGGCCGACTGGATCCGGCCGGTCTATCGCCAGTTGCGCTGGCTGGTAATGCGCGATCTGGGCGACAAGGCGGTGGCCGCCGCGGACGGCTGGGCGTACTACGGACCGAACATCCGCTACCTGGGCGAAGGCACCTTCAAGAACGTCAAGTCCGACGGCACCGGGGACGATCCGGCCGCGACCATCACCGACTTCGCCGCCCAGCTTCGCCGTCGCGGCATCGCCCTGCTGGTCGTGCCCGTGCCGTCCAAGCCGTCCATCGCGCCAGAGCGCCTGCGGCGCGGACTTGCGCCCAGCCTCGACCTGTCTCTGCACACACGGCGATTCATGGACGAGCTGCGCGGG
>PMIX01000427.1:767-7009 GCA_003158395.1 Myxococcales bacterium | reverse complement strand
AGTTGTGTGTCGTGCGCCCCGGCGCGGATGGTGACGCCCAGATCGATGCGCCACAGGCGCGTTCCGTTGATCTTGAGCCCGTCAATAATGCAATCGTCTGACTTGTTGGAGAACGACGAGTCTTGCGAGTTCGACGGATCCCACTTGAGCACGAGGTCCAGTTGGCCGTCGCCGTCCAGATCACCCGGGCTGGCGTCGTTCGCGGTGTACGTGCCACCCAGGGTCCCATTGGGAGGCGCGGTGATAGGGATGCTCACGTACTGCTGTGCCCAGACTGCGACCGAGGCAGACTGCGGCCCCTCGACCCCTTTGAGCACGCAGCTCACCGTATATTTCGAGGTGCTGGTGCCGGCCGCGTCCAGATAGTTGGTGCTATCGGTCACGCTGGCCAGCTTCGTGCCGTCCTTATAGAGGTTGTATGTAGTATCGCTGTCGGTTCCGGTGTACTCGTAGCCCATCATGCGCCAACCAACATAGACGCCGCCTGTGACCTTCACGGCGACCAATCCGCGATCCAGGTTCTCCATCTGGTAATGGCCGGTTCCCGCGTTCACTGCCGGTTTCGTTGATGTCGATGGGGGCGGCGCGCCACCCATTGAAGAAGCGCCGCTGCCAGTGCTCGGGGCACCGGCAAGCCCGGGAGCACCGCCGGCGCCCGTACCGCCACCGCGGCCAGTTGTGCCACGGCCGGTCGTCCCGGCGGTACCAGTTGTGCCGCGGCCGGTCGTCCCGGCGGTACCAGTTGTGCCTGGGCCAGTTGTGCCGCGGCCGCTGGTGCCGCCTTCGCCAGGAGCTCCGGCGAGGCCGGGTGCACCACCTTCCGCCATCCCACCAGCGCTAGTGGCAATACCGCCGGAGAAAGTGGGCGCAGGCGTCATCCCGCCGGCGGCCTGGGTTGTAGCCCCCCCGAAGGAAACGCGACCGCCGGCACTCGACGCACCGCCCAGGCTTGGCTTCGGAGTGCTGCTGGTCGGGGCAGACGAGCCGCCAGCCGCATTTCCGCCCGCGGCCGTTGCACCTGGTGCCCCGGCGGTCGCGCTAGAGCCCGCGCCAGACGAATCGCAGCCTTGAAACAAGGCGGTGGTGCCTGCAAGGAGCAGAGCCACGCAGCCCCGCGCGAAAGCTTGCATCGTGTTTCGAGTTCTCATTCGCATCGCATCCTCCATAAGGTGGTTCCTGCAGAGGGAGCCCGCAGGTTGTCGTAATGGCAGTGAACCCGCGGATCTGGATAGCTCACCAAATCGCACACTACATGCGGCTATCAGGGGTGTTCAAATCAGGATATCTGTCCGGTCGGGCACCGCCGGCATTGGTACGCAGTTCCGATTCCATGCGGTTGTCCGCTCGCAATAGGTGTTCAGGCGGCCGAGGAGCGCGGCCACGGCAGGGCGGATCTCGGTGGTCTGCTGCACGTGTACGCCGCCTCTTTCGTACTCGACTACCTTGATGGTTTCGATTTGGTCACGGATGTTGCGCCAGGTGTCCCCGGCGCGAATCTCGGCGATGCGCTCGACCAGCAGAGCCAGCAGTCTCGCGATGCCTCGCCGATTTCAACCAGGTCTGGGACACGCTGAGCTCCGAAAACCGCGGGCGGCTGGTTGGAAGAGGATGTCAAGCAACACAATCACCCATCGCCCGGCGATGCGTCTTCCACTTCATGGCTGGCAGCCCGTGGTGTAAGTCGTGGGCACCAGACGCGCTTGGGCGCGTCTGGTGCCTGGCAGAAGACCTGAACACATGATCAAGATCGATGGCAGATCTCGGGTAGTGCAGGATGGCTGCATGGCAATGGGCACACGCGATGGTGAGCAGGAAGACCTGTTCGTCACGCACCAGCAGCTTCGTTCGCAGAGCCATCCGTACTACCGGACGGTCAACAAAGTTCTGCTTTCCCGCATTCAAATCTATCGGCCGCCATGCTAGACATCAGCGACTAGTCACGATGGTGCGCGCTGAAAAGTGAGAATTCGCTTCATCTACCCCGATCCGAACCCACGCGTTGGGCTGAGTGGGCGAAAGGTCGAGAGCGCAGCTCTCCAGCTCTTAGCGGCGATCACTCCGTCGACGCACGACGTGTCCATCGTACAAGAACATTTGGGTGACGCTGTTCGCTTCGACGATGCCAATGTCGATTTGGTGGGCATTACCGCCATGACTATCCAGGCCCGCCGCGCCTACGAAATCGCAGATGGGTATCGCAGCGCTGGCAAGACGGTGGTCCTTGGCGGAATTCATCCATCGGTGCAGCCGAACGAGGCTCTGCAGCACGCCGACGCGGTGGTGGTGGGCGAGGCCGAGCCCGTCTGGTCGCAAGTGCTCGCCGATGCGACGACTGGTCACCTACGCGGCCTCTATCGCGGGAAGGAATACGCGGACCTCAGCCAGCTTCCACCCTACCGGCGCGATCTGTTTCCCAAACGGTCGTCCTTTTCGCTCGGATCGGTGCAGGCGGCGCGGGGATGTCCCTACGATTGCTCCTTCTGTTCGGCCACGTTGTTCACGGGCCGCAAGTATCGTTTCCGGCCGGTGGAGAACGTCATCGCAGAGATCAAGGCGATGGGAAGGCGCTTCATCTTCTTTCTCGACGACAACATCTTTGCCAGCGAGCCGTACTGCCGTGCGCTCTTCTCCGAGCTCAAGAAGCTGGACGTCATCTGGGTCGGGCAGGCTTCGCTGCATCTGACCGCAGGCAACCCCGACCTGCTCGAACTCGCCGCGAAGAGCGGTTGTTTTTCCCTCTTTGTCGGCATCGAGTCGCTTAACGAATCCAACCTGCGGGCCACAGGTTCGCTGGCGAAGAACAAGGTAAGCACGCCCGAAGAGATCGGCAGGAGCATCCGCGTCCTGCACGATCACGACATCATAGTAATGGCCGGCGTGATCTTCGGGTTTGATGACGACGACCCGGACGTGTTTGATCGAACACGGGAATTCCTGTTCGACAATCGCGTGGGCCACGGATCTTTTTCTGCCCTGACACCCTTCCCGGGGACCAAGCTGTTCGAGGCACTGCACGCACAGTCACGAATCACGACCTATGACTGGTCGAAATATGACGGGGCGACCGCCGTGTTTGTGCCGAAGTTGATAACCGCCGAGCAATTGCAGGAGGGGACGCGCCGCATGGGCGTGAACTTCTACAGCACGCCGAAGATACTTCGCAGGCTTTGGACGAATCGGCATCATCCATTCATCTATCTGGCCACCAGCTTCGCCTGGAGGCACTCGTGCAGGGTGGAGAACCACGTGCCGTTTTTCACTCCCAGTGGTTATTGGAAGGAGAGCGGCAGGAAGTCAACCGTACCCGAACTCGAAGGATCGGCGGATCAAAGACTGCTGGCATCGGCGGGCCGAGGCGCGGAGCAGAGGAATCCGGACAGCGACAAACCAGGGACCTCTGAAGCCTCGGCGCCCTGCCAGGAGCGACAATCCTTCATCCATGCTAGTGAGGATTCGAACGCGGAGGAGGAAGCACTCTCGGACGTGCGTGGTCGGGTGCTTGAGAGGAGCACGCGCGTCACCGCGACCGGGACACTGATGGACCTCTCCACCGAAAGGCGCAGCACACCCCAAAGAACAGCACCAAGCCAACGACCACGCTGATCGTTTCCCTTCATTCCGCGCCTAGTAAGGTGGAGACGCGCCACTTAGCCATCACGCCGGGCGGCGATACTGAGATCCCTTGCTGTCCCGAAACTCATCGCCGAGGCTCAAGCGGCCTCACGGTGGTAGTAGTTGAGGAGGCCCCCGAGGCGTGAGCGACAAGCTATCCGCCCGCTTGTCCCATTGTCATTCGTCGAGCCGGGTTGGTTCCTGATCAGTTGGCCGCCAATGCCCTGGTGAAAACGCTCGGTCAGGTAGTGCTCCACGAATTCCTTGATCAAGTATTGTAGATGTATGGCTGGATTTGGATGCCCTACGGAAACCGACCGATGCCTACAGCTTGGCATCGCTTGCGCAGCGGAAGCCGAGGCTGTTGATGCGATTCCCAGGGACGAAACCGAGACGGTCGGTCGCGCGCACCCTAAGTGCCACCTCGCTGATCCAACCTCCGCCACGAGTCACGCGAGGCGAGTCGTCGGGGCGAGTTTGTTGTGGGTTAGTTGCGGGCTCCGAGCTGTAGTCGGAAAAGGCATCAGCGGTCCATTCCCAAACGTTCCCCGCCATATCCAAGACACCGAACGGGCTGGCGCCCTTCGGATAGCGGCCCACCGGTGCCGTGGCTGGCCAGCCGTCATTGCCCGCGTACATCGGTGTCCAGCTCGCATCGAACCGTTGCTGTGCCATCGATGTGCACTCGCTACCACAGGCATTCAAACGGGTCGCGTCCGGCGGCTCATTGCCCCAGGGATAGTTGCGACCGTCGTTACCGCGGGCCGCATATTCCCATTCCGCCTCGGTGGGTAGGCGGCCACCGAGTCGCTCGCAATACGTGGTGGCCTGGGTCCAATCCACGCAGTTGATAGGGTGCTTTTCATAGCCACGCCTCCCCCAGGTGCAGAACTGACTCCATTTTGTCTTGTCTTCGGGCTTCATGCCTTTCCAGTCGACTGTTGCGCTGGCAGGCGGGCAGGCGCCTGCCAGGACGCATACGCGATAGGCAGCGACGGTCACCTCGGTCTTGTCTATGCAGTAGGGTGACAGGGTCACCCTGTGTACGGGCTTCGACTTGTCCAAGTCCTGGTCCCCCATCCAGAACGTCCCGCCGGGGATGCGTACCTGGTTCGCCAGGCACTTGCGAACCAATTCGGATGCACGATTCACTGGAGGCGTAATTGCCAGTCCCAAGCATTGGCACGGCTGGAACGCGCCTTCAACCGAACACACCTGTGCGCTGCGCCGGCCATTTGCGCACGAGCACTCGACGCTGGCGCCTGGAACGCATTTGTTGCCCCTGGAGCATCCGGCGACACCAACCATGACGGTGCCTAAGGATAGACCGACCATAACAACGGCCAGCCCCAGCCAACTTCGCACAGAGCGGAACACTACTCCAACATACGCACGGTCTTCCACGCACGCCATGCCCTTTCTTTCCTTGACCTGTCCCACGGACCGCGGCAAGGACGGGACCAAACGCAGTCTCCTCACCGATGGCGCGGCGTTCCCGTCGGCCTCACGGTTGACGGCGCGAATCGCAACGACCACAAGCTCATGGCTTGCGTGCCCCTGTTTCGTCTGCAAAGTGGGCGATATGGCAACGAATCCTCCGGGCGTCCGGGTCTTCATCTCCAGCACCTATCTGGACAACGAACTCCGACGGGGGTTGGTGCGAGACGCGATCGAGCGGGCCGGGATGATCGCGGTGGGCATGGAGACTTTCGAGGCGTCCATGAAGATGTGGTGGTCGTGCAGCCTTCAAGTCTGGCCTACCGATGGGTCCCGTCTGGCAGTGCCGCGGTTGGGAATCGTCGCACCCGGGCGGATCGCACCGTGGGCATCGACGAGCTGTTGCACCTGGTCTAGGCGGTCTTCAAAGTCCTTCATCGCTTGTGATGTCATCTGTAAGGGAGATCCATTGAAGGGAGATCTATCAACTGGTATGGCCGGCGGCGACGGGGGAAGGCAGACCCAGTGGCGGTAGCCGGGTGCTCGGTGACAGGTGGGCAGCGAGACTACGGCGAGAGCCAGGTGCCCCCGCTCTGCGCGCAGCTCGACGCTTCTGTGTCGACCGTCTCGGCCACGCCGGAATAGTACCAAACCGTCGTACTGACCGAGATGCCAGCTGATGTGGTCGTCTTCTTGCAGCCACCGTCTGCGCCATCATGCGAACAAGCGTTCGAGACGACGCCCCCATTGTTCGTGCAGTCGTTCTGGGCCGTTGTGATCGTCTGGGAAGTGGACACGTTGGTCCAGACCTCAACGCAAGTCTGGCTGGGTCCGGTGCCTATCGTGCACGCGGTGGTGGTGCTGCCATGAATGACATCACATCCTACGGCCAGCAGGGGAACGAGAAGAACTCCGACACGAGAAAGAGGTTTCATGGTCCTCCAAGATTGGTCCTATTTCGAGCGCGCATCGCCGCCACCTCTGCGCGCCTGTGCAATGTTGGAGGAGCGGATGCTGAGCATCCGTCAAGAAAATCGCTTGCGCCGTGAAGACAAGGGGTCTTGGTCCTGAAACTCGAAATGCTCAAAGAGGCGCACTTGAACGCTCAAACATGGCGGTAGACTCGCCGAGCTGCTACGGCACCTAGCCCCGCGTGGACACACCCACCTCACTTCTTGTACTTCTTCCCGCTG
>PMIX01000427.1:0-737 GCA_003158395.1 Myxococcales bacterium | reverse complement strand
TGTCCTGTACGCACAGATCGGCCTGGGCCTTCTGCACCTCGCCTTGAAAACGGTAGAAGAGCGGCGGGGGTGCTCGATCGCGAGCTTGATAAAGGTCGAGAAGAACTCAACGCTGGCACTCGGGTCGCGAACCCGAACCCTCCCTCGTTCCCCGAACTGTCGTCGTTGCTCCAATCGGTGGCCGTCACCGGATAGTCTGTGGCCGTGTACAGGGTGATCGGCCCCGAAAACTGGTACGTCGTTCTCAGAATTGTGAATTGGTTTGCATCGTACTGGGCCTTGATGTCTTCGTTCGCGACCGCATCGCCATAGCCCTGGGGGTCGTACGTGGCATAGTTCGAAGGTGTTTGGAACCCGAATGATCAGCGACAGCTATTTCTGGCAAAAGTAATTGACGCTAATCACCCGAACTCCGTGATCCAGATCGGACGTTCTGCGGGTCCCCGTAGTTGAAGGAATTACCGAGTCCGCCAGCTATGAGCACCTTCCCGTTGGGCAACAACGTCGCCGTGTGATCTGCCCGTCCCCCGGTCATGCTGCCGGTTGCGGTGAATGTTCTGGCGCTTGGGTCGTATAGTTCCGCGCTCGCAGGGGTATCACGTGGCCATCTACAAACTGGCGTCCCTGCCGGAATAGCAACATCTGTTCTGCGCGACCAGCTTGTAGCGAGCTGCGAATCAGGACATTCGGGAATCGGTGGGTCTCCAGGCTGACCGCCGGAGAGCCGCGTAGTCAAT
>PMIX01000016.1 GCA_003158395.1 Myxococcales bacterium | reverse complement strand
AAGCTCGCACCACGGGCGATAGATCGACCTGTGGGTAGGCGGCCTGGGTTTGGCCGGGGCTTCTTGTCCCGCGGGCACTGGCGGCGGCGGTGGCACGACCTCAGGGCGCAGCTTTGATGCTGGGGCGAGGACACCGTAAGCAGAATGCAACGATCTCGAAGGGGGTGGGGGAACGGATCACGGTCACGATGCCCCTGCATCCCTGGTGCGGCCGGCAGCTCGTCCTGGAACGGATCGTGCGGCTTGGTCGCCCCGCTGTAGCGTACGCCGACGTGTCGGATCCCGACGGGCTGCCGTGCCGCCTGCCGCTGGCGTGGACGGATCGAGGTGGACCAGTCGTCATTCCGCGATCCGGTGACGGCTGCGCGCGCATCGGGCCGCACGCGTTGCTACGGTTGGCGGATGCCGTCGCGGGGGGGCTGGGCGGAGAAGCGCGAAAACTTGCTGAAGGAGCGAGGATAGCTGAACGTAAGTTCAGCCCTGCGCCAGACCGCCGATCACCCCCCTGTTCAGCACCCCGCACCCCTGTTGTGGGCGGAGCTGTCCGAGCCAACGCGACGGAGTTTGCTCGGCATCTGGGCGGGGATGCTGCTACGGCGAGGCGCGACTCTCGCGGTGGAGGAGACCGATGAACGCCAAGATACAGCCCGGCCATCTGCAGCGGCAGGCGGTAGTGTACCTGCGACAATCGACGTTGCGGCAGGTGGTGCAGCACGGTGAGTCGACGGATCGGCAGTACCGGCTCCGGCAGCGTGCGGTCGAGCTCGGATGGACCGAGGACCGCATCGTCGTGATCGACGAGGACCTGGGGCAAAGCGGGTCGAGCGCGGAAGGTCGCGGTGGCTTCCAGCGCCTGGCCGACGAGGTGGCCCACGGACGGGTGGGTGCGATCTTCGCGCTGGAGGCGTCGCGGCTGGCCCGCCGCTCAGCCGACTGGCACCGGCTCTTGGACTTGTGCCGGCTGGCCGATGTGCTGATCGCGGACGACCAGTCGGTCTACGCGCCCTGCGACTACAACGACCAGCTCCTGCTGGGGTTGAAGGGGACCATGGCCGAGGCCGAGCTGGTGTGGATGCGGCGGCGCCTGCACGGAGGCAAGCTGAACAAGGCGCGTCGGGGCGAGTTGCGCCAGAACGCTCCGACCGGGTACGTGTGGGATGAAGCTCGGGGCCGACTGGTGCTCGACCCCGATAAGCAGGTGCGGGGCGCGACGCGGCTGGTTTTCGAGCGCTTCCGCATCGAGGGGAGCGCCCGCGGGGTCTTGCGCTACTTCGTGCGGCACGGTCTCCGTTTCCCGAGCCGGGGTGCGGATGGGGAGCAGCGCTGGCGGGCACCGAGCCCGACGACGGTCCTCAAGATTCTGCAGAACCCCACCTACGCCGGAGCCTACGTATTCGGCCGGACCGAGGAGCGTGCGGCTCTGGTGGAGGGCGTGCTACGCCAGCGCTGTGTGCGCCGGCACCCGCAGGAGGAATGGGGAGTATTCTTGCCAGGGCATCACGAGGGCTATATCGAGTGGGAGGAGTTCGTGGCGAACCAACACAAGCTGCAAGCGAACCGGACGAGTCGTGACGGGCGTGAGGCGCGAGGCGCCGCACGCGACGGCGAGGCGTTGCTGCAGGGGCTGGCGTTGTGTGGGCGGTGCGGCCGGCGGATGATGGTTCACTACCCCCGCGCGGGCCGGGCTCGGTACCTGTGCAACGGCCGCGGCTACCGGCGCGGCGCGGGGAACTCCTGCTGGTCGGCGACGGCTCACCCGATCGATGAGGAGGTCAAGCGGCTGTTCTTCGCCGCGGTCAAGCCTCCCGAGCTGGAGCTGGGTCTGGCCATCGCGCACGAGGCGGAACGGCAAGCAGCGGAGGTCGATCGGCAATGGAAGCTGCGCATGCAACGGCTAGAGTACGAGGCTCGTCTGGCGGAGCGCCGCTACAAGGCCGTCGATCCGGAGAACCGCGTGGTGGCTGCCACGCTCGAGCGGGACTGGGAACAAAGGCTACGCGACCTTGAGGAGGCAGGACGCGAGCGCGAGGAAGCTCGTGCCCAGAGCGGCCTCGACCTCAAGGCGCCCGACCGGGCGCGCATCCTCGCCCTGGCCAAGGACCTGCCCGCTCTGTGGGCAGCGAAGACGACGACGATGGCTGAGCGCAAGACCCTGTTGCGCCTGGTGGTCCGGGAGGTGGCGCTGTCTCCGATGGACGTTCCACCCCAGCACGTGCGGGTTGCGATCCAGTGGGAGACGGGAGTCGTGAGCGAGTCCCACGTGCAGCGTGAAGATGGACGCTGGCGCTTCGCCGCGCCTGAGGCGGTGGTCACGCTGGTCCGGGAGGCGTTCTCGCAGGGCAAGTCCGACGACGAGATCGCGGCTCTTCTGCGGGAGCGCGAGATCCGCACGAGTAGAGGCCGCGCTTTCGATGCCGGCGGCGTTGCTTGCGTCAGGCATCGGCTTGGTCTTCGGCGGCCACAGGCGTTGCCGACGGAGCGGCTGGGAGAAGGTCTCTACTCCACGCACGGCGTGGCCGCCTGCCTGGGCGTCCACCCGGACACCGTGCAGTACTGGGTCGCGCACGGCTGGCTCGCTCCGGCCGAGCGTGGCGGACCCGGCAAGCCGAACTGGTTTCGCCTTGACGAGGCAGCCGTCAAGCGCATCGAAGCGGGCCGGCGAGGGCGCTGGGCCATCTCCATTCCCCAACCTCGCTCGAAGACGGAGGCATTGTGAGCATGGGGTCAGCAC
>PMIX01000286.1 GCA_003158395.1 Myxococcales bacterium | reverse complement strand
CGGGCAAAGACCGCTGGCCCTTACTGAGATGAATGTCGCCTACGACGCCACCGCGTGCGTGCTCGACGCTTCGCCGGGCACCGTCGGTTCGGCACTTTGGATCGCGGACAGCCTCGGTACCTCGATGGGGCTCGGGCTCTGGACCTCGGCTATTTGGGACATCAGCGATACCGAGACGTGGGCACTGGGATTCATCGGCGGTCCGCCCGCCCACCAACCACGGCCAGAGTACTACGCCTACTTGTTCTTCGCCCAGCACTTTGGTCCGACCTTGATTGGCGTGACTTTGGCGCCGGCAAACGTGAGTGTCTATGCGAGCCGCAATGCGGCGGACGATGCGACCGACATCATCGTGGCGAACTGGAACACCACAACCCAGCCCTTGAGCTTCGAGGTCACCGGACTGGCGTCGGCATCGGCAACGTCGCCGACCTTCCAGTTACCTGCGGTTTCTCTCGCGGCGATCGAGCTCGCGGACACCGGTGCGACCAACGCGTGGGTCTACGGAGAGGCAGAAAGGTTGGTTGGGCAGGGCCCGCAAGTGCTTGCGCCGGGAACCGCACCTGGCGCGTACCCCGATGCAGGTGCGGGCTCGGCGGGCCGCACCGTCGGGGTCGGCTGCCAACCAGGTGGCCCGACCTGCACGCAAGCCATCCTGCCTGGGCCCGCCATCACGACGAACGGTTCTGCGAGTGGCGCGAACCTGAGCTTCGGCACAGCCCCCAACGCGTGGGGCTCCTACGCGTACGCGGCTAGCGGGCAACCCAAACCCACCGCCACCGTCGCGGCGGACGGCAATGGTCTCACCATCTCGGGCGGCTTCACGCCTCTCGCCAGCTCGGGCGCCAATTGGGAGGGCTTCGGTCTCTATTACAGCAGTTCGAGCTGCATCAACGCCTCGTCGTATACGGGGGTGAAGTTCGACTTCTCTGGTGACCTCGGCGGGTGCTCCTTCCAGTTCGGTGCTGGGTTCAGCCGTGACCTTGCGAATGCCGATGACCCAACACGCGGGGCCTGCATCGGCACCTCCGCGAGTTGCTACGGTCCCGCTGCCGAGATCACAGCGGCGGCGCTCGCAGCGACGCCATTGGCCCCCACCATTCACGTGCCGTTCACCTCTTTGACGGGCGGCATGCCCATCAGCACTTTCGATCCAAATTTCATGGTGAGCCTGCAGTGGCAGCTCAGTACCACACTGGCCAATCCTGACGGTGGCATGTGCTCGGCCAAGTTCACGATCGCGAATGTTTCCTTCTATTGATTCGCCGTCACCTGGAGCGCGTTCGCGCAGGGGAGCCACGATCTGGGGGCAGGCCGGCGGGATGATGCTATTCTCGCGAAGGAAGAATGAAATCCGGATGAAGAGGAGGAATCGCTATGTCGATCGAAATGTTTAGTCTCAAGGACAAAGTCGCGCTGGTCACTGGCGGAACCCACGGCATCGGCATGGCCATCGCCAAGGGCATGGCCAAGGCAGGAGCCAAGATCTGCGTGAACGACATCTTTGCCGACAAGCTGGAAGCGGCCAAGCAGGAATACAAGAAGAACGGCATCGACGCCTTTACCCTCGTCTTCGACGTCACCAGGGAAGCGGACGTGGACCGCGGCATCAGCCAGATCGAAGCGGAGGTCGGACCCATCGACATCCTGGTCAACAATGCGGGGATCATCAAGCGCATCCCGATCCTCGACATGAAGGTCCAGGAATACAAGGACGTTATCGAGATCGACCTGGTTGCCCCTTTCATCGTCTCGCGCCGGGTCGCCCCGTCCATGATCAAGCGCCGGGCCGGCAAGATCATCAACATGTGTTCGATGATGAGCGTTTACGGCCGCAACTCGGTGAGCGCCTATGCCTCGGCCAAGGGTGGCCTGAAACTGCTCACCCAGAACATGTGCTGCGAATGGGCCAAGTACAATATTCAGGTCAACGGCATTGGGCCGGGGTACATCGCCACCGCCCAGACCGAAGCAATTCGCGCTGACAACCATCCCTTCAACAATCTGGTCATGACGCGCACGCCTGCCGGCCGTTGGGGCGCGCCCGAGGATCTGGTGGGAGCGGCGCTGCTGCTCGCCTCCAAGGCCGGCGACTACATCAACGGCCAGGTGGTGTACGTGGACGGAGGCATCCTCGCCAACTTCGGCTACGTGGCGGGCGAGAACGACGTGAAATAGATTGCTGGACTGAGCGGCGCAAGCGTGTCGAGCCGTCTGCGAACGAGTGGGAAGGCGGGCGAGGAGCCCCGGGCACTAGCCCGCTAGTCACTGCCCGCAGATGGGGTTTGGCCGAGGCACAGCCACCGCCCGAGAGATCGCCTTGCGTCTACGGAGGCGCCAGTCAGCGGCAGCTCACTGCGCGGCCTTGGGCATGTCGTACTTCATCGTGGCAAGGCCCTTCATCGCCTCGCCTTTGGTCAGGAAGGCAATCTCGCCTCCGCGGCAGCGAATGTAGAGGGGCTGGTTTGGCTTGACGTTGAACTCGATCTGGAAGCCTTGGTGCTGCCCTCCGACGTAGGAATCCCTGAATCTAACCTCACCCGCCTCGCTCTGGAGCAGGTAGACCCGGCTCGGCGCCGCGTAGTACGTCATATCACCGACCTTGAAGCCGTCCCGAGTGACCATACCCTCCTTCCCCTGCAGAAGCTCACGGGGCAAGTAGAGTCTGTCGGCCTTGGTACCGTCGCTTGTCGAGGTGACGCCTGCCAACCAGAGACTCATGAACCCATTGTCCGGGGCCTTGATCGCGTGAAAACCCGGGGCCAAGTGGATGGCCATATAGGCGCCCTGCTTCAGGTCTCCAACGGCGAGATCATCGATTCTGACACTCCAAGTGTCTGAGGAGCCGACCGAATGCCTCTCGCGATAGAGGTACAGGACGACGTCGTCTTCGCCGCGCATGCTCTCTTCAGAGAAGGCGATCTTGCTGCTGGTAAGGCTGCCGCAGCCACTGGACAACAAGAACAGACTGGCGGCAGCGAGAAGCCTGCCTGCAATCGTCCTGGCGCCTTTTCGTTCTTCGCGCGGCCCGTGGCTACCGGCTGTGGACTGCTGATCACCAAGCGACATGCGAATTCTCCTGCGAAGGCCAGATGCGACGATAGCGCCTCGTTTGGCGCCGTTCAAGAGTCTCTGGATGAAGGGGCAGCGGGCTCGGCGCCAGAGTCGCCAGCGACACGGCCGCGTGGGACCGCGGCGACTTCCTCGGGCGCGTAGCGCCAGCTGCCGTCAGCGCTCTTGGTCGGGTGGAAGGCTTCGGCTCTCCGGGTCAAAGCGGGCTGCGACCACTGAACGGATCGACCAGTTTGGCCACCCGGATGTTGAGCACCTTGCGAATCTCGTCCGCAGGCGCGATCATCGATTCCAGCAAACCCTACTAGTTGGACAGACATGGGACAGTCGCCAGCACTCCAGGAAACACTGCAACAGAGCGCGGGGACCCCTCGCACCTGTTCCAAGTGCGGTGAGATGGTCGCCGCGACCCTTGACCGTTGCCCCCGCGACGCAACGCTGCTCCTGTCGGCCGAGGCTATGGCCCGCCTGGGCATGCGGGTCGGGGACTACGAGATCAAGGGCGTCATCGGCGAGGGCGGGACGGGCGCGGTCTACCGCGGCCGCCACGTCGCCAGCGATAGGCCAGTCGCCATCAAGGTCCTGCACGACCACTGCGCACGGAAGAAGGACGCGGTGGAGCAGTTCATCGGCGAGGCCAGGGCTACGAGCCACCCCAACGTCGTCGACGTGACCGACCTCGGCACCACGCCCGACGGCACGGTCTTCCTCGCGATGGAGTACCTGGAGGGCGAGAGCCTGCGGAGCCGCCTGAGCCGGGTTCAGCGCTTGCCACTCTTTGAGGCCATCAACATCCTGCGGCAGGTGGCGCGCGGACTGGGCGCGGCGCACGAGGCCGGCATCGTCCACGGCGGCCTCAAGCCGGCCAACATCTTCCTGTGCAGGCGCGAGGGCAGGCGCCGCATCGTCCGTCGCAGCAGGGCGAAGGGGATGCGCTTGGTGGTTGAGACTGAGGAGAGCTTCGACCTGGTCAAGCTGCTCGACTTCGGGACGGCCAGGTTCTTCGACCTGGCCCCTGGCGCTCAGCCCCGTGCCGGGGCGGTGTGCGGCACGCCCCACTACCTGTCGCCCGAACAGGCCCAGGGGCGGCCCGCCGACCAGCGCAGCGACATCTACTCCCTGGGCGCCGTTTTCTACGAGATGGTCACCGGGACCGTCCTCTTCGGCGGCGAATCGCTGCCCGACATCCTCAGGGGACACGTCTCGGGTGAGGTGATCCCACCCAGCCGCCGCACCCCAGGGGCCGGCACCTATGCGTGCATCGACGCACTGACCCTGAGATGCCTGAAGAAGAACCCGCCCCTGAGGTTCGCCGGCACCGGCGAGCTGTGCGAGGCACTCGACGCCTGTGTCACCGACTGCGCCTTCCTGAGGGACGCGCACCGCCTTCCGGGGATCATGGAGTCGGGTATCGATCTGTCGGAAGCCTCGCTCCAGGCGCGCCAGGATCCAGCACGATCCGCAGAGAAGCCCGCGGTAGCGCCGGTGGCGCAGAAAACCGCGGTGGCGTCTGTCGTAGCGAGGCCCACAGCAGCGTCGGTCCTGCAGAAGCCGGCCGCGGCGCCGGTCGTAGCGAAGCCCGTGGTACCGTCGGTGGCGCAGAAAACCACCGACGTCGAAGAGCGCTCCGAGCGCTTCGACCTGGAGGCAGATGTCCTCCCCGGCAAACCGGGACTGGCAAGCTCGCGTCGGCCGCAGCTGATTGCTCTGGCAGGCATGCTGCTACTCGGCGGCGCCGGGATCGCGGTTTGGGCCGCGCGCAGCGGCTCGGCTCAGAGCACGACGAAGCCCGTCGTTGCCTCGCGGCCGGCTCCGGCCCCCACGCCCGCACCGTCACCACCGCCGCTGGCGGCAGCCCCGGTGGCCGCGGCAGCCGAACCAGCCGCTCCAGCGGCGGCAGCGCCAGCGGCCGCGCTGCCCAGGCCCGAACCAGCAGCGCCCGCCGAGATGGTCAGCGCAACGGCCCGCGGTCCGGGCAAGCTCGCCTCGTCCCGGACTCGCCCCGCCCGGGCGAGCAGTGCTCGCCAGACGGCGCCGGTGATCCCCGTGCCGCCCGAGACCGCGCCGGCGCCTGCCGCCGAGTCCGAGACCGCGCCGGCGCCTGCCGCCAAGCCAGAGCCGCAGCCCGAGTCCGAGCCGCCGGTCCCGAGCACGGCCACGGCCGAGCCCGAGCCGACGCCTCCTGCGCCGGCGAACGTCGACGACCTCGTGCGCGAGGCCCAGCGCGCCTGGATGAGCGGGCAATACGCTGCGGCGATCAGCAAGGCGCAGGCCGCGCTCAGGGCCGAACCCAAGCACGCACAGGCCGTGCAGGCCTACGAGATCATCACAACCTGCTCCTGTGCCATTGGCGAGGCCGACGCCGCCCGCGAGGCCGCCTCCCACCTGAGCGACACGAAGCGCGAGTTGGTCAAGGCGATGTGCATGAAGAACGGGGTGATCATCGAGTAGGCCGGCTTCGAGGAATGTCGTTTGATGGCTTTTGAGAAAGCAAATGGGGACGCCCCAGAAAATGTCGGAGTCGGGCTCAACCGTCACGTAACAGTCCCATGGGAGCCTCCTTGGTTGGCGGTGCGGACACACCGCTGGTCAAGGAGGTTGCCGCCTATGCGCTCTCGGGGCAGCGCCTTACCTCTGGCACTGGCACGTGGCGCGCCTGCCTCTATTGAATATCGCCGCACGATTCCCGCTCAAGGGCTTGTCTCCGACCCTCCCCTCCGCTGGCTCGCGTTCACCACGTTGTACGTGACCGTCGCCAGCCTAGTTGGGTATGTCATGGGCAGGCTCATCGAGATGCCCGCTCTCAGGTTGAGGGATCGGCTCTTCCCCAGGGTCTCGAGGCGTCGAGCCCGGAGCCAACAGGAACCTGTCTCGCAAGGTCAATGAACAGCCCCGCATCGTCCGCGACCCGGGCCCGAACGCGATGCGCTGGGTTCGTCGCCTGTGCCCACATAGTGTCGCCACCTGCCCTTCGCCAGGCGGTCATCCGCGCTGTCCTCTCATCCATCCACACGTCAGTACAACCGCACCCTTGCAACTTCCCACGACCCGCTCCGGACGACACTATCGAGCTCTGCCGTCGGTGTAAGATAAAGCATCAGCAGCGACGTCCTGGCGTCGAGGGGCATGGCGACGACAGTCTCGATGCTGTCAGGAGGGTGGTCACGATGTGCCGCGTGAAGAATCCATCGAGCAAGGGCGCCTGCAGACTCCGGCCTGTTGAGCGCGCCACGGACCACAGCTGTCGGCTGGTCCAACACAAAATTGACACCCTGTCGCTTGAGGTAGCTCATGTTCACGCGATAGAGGTGTCCCGGACGGTAACCCGGCGCCTGCCAGAATGATCCGGGATCGCTCACGTTCTCATCGCAGAGTCCAATGCCGTCAACCGTCCTCAGTCCGCCGTAGAAGGGAATGGAACCGACCGCTGACGTGGAAATTGTCGCACCTGTTGCCCCCAGTTCCTCCTTCATCCGCCGCCCGATTCTCCGAAAATCATGATCGGGATAGACGCCATAGAATGTGGACAACATCTCGATGCTGTCGAGAGTCTTGTCCTCCGTGAGACTGTTGAATGAAAGGCCGTGGTGAATGGAGGCGGCCGTAAGAACAACAGCGGCAATCGTCGCAACAACGATTTCGTTCTCGACCAAGGCGCCAGCGATGTGATGGTGAACGAGGTAGGCCAGCCAGAGGAAGAGAAAGGGAGCGACAGGAATGATAAACCTGAATTCCATGAAGTCCCCCCCCACAGCCACAACGTAGACAAACCATGCTGCGATGATGAAAAGGGAGAGTCTCATAGGACGATCGAGTTTCCGTCGGCGGCGCACCATGCCCGCGAGACCGAGCAGGATGATGGGCCAGAGCAGATACCAGTGCAGAAACCGTCCGAGGTAGAGAATTCCGTTGCTGAAGCTCCTCTCGTCCCAACCCACTTTCGCATAGTACGTATTGGGGAGGAGTTTTCCGTAGAACGACCAGCGCCACGCAAACCACCCCAGCAGGATGATGGCCGCCGGCAGGAGCAGGGCAAGGGAGTTCTTGAAGGGTGATTCTTTCGACGCGATGGAGATGAGGACATTGAGAACGATAAGGGAGACGATCACCGCACTGTCAAGTCGCGCCAGAACGGCCGCAGCCACCACGAGGGAGAGCAGAATGCACGAGGAGCCCTTGATTTCTTCATCGGCTGTGATGAGGCACGCTAGGAGAAAGGAAAGCGAGAGGAGGAAAGTCTGGAGCATGGTCTCCAGTCCACCGGTCGCATAGGAGAGCACCGAGAAGTTGCCGATGAAAAAAAGAACGGCGAGAAGCATCGGAAGGTGTTCCTTGAACACCCGCCTGGAAATCTCCCAGAGGCACCAGACGCAACCCACGAGAGAAGCAAGGCCTCCGGCATACGACCATGCAATAGGCTCGATGCCCAGCTTCATCCCGAGGGCAATCCACGTGACCCACAGGAAATTGGTGTAGCCCTCAACGCGGTTTCCGAACCACGTCAGGCCATTCCCTTCGACGAGGCTCTTTGCAAAGGTGAATGAAACAAAGGCGTCGTCCTGAACGAAACGAAGCTGCCATGCAACAACAAGAGCGACGACGAGAGACGAGATGAGCAGGAGCCGGTAATGCCCGGCTAATGTCTTCTCAAGTGCCTCACTTTTCCGGCTGTGTTTCATTCCTGGTGCCCGATCAGGCTCTCATTCGAGGTCGGTGTCAAAAGTACGAAGGCAAAGCAACTCTGATTTCGGAGGTGAGTGTGCAGGGGTGGACGGCGTTCCCAATGGAATCGCGCAAAAGCTGCGCCACCGGTTGCCACTCCGGCCCAAATTCTCCTCTTCTCGGGGATTGCGATGACCCGTCCTGCTGAGCAGCTTCCCCTTACTAACCAAGGAGTACTCAATGCAAACCAAAGGCGCCCTCTCGACCATGATCCTCTCAGCGACACTTGTCGCTTCCGCTTGCTCATCTTCTTCACACAACGCGAGTACTGGCGGTGGCACGCCGAGTTCCGGCGGCTCGGTGAACAACGGAGGTGGGCAGACCCCTGTTTCAGTTGGCGGTCAGACCGTTGCGCCGGGTGGTGGCAACGCTACCGGCGGTCAGACCGGTCCGGCCGGCGGCGGCAACGCTACCGGTGGTCAGAACGGTCCGACCGGCGGCGGCAACGCTACCGGTGGTCAGACCGGTCCGACCGGCGGCGGCACCGCCACCGGCGGCGAGGCCGGCCGAGGCACCGCGGGCGTAGTCACTACCGGGGGCGTGGCCAACGGCGGCGCAACCGGCCGAGGCACCGCGGGCGTAGTCACCACCGGGGGCGTGGCCACCGGCGGCGTGGCTGGCCGAGGCACCGCGGGCGTGGTCACCACCGGGGGCGTAGGCCCCACTGGGGGAATAGGCCCAACCGGGGGCGTAGGCCCCACTGGGGGCGTAGGCCCAACCGGGGGCGTAGGCCCAACCGGGGGCGTAGGCCCAACCGGGGGCATTTCCATCATCACTGGCGGTGCCGCCGTTGGATCGGGCGAAGCCGAGTACAGCATGGACGTGGGCTGGATGTTCATCAAGCAGGACCAAAGCGGGGCCCAGGCTACCACGGCCAGCGAGTCTGGTTGGACTTCGGTCAGCACACCGCATACGTACAATGATACTGATTCCTACAGAACTCTCATCAACCACAGCGGTGGCGACCACGGTATGTACGCCGGACCGGCGTGGTACCGCAAGCATTTCAAGGTTCCTGCTGCATTCGCTGGCAACAAGTTCATCGTCGAGTTCGAACGGATCCGGGAATCCGCCACGTTCTATATCAACGGAACCTCAGTCGGAACCTTCACCGACGGTGTCTCACCGGTCGGCATCGATATCACCGCGAATGTCAAGGCTGACGGGACCACCGACAACGTTCTCGCGGTCGCCGTCGACAACAGCGGGGGCGGTGAGTACTGGAACGCGAATGCCACCAACCCGGACTACGGTGGATTGGTGGGCCATGTCTGGCTGCACGTGCCGGGCAAGATTTATCAAACCTATCCGCTCTACCAAAATCTGAAGACGCAGGGCATTTACATCTACGGCACTAACTACGCGAGTATCACCAACAACACCGCGCAGGGCGACACGGGCAATCTGACGCTGAACGTGGAATCCGAGGTGAGCAACGAATCGGGCAGCGCGGCGAGCGCAACACTTGGCGTCAAAGTAGTCGATGCAGCCACAGGCACGACGTTGACCTCATTCTCAGGAACGGCCACGTCAGTGCCGACGACTGGGACCACAACGCTCAAGGCGAGTGGACCGTTGACGGGCGCGAAATTGTGGAGTGACCTGTACCCCAATCTCTACAGCGTTGTCACCACGCTCACTGTGGGCGGGACAGTGGTCAACGGCCGCAGCACACTTACAGGGTTTCGGCAGACGGCATTCAAGGGAGGCGCCGGCACGGGCGGCGTGTATATCAATGGCCGGTTCGTGTATATGCTTGGTTTCGCCAACCGCTCGACCAATTCATGGGCAGGCCTCGGCCAGGCCGTGCCAGACTGGATGCACGACTTTCACGCTAATCTGGTCCGGGGCGCCAACGCCAACTACATGCGCTGGATGCACGTCACGCCGCAGATCTCAGACCTCAGATCGGGTGACAAGTACGGCGTAATCAGCATTGTGCCGGCCGCCGACAAGGAGGTGTCCAATCCGACGGATGCCCAGTGGACGCCGAGGATGGCCGTCATGCAATCCACCATGATCTACGTGAGGAACAATCCGAGCGCCTTCTTCTATGAGGCGGGCAACGGTACAGTTTCCGATGCCCAGATGGCGGATTTGAAGACTCTCAGAGACACATGGGATCCAAACGGTGGCCGCGGTGTTGGTGATCGCGACACGCCAGACACAGGAGCCGAAGCCTCTGCCGATTGGTATGGCACAATGGAAGCCTACGTTGAGGGAACTCCCCCCACCAGTTCGATCTTCCGTGGCGCCTCCACTGGGTTCCGGGACAAGGGTCCCATCCTCGAGGAAGAAGATTTCCGCGATGAGTCCTTGCGAGGGATCTGGGACCAGTACTCGCCCCCGCACGTTGGCGGCTTCGTACCAGGGTCGCTGGACACGTATAACGAGACTTCGGAGGTCTTCACCGTAGGCGACAGTTCGAATCCTGGGATGCTTTCGCGGATCGATGGCTATTTCAAGATCGATTCCATCCACAACACGGATGCCACACACTCTTTCTTCGCAGGCTACGCCTGCATCTACTTCTCGGACGAGAATGCCGACGGACGCTTGGATAGCTCTGCCGTCTGTCGCGCGGGTGGCAAGGTCGATGCGGTGCGGCTGCCCAAGGAGGCCTACTACGCGTTCCGCGTCACCGGCAACACGCAGCCTGACATACATATCATCGGGCACTGGACGTATCCCGCGGGCACCAAGAAAACGGTGTACGTGGTCGCTAACAACGTGTCGTCAGTGGGATTGAGCATCAACGGCGGAGCGGAAACGAAGGTGACGACCCCGACCGATGGGTACAACTACAGTTTCCCGAATATCACCTGGGCTACGGGCAACATCAAGGCCGTGGGCTACGACTCCAGCGGCAAGCAGGTTTGCCAGCATACCCTGACCACGGCTGGCCCGGCCGCCGCCGTCAAGCTCACGCCTTACACTGCTCCCGGCGGTTTCCTGGCTAACGGTGCGGACGTGGCCATGTTCGATGTCGAGGTCGTGGATGCGACCGGACTGCGGGTT
>PMIX01000149.1 GCA_003158395.1 Myxococcales bacterium | reverse complement strand
GGTTGGGATGAGGGGTCCGGCCTGGCACGGCCCCTCTCCCCAACCCTCTCCCCGCTTCGCGGGGCGAGGGGGCGGAGTGCGTGGGCTTCCGCTGGCCGGCCGCCTATGACCCCTTCTCCCCGGTCCGCCGGAGAGTTGGAATGAGGGGTCCGGCCTGGCACGGCCCCTCTCCCCAACCCTTGCTTTCGCGGGGCGAGGGGGCGGAGTGCGTGGGCTTCCGCTGGTCGGCCGCCCATGACCCCTTCTCCCCGGTCCGTCTGGTCAGGTGTTCGCTCTTGTGCACCGACACGTCGCCGCGCCGTCCACGCCGGCGGGGGAGGGTTCGCCGAAGAGAGAGGAGTACCGTCTGAATCCTCACGCCTGGTCTGCCGCCATCGCCGACAAGAGATCCGCCAAGGCCAGGACTTCCACGCCGCAGCCCAGGCGACGTGGCGGGCCTGATGGGATGACGATCACCGAACGCGTGCTCTTGGGCAGGTAGGCCTTGGCGGCGAGGAGCCGTGCTGCGTCCCGGTCTGTTACGCGTTCAGTGGCCTTGGCCTCGATGGCCCAGAGCGTGTGATGGAAGCGGGCGATGAAGTCCACCTCGAGACCACCGCGCGTGCGAAAAGTATGGAGCGCCAGATCCCGGTCGTAGGCCGAGGCGGTGGCGCAAAGCTGGCTCACCACCAAATGCTCAAACAACGCGCCGACGCGATCCGAGGAAGCAGTGAAGACGCCGAGAAGCCCGTTCAGCACGCCAGGATCGAAGAAATAGTAGCGTGGATGTTTGACCATGTCGGCATCCTTGGCCTCCGGAAATGGCGCAAGCCGGTGCACGATCAGCGTATCCTCGAGCGCTTCGAAATAGCGGACGGTTCCCGTCCGCGATAGCCGCGCTCGTTGCGACAACTTGGAAAGATCCAGGGACTGACCCGAGCAAGCCGCCGCCACGGTGAGGAAGCGCGAAAACCCCTCGAGATTGCGCGACAGCGCTTCGGCCTGGATCTCTTCGCGCAAGTACGTTCCGGAATAGCTCGCCAAAAGTTTCTCCGCCGTGGATCGATCTGGCTCAAGATAGGGCTCGGGCAGGGTGCCGACCTCCATCGCCTTGCGCGCGTCGAAATCGGATCCAATCTCAGCACTCGTCAGCGGACCAAGCCGGTAGCAAAGAACCCGTCCGGGCAAGAGGTTGGCCTGTCCACGTCGCAACTTGCGCGCGCTGGACCCGGTGAGGAAAAATTTCAGCGGATTCTTCGCGCGCTTGGCCTCGTCGAGCATGGCTTGCACGGTGTTGAGTAGACTCGGCAGGCGTTGCACCTCGTCGATGAGCACCGTGCTTGGCGCCTTGGCCCGAATCCGTTCCGCCAACTCGCTGGCATTGGCGGCAAAAGTAAGAAACTCGGATTCGTGCGCAAGGTCGATCACCATGTCGGGCTTCAGGTCCAAGACAAGCGTGGACTTGCCCGTTTGCCTTGGGCCAAGCAGCAGGACACTCTTGGGTGCACGCGCAAGGACAGAGCTAAGCAATCTGAGTATCATGCGGTCATTTTTGCATACAAAATGACTCCAGTGAAGTCAATTTGCTCAACCGCGGGCGTGGTCGACGGTGATGGGGGCGCGTGGCCGGGGCTCATTGATCGTCTCTGCGCAATGCTGACACGCCTGGCCCACATGGGTAAGCGACCCTCCGGGCCAGCGCAGATCGGCCAGCGTGAGCGGTCGCGTGAGCGGTAGCGACCAGCGACACGCGGCCAGCGTGGGCGGCTGGCGTGAGCGTGCGCGGCCCGCGAGTCGCGGAGCACACACGCTCTCGCCCTACGCTTTCCGCCTCCCGCGCACCTCACACGAACACGCTCACCCTCACCCTCACGCGACCCGCGAGCCGCGGGCCCGCCCTGCGAGCGGCTCGCAATTTCCCAACAGGCTCTAGCTATGAATTCTCTACAGGGAACAATAGCGACGAGCTTACAGTGGCGGCGTGGCGTTTCTGACTAGTTCCACGAAGTACGCCGGGAACCACTCGCCGGCTTGCGGCGCCCCTTGAGCACTTTCATTGGACGCACACTCTGCATCGAAACGGGGCGCCTTCGGGTCGGACGTCCCGTCCGATTCTCCCGGCGTTTTGGACCAGAAGTAGGCATCGATGAAGGGTCCCGGCGCCGCCCGCGGCCGCTCGCCCAAGCCAGCGCCCTTGATGTTGCACCAGTGTCCCCACACTTTGCGGATCCCTCCCTTGCCATTGCGCCCAGTATCGACGATGAACCCTTTGTCTCGGATGCCGTGGTCGCTGAGCATCACGGCCAGCTTCTTGACGTAGATGAGCTCGTTGAAACAGGGATCGGTGGGTTCCATGAACATGCCGTCCCGGTTGTACAGGTGGGTGTAGTTCGACGTGTTGGTGGCAAATCCGCGGATCGTGTCAACACCCCCGGCCATCTTAAGCACCTTCTTGAAGATCTTGGCCGCCCTTTCCCGGTTCCCGTCCCAGCCCAGCCAGCCTGCATGGGCTGCATCAAGGTAGAGGCTCACGTTGGGCAAGCCCAGCTTCTGGATTGCGTAGGCCACCGACTCCATGTACACATCGTGCGCCTCGACACACGTGGGAAGGTTCATGTT
This sequence comes from Myxococcales bacterium, assembly GCA_003158395.1. Taxonomy (GTDB): domain Bacteria; phylum Myxococcota_A; class Polyangia; order Fen-1088; family Fen-1088; genus Fen-1137. The sequence continues at coordinate 5,796 of PMIX01000149.1, read as the reverse complement.
GGTGGCGAGGTTGGGCAGGGAATCTGGCTCTATGATCGCCACGATGGGCAGGTCGGAATAGTTCTTGAAGTGAGCCGCGATGACGTCGATGAACTCGGTCCGGTAACGAGCGGCGCCGTTCTCCGAGACCTTTAGCTCTCCAGCGGACGACTTGGCCGCACAGTCCCGGTTCGGCATGTCGTACACGATCACCACAGGCACGGTGGGCTTGCCGCTTGCTCGCTGCTGTTTTCTCGCCTCGTCGAACCATTTGGGAATATTTGCCACGTGCGCAATGTTGTCGAGCCACAGTCCGGTGGGGTACTTCTCGACCTTGCGCATGGCCTCTGCGTCCGACGGATATGCCTTGGCGGTTGCCTCGATATTTTCGACAAATTCTGGGTTGATGAAGAAGTTGGCGCCCAGGAAGGGATTCCGGCGCGAGGCATCGGCCCGCGCCCGGTCGACTCCCGGGGCAGCCTCTGGCGCTGCGGCGCGCTTGCCCAGGCCAGCACCACAGGCCGAGAAAGCGAGCGAGACTGACAAGACTGCAAGAACACGCTGGTGAACCATGAAGATCTCCTGTCGACGAAGCGGCGAAACCTTGTTTTTCGTGGACCGATAGCGAACCTCTGTCAACCAAGCCCGGGCGTCGCCACAACCGCCGGGAAGTACCACCCACTATTACACGCGGTTGGCCCACCTGGGAAAGGGAAGATGCGCACAAGCCAAAGCCGCATTGCCGCGGCGCGCGCTGCCGCCGAGACGGCGCGTTGTCCGGTCAGCGCAGCCACGCCGCCACCGTCGCGTAGTCGCCTTCATTGATCGACCCATTGTGAATGCAACGGACCCTGCCGTCGGGCGCGGCCAGCAGGTGGATGGGAATCGGCGCGCTGGCATCGAACAGGTAGGCCCTGGCCCAGCCTTTGAAGTCGACTGGGCTGGACACGCGCAGCGAGGGAGCCGGGGCGACATCCGGGTGCGCGGCAAGGAACTTCGCCAGCTCGTCCGCATCTTCGTCGAGGGAAAGGAACCACAGGTCGAGCGCCACGCCATCCTGCCTAAGCCGGTCGCGCCAGCCGAGAATCACGGGCATCTCACGTAGGCACGGCTTGCACCAAGTGGCCCACAGGTTGAGCCACACCCACCGCCCAACAGGCAACGCGCCGACTGGCTTGCGCGCGGGTGTGGCAGGCGGGAGTGCCAGGCGGGCTCCTGTGCCGGCGGCGAATTCCAGGTCGCACCACGCCTCGGGCGGTGCCTTGGCCGTGCGCGTGGCCTTGACCGCCTGGTAGCGGGTGTTGGGCGCAGGCGCCTTTTCCGTGGTCGGGCATGCGGCCAGTCCGCCGACCAGCAGCAAGAAAAGAAACATCCTCAAAGCCGGCAATCGATCCACGCGATGAAGGCCGAACGGTTGAGATCAGCGGTCGTGCACGCCCCCGCGGCGCGCGATCGCTTCCACTGACAGAACTCCTGGTCAAGCTGCGCAAATTCCTCACCCAGCCACAGCAGGCCCACCTCTTGCTCGAGCTCAGGGTCGTTGAATTTGCCTTTGATGAACTCCAGCACGGCGTCAGCCCGATGGTGGGACAGCTCGCGATTGTGCTCGGCCGAGCCTTCAGGCGAGGCCCGCGACACCACTAGGAAGTAGGACGCACCCCGCTGGTCGGAGAAGGTCTTCTCCAGAAGCTCCATGGCCGCCGCATCAAGGTCCGCGTTGTCTTGGTCGAACTGAATGATGGCGGCCCGTTCGGAAAGCGGGGCAAAGAGCGAATTGAAGTCGCCGCCTGACATGGCTGCCACCTGGCGCGCCTGCAACGGCTGGCAGCCACGCGCCCCGCCGCCCTGGATGAGGCCGCAGGAGGTGAGCACGCGGCGGAGGATCTGCTTGAGATTTCCGCTGCAGTAGCCTTCGTTGGCGGCGCTGGCCGTGGCCACGTCAGAGGCTTTGCCCATCGACTCGGTCAGGCGCGAGGCCGAGGCCCGCGTCCAGACCGTGGCGGGGAGGGCCACAACGAGTAAGGTGCCGAGCGCGAGGAGGAAATGGAGCTTGTCGAGCCTCACCGCCGTACCTCCCCATGCGCGTCGGTTTCGTCTTCTAGGGTTCGGGCCAGCACGAAGTCGAGGCCCAGATCCGTATCCTCGTCGGGGATCTTGCGGTTGCCCACGAAAAGTTGTGGCGTCAGCACGGGCAGCGAGTTGGACACCACCCAGCGCAGGCTGCGGTTGAGCCGGGTGCGCACCAGGGGCTGGGCCAGGCACTGGGCCAGGGCAGGAAATTCCTGTTTGATCCGGGCGTACACCTCGCCCTGGCTACGCCCACCTGCGGCCAGCAGCTCGGGCTGATGGGCAAACGCCCACTCCAGCACAGCGCCCGATTTTTCGCCCGCGCACAGCACAGCCTCGCTGACCGCACACGAGCCTGGGTGCAGCGACTGGCTGACCATCCAATTGCAGTCCTTGTCGAGTGGGAAGAGCACAGTGTGCAGCGCGAGCTCCCGGCGCAGATCGCTGGCAGCCAGGCGCTGGGAAAACGCCTTGCACGCTGGGCAGAGCGGATCGAGGACCTCGACGGCCGGCATGCTGCCCGTGCCCTTGGCCTTGAGCATCACCCCGTAGCGATCCTCAGGATGGCGAAGCCCGCTCTTGCGGGAGAGCGCGTCTGGATAGGGGGGTTTCTGTACCATGTACAGCATCACCGGCAGCAGAACCAGGGCGCAGCCCTCCAGAAAATAGAGCAGCCATTGGCCCGCGTTCGAGCCTGCGCGCGCGTCCGTCCGAGACGCCCTCAGGTGCGCCCAGACGGCCGTGATCAGCACCCCCAGCGACGCAGCGTAGATGCCCCCACAGACGGTGCACACGGTCCCCAGCTTCACCTCCGAGATCCACAAGTAGACGGCCGAGGTCGCGACCGGAAGCACCGCCGCCGCGATGAGAAACCCGGTCTCGCTGCGGTCGACTCCCCGGCGCACAGACAAATCGAGGCCGCGGAAGAAAAGAAAAGCGAACACGCCCAGCGCAGGCAGCGCGATGGGAATCCCGCCCCAGGTTAGGCTGCGAAAGACCGAGGAATAGGGGCTCATGAGAACGGCGTGGCAGCCTGAGGTTCCGCTGGCGTCAAGGGGACCCAGGCCTGGCACGATGGAGCAGGTGATGGCGTGCACTTGACGATCGAGGTGCGCCACGAAATCGTAGGTCGACACGGCGGCGAAGATCCCGCCCAGAAGCGCGAAGAGCGCGAACGCAACCAGCGCCGCGCGTGGAGCGCCCGCCCTACCGTCTTGGGCGAAGGCTTGCGGATTCACGATCCAGCACCATAGCACTGCCTCTCGAATCGCCCACTATCGTCGACGTCTCAGTTGCGGTAAACTGGCGCCCTCTGACTCGGGAGGACATCGTGAGACACACAAGTAAACTCGTAGGAACGCTTCTAGTTGGTGCTCTCTTTGCGGTGGGCTGCGGCCCATCCGAACTCGAACTGAAGGTCGCGGATCTCGACAAGGCGTTGAAGGAGAAGACGGATGAGAACGCCAAGCTGAAGGCGCAGGCAGATGACCTGAGCAAGCAGCTGGCGGCCGAGAAAGCGGCTGCCGACAAGTTCAAGATGTTGGCCGCTGGCACACAGGACGACCTGAAGGGAGCGCAGAAACGCCTGGACGAGCTGCAGAAGGCGAAGGCGGCGTCAGAGGCGCGCGAGGCGATGTTCCGGAACCTGGCCGAGAAGCTGCGCTCGATGGTCGACGCCGGCCAGATCAAGGTCACGGTCCGCAACGGGCGCATGCTGCTGGCCCTGCCCAACGACATCCTTTTCGATTCCGGCAAGGTGGAGATAAAGCCAGAGGGCAAGACCGCCATCGCGAATGTGGCCAAGGTGCTGGCTGGCATGCCCGACCGCCACTTTCTGGTAGCGGGCCACACTGACAACGTGCCCATCAAGACCAAGAAATTCCGCTCCAACTGGGAGCTGTCCACCCAGCGCGCGGTGGAGGTCACCGGGTTGCTGGTCGAGGGCGGTATGAAGCCCAGCCAGCTCGGCGCTGCCGGCTATGCGGACTTTGACCCGGCGGCTTCCAATGACACGCCCGAGGGTCAGAAGCAGAATCGCCGCATTGAGATCGTGGTCGAGCCGAACCTGTCCGAGCTGCCCAGTCTGGAAGGCCTGGGTGCCACGCCGGCCGCCAAGTAGTTCCACGGTGGCGGAGGCACTGGCCGGGGCAGGGAAGAACACGGTGTCCTCGTCCTGGGCGCGTCCCGCCCGCATCACCCCTTGGAAGGGGGCGACCTGCAGGTCGCCCCTACCGGGTCGTCTCCAATGTTCAAGAAGCGTGACGTAGCCATACACTTCGTGGGCATCGGGGGCATCGGCATGTCGGGCATTGCCGAGGTGCTGCTCAACCTCGGCTATCACGTGTCCGGGTCGGATCAGCGTGCCAGCGAGACGACACACCGGCTGGAGGCCCTGGGCGGAAAAATCCAAATCGGGCATCGCGCCGAGCAGGTCCGGGATGCCGACGTGGTGGTGATCTCCAGCGCAGTCAAGCCCGCCAATCCCGAAGTACTGGCGGCACGGCGACGCGACATTCCCGTGATCCCGCGCGCCGAGATGCTGGGCGAGCTGATGCGTGTAAAGGACGGCGTCGCGGTGGCAGGCTCGCACGGCAAGACCAGCACCACCACGATGGTCGCCACCATCCTGGCCCACGCCGGCCTCGACCCGACCGCGATCATTGGCGGCAAGGCCAAGGTGTTCGGGTCCAATGCGCGCCTGGGCCAGGGCGAGGTGCTGGTGGCCGAGGCGGATGAATCGGACGGTTCGTTTCGCCACCTGATTCCCATGGTCGCGGTCATCACCAACATTGACCGCGAGCACATGGACCACTACGGCACCGAGGTGGCGTTGCGCGAGGCCTTTCTCGATTTTGCCAACAAGGTCCCGTTTTTCGGCCTGGTGGTTCTGTGCGCAGACAACCCGGCGGCTGCCGGGCTGGCGGCGGACTTGCAGAAGCGCCATGTGACCTATGGCCTTTCCGCGGGTGACTATCGCGGCGAGATCTTGTCTGCTGACTCGAAGGGCACGCGCCTGCGGATTGCCGTGCGTGGAAAAGCCCGCGGCGAGGTGTGGGTGCCCATGCCCGGCATCCACTACGCGCAGAACGCGCTGGCCGCCCTATGCGTGTCCGACGTGTTCGAGGTGCCGTTTGCAGTCTATTGCGAGGCGCTGGCATCGTTTGCAGGCGTGGACCGGCGCTTCTCCGTGCGCGGCGAAGCAGGCGGGGTTCTGGTGGTGGATGACTACGGCCACCACCCGACCGAGATTGCCGCCACCCTGGGTGCCGCGCGCCTCTTTGGCCGGCGCCTGGTGGTCGCCTTCCAGCCCCACCGTTTCACACGCACGCGGGACCTGCTCGAGGATTTCGCGCCCTCGCTGAAAGGCGCTGACGAGATCGTTCTCACCGACATCTACGCGGCTGGTGAGGCGCCCATCGAAGGCATCACCATCGAGCGGCTGCTGACCACATTCCCCGCCGAGAGCGCCGCGAGCTACCTGGCGCGCAAGAGCCTAGCCGAGAGTCTGTTGCGCCGGCTGCGGCCTGGCGATCTCTTGCTGACCCTGGGTGCGGGCGACATCACTCACGTGGGCAGCGAGATCCTGGCGCGCCTGGGAAAGACATAGCCACGGCTTGTTGGGTAATTGCGGGCCGGCGAGGGCCGGCCCGCGGCTCGCGTCTTTGTTCGCAGGTCCTGAGCGGGACTCGCGTCCTGACACAGGGAGTCCCATTCTTCGGCCGCGGTAGCGGCCGTATCGCCTCGCCCGCG
>PMIX01000136.1 GCA_003158395.1 Myxococcales bacterium | reverse complement strand
TGCCCCCCGCCACGGCGGGCCCATAGTTGGACGGATCCTGGTCACCACGTTTCACAACCCCTGGCGGGCGCTGATGCGTTTCGATATGGGAGACTTGGTGCGGCTAGCCGTCGAGCCGTGCCCGTGTGGCCGTCACGATGGACTAACGCTCGATGCGGTCGAGGGAAGAGTCGCAAATGCGACGCTTTCGATTGCGGGCAGGCTTGTCACCCAGCGCGAGGCGGATGCGGCGATCGCGCAGATCGATGGCGTCGATCAGTACGAGCTCGTGCAAACGGACGCTGCCACGGTCTCGCTACGGTACGCGAGCGATACCCGAGATCCCGCGGCGATCGAGCCCGAATTGTGCGCGTCGCTGCAACGATGCTATGGCTCCTCCGTGAAGATTATTCCCGGGCATGTCCAGACACTGTCGCCAGTTCTGGGCGTCAAATATCGACTGACCAGAGCCGACTTCGAGATCGATATCCATGATTTCCTTACGAGGAGTCAATGAGCGGACGAAAACCAACATTCCTGATTGCTGGTGATCCTGGTAACAGGAACACCCGGTCCGATCCATTGTTGCGAGCGGTGTTCGAAAGCTGTGGGGTCTCTTCTCCTTCAATTGCGTACGTCGGCGCCGCGAGCAACGACAATCGAGGTTTTTTTGGCTGGGTGAGCGGCTATTTCAGGAAGTCGGGATCGGGGGGAGTCACGCTCGCACCGACCGTTCGGCAATTCGAGCGCCGCTCCTTCGAGAAGGCTTGCGAGGCTGCGGACGCGATTTTCATCAGCGGCGGCGACGTCGAAGAGGGAATGAATGTGGTCGCAAGACGCAGCCTCGCTCCCTTCTTGAGCGAACTGTATCGTGGGGGCAAACTCCTCTTCGGGCTTTCCGCGGGAAGCATCATGCTGGCCCGCGCCTGGGTGCGCTGGGAAAATGACGACGACTCCGCAGGCGGCCTTTTCCCGTGCCTAAGAATTGCCGACATTTTGTGCGACGCGCATGGCGAAGAGGAAAACTGGCGCGAACTCAGGGCGCTTCTGAAGCTCTCGCCCGAGTCGAGCATCGGCTACGGCATTCGGGCGGGGTCGGCGATTCGCGTCGATCCCGACGGCACGGTCGAGCCGATTGGGAAGATTGACACGCTTGTCCGGGAGGGAGGCGTGGTGCGCAAAGCGAAATCGGGCTCGCGGCTCTGAAGATTGGTTCACCCTGGTCGGCCGATATGCCGGCATGACCTCGCACGCCATCGGGAGGCACCTCGATTTCACTCGTACTTCTGCGCAGAAAACTCAGCCGCTAGATTCTGGAGTGAATTTTCGAGATCCGGGGCGAGATTGCTGAATGCCACAGCGAGGCTCTGTTCACCGGATGCTAGCCGTTTCCGCCGAACCACCTCGGCTTGGAGACCCTGGGAGAACTGTTTGCCCACACGAAGTAGTATCTGCACAACTTGACCAATCGCGAGGTTGTGGTCGCCGACCAGATGAGCGCCCCCCGCCGAGAGGTCTCGCACCACGTATGCGCCCATGTACCGCCCGTCGACCAGAGCGAAGGCGTTGCCGTCAACTCTGGCGCGCAAGAAACGACGCCGATCCTGCGGTCCCGCAGGGTCGATCTCGCTGCCAGTGCCCGACGCTATCGCTCGCATCTCTTCTTCCTGACTATCGACCTTGCCGTTCGATTACGGCAGCACCGCCCCGAATGTGCGGTACAAGGTCATTCATCGTGTAGCCTCCCGCAGACGCGCTTCGCTCTACTCACGAACAACCATCTTCCCACAGCCATAGCCCTGTATTCTGTCGCATCGGCAAGCATTTGCAAAGCTTGTTAATCCACTCTTGCCCCTTTTTCACCCTGCCCAGGCGGTCTGGTCAGATTCCGCTCACCAGGTCTCGCTTCCAGAATGTCGGTGCTGGGCTCATGTCGGCGCCAAGGTAGGACAAGACCCTGCATGCGCCAGCCCACGGGGCAAGTCAAGACAGGGGGAATTCCCCGCAATCCCGCGACAAGCAGAGCGAAGGGGTGGGCTCCGCCAGAAAGACGGGCCGTTCCATGATCAAGCCGCCACCCAGTCGGAGCGATGGGTGGTGGTCGACGTGGTCCTGGTCGACCACCGCTACGTCCACGGACACGACCTTCTGCGGCTATCGCGGGATTGGGGAATCGCAACGGCCAGGGTCCGGCCTACGTGCCGTAGCCCGCGGCCATTTGTCATTTGAGTGCGCCCCGTGCCGCCCGGGGCTTCTTCAGTCCACCCGCATGGGCCGCTAGCCCGGTGGGGCAAATTCCTCGAAGCGCTTCTTGTTGCTCGCTTTGAGCCAAGCATCTTCGCCGCTGATGCGACCCTGTTGTGCGAAGGCGTAGAGGGAGTCGTCCATGGACTGCATGCCCACCTTCTTTCCGCCCTGGATGATCGAATTGATCATCAAGGTGTTGCCCTCTCGGATCACATTGGGCAAGCCAGAAGTGCGCAAGAGCAACTCCAAGGCGGCGACGCGTCCCTTGCCATCGGCGGTGCGCAGAAGCAGTTGCGACGCGACCGCGGCGAGCGACGAGGCCAGCATGCTGCGCGCCTGACGCTGCTGATCGGTGGGAAAGGCATCGATGACACGGTCGATGGTCTTGCACGCACTGTTGGTATGAAGCGTGCCGAAGACCAGAACACCCATCTCGGCCGCGGTGATGGCCAATGAAATGGTTTCGAAATCGCGCATTTCCCCGACCAGGATGACGTTGGGATCCTGACGGATGGCTGCCCGCAGAGCGGATGCGAAGCTCTCGGTGTCGGTCCCCACCTCGCGCTGTGAGATGGTGGATTTCTTGCTCGGGTGAACGAATTCGATGGGATCTTCGATGGTCACGATGTGCCGGTCGTGCACCTGGTTGATCTTGTCGATGATCGACGCCAGCGTGGTCGACTTGCCGGAACCCGTGGGTCCGGTCACCAGAACCAATCCATGCTCGAGATGGGCCAGACCCTCCGTGGCAGGCGGCAGGTCGAGCCTTTCAAGCGGAATGATTTCCTCCGGAATGATACGAAACACGGCCCCCACACCATTCTCCTGATTGAGATAGTTGGCGCGAAAGCGGGCAACCCCTTCCAGGCCATACGCGAAGTCCAGGTCCAGCTTCTCTTCGAAATGCTGCCACTGCTTGGATGTCGGAATCTCGCGCAGGAGCTCCTTCAGGTCGGCATCGGTCAGGACCGGCCAATCAGGTACTTGTTCCAGGTGGCCGTGACGACGAATGCGCGGTTCGAGACCTGCCGCGAGGTGCAAGTCTGACCCCTTGTTGTCCTTGAGATAGCGAAAGAGCTGGTCGAGGCGTGCCATGTTTCTCTAGGCAAAGAGCTTGGGATCTTCGCAGTGCCGCCGTGCCATTTCCTTGCTGATGGTCCCACTGCGCACAAGATCCAGCAGCGAATCGTCGAACAGACACATGCCCAGAGTTCGGCCGGTCTGCATGACCGAGCGCAGTTGGAAGACCCGTTCCTCGCGAATGAGGTTTGACACGGCGATGTTCACCAGCAGGATCTCCAGGGCAGGCACGCGCCTTGAACCATCGACGGTGGGAACCAGGCGCTGCGAAACGATGGCGCGCAAGGATTCGGAGATCATGGCCCGGATCTGCGATTGCTGGTCGGGCGGGTAGGCGTCGAGAATACGGTTGATGGTGCGGGCGGCGTCGTTGGTGTGCAAGGTGCCGAGCACCAGATGCCCAGTTTCCGCCGCGGTGATGGCCAGCGAGATCGTCTCCAGGTCACGCAGCTCGCCGATGGCGAGGATGTCGGGATCTTCGCGCAAGGCAGCCCGCAGCGCGCTGGCGAAGGATTCCGTGTGCTTGCGGACCTGGCGCTGGTTGACCACACAGGCCTTCGAACGATGCACGAACTCGATCGGATCTTCGACCGTGATGACGTGGTCGGGGCGATCTTCATTGATGAGATTGATGAGCGCGGCCAGGGTGGATGATTTTCCGCAACCGGCCGGTCCGGTCACCAGCACCAGGCCCTGATGAAACGAGGTGAGGCGCGCCAGAGATCTCGGCAACCCAAGCTGATCGAGCGTGGGGGGCTGGAGTGGAATGGGGCGGAAGATCGCGTCGATACCTCGTCGCTGCCGATAGACATTGCCGCGAAAGCGGCCGACGCTGGCGATGGTATAGGCGAAATCCAGATCGTTGTGAGCGCCAAAGGCGGCGCGCTCTTCCGCTGTCAGAATCTCCAAGATGAGGGACTCGGATTGTGCGGGATCGAGTGGCGCCGATTTGGCCTTGAGCAATTGGCCGCCCACCCGCATTTGAATGGGCAGTCCGGTGTGTATGTGAACGTCGCTGGCGCCAAGCTGCATCCCTCTGGCCAGAATGCGGTGGAGCATTGGCGGAGCCGCCTGTGCCGAGGGGACGGTCTGTGCGGGCACGGGCGCCGCGCTTGACCGTGGGGTGGACGCTTGCGGCTGCGACGAGGTTTCTGCTTGGGGCAACGTAGCGGTTCCGTCCTCGGCCCCTGACCGCTGCTCTTCAAGGTTCGCCCGGTGCTGCCTCTCCGCTTCCACCTGTCGCTCGCGCTGCAGCAGAGTCTGCTGCGCGCGCAACAACCATTCGAGCTGGGCCTGCGAGATGTACCCAAGCTCCAGCAGGATATCGCCCAGCCGCTTGGTCGCTCCCAGGTGGTCCTGGGCCTGCAAGGCTTCGAGGAGCTGCTCTTGGCTGATGAGCTTCGCCGAAACCGCAATCCGCCCTAGTAGAGAAATCTGCTGTTCGGCACCCATGGCTCAAGAACGCTTGTGGACGACGACAAACCGTCCGGAAGCCCCCTTTTCGCGTTCGTCATTGCTGACATATTGATGCCAGGAAGCATGCCAGGACCGTCGACTTCCTGTCGAGCGCTTTGCTGCGGCAACACGACATCGGCTCACCTTGCTAGTGCGCTGCGTTCTCGCGCAGGTCGGGGTCACCTTTCCCCAACTCAATGATTGAGGCGTTCCGGCGCTCGTCATACCCGCGAACGGGGCGGGACGAGTTTTCGGCGAGATGACCGGACGGACGAGCTGGTGGCGGCACGTGCCCGCCGGTGCGGATGGAGTTTCAAATCCAGGAGTCGATGTGGATTCGAAGATTGCTGCAGCCCGACTCGGCCATCCATGCCGGTGACACGCTTGCCGCTTGCGCCGGGCTTCTCGGTGAGAACTGCTTGCCATTTTTCGGGTTGAGAGATATTCATATGCTTGCTGCCACGCTGAGGCATTCTGAGCGGGGCGCGCAGATTCGAGCGGGCTGGGGTCTAGGGTGCCATCCAATCAAGGAGGAGTGCACATGAAACGCGTCTTGGGGCTGTCGTTGGCTGCTATGGTCCTGACATTCCTGGCTGCCTGTGATGAAGCCCGGCTCCGCATTGACCGGGTGGAACCGGACGAAGGCATCACGGCGGGCGGTGATTCGGTGAACATCATCGGGGCCGGTCTGCAGCCAGGCAAGACGGGGGTCCGTGTTGCATTCGGCCGTCACGTGTCCGAGCAGGTCGTCATCTCGTCCAAAGACAAGATCAACCTCGTAACCCCGAGTGGGGACAAGGGGCCGGTGGATGTGATCCTGGACTTCGACGATGGGCAGCGCTTCATGATACCGGCGGGCTTCCGCTACGTCGACCCGAAGGAGACCGACGATCTGCGCAAGGCTTTCTTCAACAAGCGGAAGTGAGCCCGTTTCGGCGCGATGTCGAGCGTGTTTAAGCGCTCCTCTGGAGCTGGCGCGTCTGGTTGGGGATCGCAATCGCCATGCGATGCGCATGGCTGGTGAGGCCGTGAGGCCCACGACCGACCATTGCGCGTTGTCCCTAGAGTTGCCCTTTCTTTGACCTCAGTTGGCGCAACTGCGCCTCTAACTACTTATGAAGACTAGCCTTCGCGCCTTGTACCGCTTGTGCAGTCCCTTGGGACTCTCTGTGCTGGCTTTGGGCTGCGGCGCCTCCGGGCCCCCGCTTGGAACCACGGGCCCCCTTGGCGATGGTGCCCTGGGTGCCGGTGGGGATGCTGGGCTGTCCGATGCGCCCCTGGGGTCGGGCGGCGCGGGTGGCGTGACCAGCGCCGGTACTAGCGTGACCGACACGGGCGGCCGCATGACTCCGGCCACAACCGGCGCTGGCGGCGCAGCAAGCACTGGCGGTGTGACGTCGACTGGCGGAAGTGTGGCGGGCGGTCTCATCTCGGCCGGCGGTACGACCACGGTCGGTGGCACGACCGGCGCGGGTGGCATCGCCGGCGCGGGTGGCACGACGAGCCGCGGTGGCCGCGGGGGCATCGGCGGGACCGGGGGCACGACCGGTACGGGTTCGGGCAATTGCACAGTGCTGGCCGGAGGGACACCTCCTGCCGTCGACGAAGTAACGGAGCTCAAGTTCAGCACCACAACCACGATCCCGTCCAATCCCGCGCCGCCCGTGAAGGTCACGGTGACCGATGCGGCCAAGGCTCAGGACGCGTACCAGACGGCGCTTGCGTTGCCCGTGGATAGCTTGGGTCCCTCAGGTTTTCGCTCTTGTCCCCCAGACTATGGTGTCACCTACCAGCTCACCTTCCTTCTCGCCAACGGCCGCAGCCTGACGGTGATCGCGGACCCGACCGGCTGCCAGTACGTGGACATCCCGGGCACATGCGCGCGATCCCCAGACTCTATCTTTTGGAGCTATCTCGCGCGGGATCTCGGCATACCCGAATCTGATATTATCCCCTATTCTCCCGGCATGCCTCTTGACTCCCAGCCCGGCGTCGGCGTCGCCTGCACGAGCGACGCCGATTGTTCTGGAGGCCTGAGCTGCGGCTATGCGGTTGCCGATGGGTGTGCAGCAAGGGGCGTTTGCGTGCAGGGCAACTGCCAAGGAAGCGATTGTCTCACTCCGGCAGGAATGTGCGGATGCGATGGACAGGACATCCTCCCCGTCGTCAATCAAAGCTCTGCCAGTTCCCTCACCATCCTCTACACGTCCGCTCCATCTTCAGGGAAGATCGGCCCCTGCGGCGCGTCNNCGAGCGCAGAGCTATATGACCCTGCGGCTGGCACATTCACGAATACCGCCAGCATGACTGCAGCGAGGCAGTGCCATACGGCTACGTTGTTGCGTAACGGGAAGGTTCTCATCGCGGGTGGACAGGCCGTCTTGAGCCCGCAGTTGGCAAGTGCGGAGCTATACGACCCGGTCGCCGGCACATTCGCGGCAACCGGCAGCATGAGCGACGGAAGGTGCTATCACACGGCTACGTTGTTGCCCAATGGGAAGGTTCTGATCGTCGGCGGAATCGACAACATGCTCAGCACACCGCTCGCGACTGCGGAGCTATACGACCCAAGCGTCGGTACATTCGCAGCGACGGGCAGCACGACTGTGGCAAGGGAATCACACACGGCGACCTTGTTGGACGGTGGGATGGTGCTCATTGCGGGCGGGGATGGCGACTTTCCCGACAATCTTGCCAGCGCAGAGCTATACGACCCAAGCACCGGTACCTTCGCCCTGACGGGCTACATGACCGTGGGAAGGGACCGGCACACGGCGACCTTGTTAAGCAATGGGAAGGTGCTCATTGTCGACGGCACCGGGGGCGGCCTCGGGGCGCTCGCACGTGCGGACATATACGATCCAAGCGCCGGCACATTTGCAAGAGCCAGTAGTCCAAGCGTGGCAAGGGCCGATCACACGGCGACCTTGCTACCCAACGGGACGGCGCTCATCGCCGGCGGCGATGATGCAGGGAGCGCGGAGTTATTCGACCCAGGCGCCGGGACGTTCACGGTGACCCGCAGCCTGACTGTGTCGCGGATACTCTCCACGGCGACGCTGTTGCCCAACGGGACGGTGCTTATCGCTGGCGGGACTGATGGATCATCGGGGACTCTCGCGAGCGCGGAGTTGTACCTCGAATAGCCCCGACAGCCGGTGCCAGCCAAAGAGTCACCGCGACGTCAGAGAGAGGCCCGGGCGTTTTTCGCTCAGCACCGGGTTAGGGTAGGAAGGGTGTGCGCATCCACTGCGCTGATTCACCGGTGACGCTTTCGACTCGGACGGAGTGCCAACACAAGAAGGGCCAGGAGAGTGGAGCCGTTACGGCTGGTTCTCTGGGCCCCGGCCATGCGACAAGAGCAGCCGCCACTCGTCGGTGTTCCGCCCACCGCAAGGGTCGAGCCGCCAGTCGCACCTGCCGCCGTGCCACCCGCAGCACTGCCCCCAGCCCCGACTGGGCCAGTGTTGCGTGCGCCGCCAGCTTCGGCCGATCCGCCCGTTCCGACTGCTCCGCCCGTCGCAACCCCGCCGCCGCTTGCCACATCGCCGCCGGTTGCGAGTGCGCCCCCACTTTTCGCGGCGCCCCCCATTCCCCCATTTCCCGTCTTCCCGCCCGTTCCTGCCGCGCCCCCGGTTTCCGACGTTCCACCGAGTGGCGCTGCGCCGCCGGTTCCGGGTGCTCCAGCCATCGCTCCCGTGCCGCCGGTTTCCATTTTGCCGCCGGCTCCCGTGGCGCCGCCACTTCCCGTGCTCCCGCTCGAGCCGGTTTGGCCGCCCGCAGCCGCTGCGCTGCCGGTTCCGGTCCTGCCGCCCGCACCCGTGGCACCGCCCGCGCCGAGCGTTCCACCCGTTCCACCCGAACCGCCAGCTTGGCCCGCGTCAAGCGTACCGCCAGAATCAGCCGGGCAGGCTGCGCTGCCGGGTCCTGGGTTTTCACGGTCGAACGCCACCCCGTCGAACGGAACAACAATAATCTTGCTCCCATGGGTGTCGTTGGCCACGTCCGAGTTCTTGTCAACGTCGATGACGGCGAAGGTGAAGGCAGTGACATGGCCACTCTCCACAACAACGCCGGCCCGCTCCATCTTGTACCAATGGTTGACGGTTCCGTCGATATAGCGCACGAAGTCGCTGGTCGGATCGTACGCCAATCCCATGTTCTTCCAATTGTTGATACCATCAGCCGACGTGTAGTGATTTGCTTTTCGAGCATTGTAGGCGTTGGCAACCAGATGGTATTGGCCACCGCTGCACCAGATCACTGGATCCTCATAGCCCTGGCTCTGAAGGCTCGGAACGGTTGTCTTAATCGTGTACGGCCCAAGAATGTTGCCGGTGCTGACCATCTCCTGGAAACTCCGGCTCATGATCTCGAAGCTGCCATCAGCATTTGCCCAGATAGTCAGGTTTTCCGTTGTTTGCGTCGAAGTGGAGCCACCGGTAATCTGGAACTGTCCTTTCGACGTCCATGGGTCGGCGAGTGAAGTTGAAGTGTAAATATTGCCTGTGCCTTTGTTGCCCAGACTATCGAGAAGGGCGTAGGTGCCATCGCTGAGGACGGCTCCGGTGACGTTCTGCTCGTCTCCAGTGAAAGGAGTTGTCGTGCTAAGGGTGTAAGCTCCTACGACCGTTCCGCTGCTGACCGCCTCCGCAATGACCGAATTGGGCCAGTCGGAAAAACCTTTGCTTTGCGGCCACTGGCCTGCATACATGTGATGCTTGCCGTCCGGGCCCTTCAGGATCTTCCCGTCCCAATACTGCCACTGCTTGTTGGTCGAATCTTCGAGGCCATTGCAGGTATCTCGCGGAAGGACGCCAGCCGCGCCCCAGGTACTCGATGTCAACGGGCAAACAATGGGCGTTGGCTGAAAGTAGTCAATCAGCGTTTTTGCACCGGCATCCGCCGCCCGAGCCGCACCTGCCGGCAACAAGAGGGCCAGGAAAGACGTCATTACAGACAGACCCGTGGAGGTTTTCATCGGACTCATTGGTGCTAGATCCTTTCGCAGTTGTGTTCGCCCCCGAATGGCCGTGGGCCGAGATCGGCGAGCAGGGCAGCGCCCATCACGCTCAGACGTCGCAGGAGCGGAAGTGTGCGGGGGATAGATCTGGCGGATAGCATTCCTAGACTCCGTGGTCTCGTGGCGTCAGCGACAGTGTATGCGTGCTCGCGCTGTGGACTTACGGGGCGGGCCGGGGTCAGTTCGGGTCTGGCGAATTGGTGGTCTCGTGATTTCGTCGCAGCCAGCGGCACGCATGGGTGGACGCTGCGCGGCAAGCCCCGGGGGTTCCGCAGGTGGCCACTTGCGGCGCGGCACGAGTCCGCCCTAGGGGGCCATTGATTCAGTTCTGCGTTGAAGAGGACGACTCAGCTAGGCGGATTTGTTCAGCGCTTTCCCTTTTCATGGCAATGATGCGGGCCAACTCGTAGAAAGAAGGAGCGACCTCATGCGTAACATCCTCACTGTCATCCTGGCGCTTGGCCTGGCAGGCTGCGCACCCTCGATCAACCCCCAGATGAAGGCCGCCACCGACACCTTGGCAGGCTCGTTCCAGACGCCAAGCCGCAATCAGGCGGCACCGCCGGCCTACGATCCTATGCCCTGGGCGGTTGGGCAGTGGATTGCCCAGCGCACGGTGGACGACAAGGGAAATGTCGCCATTCAGCGCGTCAGCGTCGTGGGAGCGGAAAGTGGTGGGATGTGGCTGGAGATCGACCGGCAGGACTACTTTCACCACACCCTCGCCAAGATCCTCTACAGTCGCATGCCCCGAACGGCTGACGAGGCGGTGGACGTCCTGCTGAAGGTGGTCACTAAGACCGATGACAAGTCGGCACAGACCATTGACTTTGCCACGATGCCACTGGCCTCCTTCATGAAGAACCAGTTCAAAGTCCTGGCTCAGGCCGGCATGTTTTCGGCGGATGCATCCCAGGCGGTCAAGGAAACCGTTACCGTTCCGGCGGGTACCTTCCAAGGCTGCGCCAAGGTCGCAGTTCAGGTCTCGGTTCTTGGCAAGGCCCTCAAGTCAACCACGTGGTTCCACCCGGCCGTCCCCATCAACGGGGCTGTGAAGGGGACTTCCGACGACGGCAGGTGGACGATCGAGCTGCTCGATTACGGCACCAGCGGGGCCAGCAGCAAGCTGTAGCGACTGGCGGGCCGGCCTGTGGTCGAACGAACCCAGCTCGCGACCGAGTTCGTGGTGCGCCGATCCTGTGGGTGCCGCCTAGGTGTGCGTCCGAGCAAAGTTGCGCCTTCCCTCGATCGGCGAAAGGGGAGAGTGGCTCATTCTGGCGCCAGGCTGATTCCACCGTCAGCGAGGCGGTCGAGGAAGATGCCTGAGAGACCACCGATTGACGCGAAATGCAGTCGCGAAAGAGCTTGGACCGGCTGCAAGGCTGGCGGAGGATTGCGGAGGTGGGGAGATGATCATGCCCGAGCCAGAATCCACACCGCCGAGTCCGAAATTGCCGGCGCCGACGCGGTCCGAGGTGGCGGCCTGGATGCTCGTGGGGCTCGCCCTGCTGGCCGTGCTGTGGTTGCACCTCTTGCCTGCGCTTCTGGCCGGGCTCCTGGTGTACGAGCTAGTTCACCTCACCGCGCCGCTATGGCAGCGGCATCTTTCCAACGAACGGGCACGGGTGGTGGCGGTGTCGGCCCTGGCCGTGCTGGTGGTCGGGCTCGTGACGGCCGCGGTGACCTGGCTGGTGGTGTATCTGCGGGGCGAGGGGCACCTCACCCGGCTGCTGCAGAAGATGGCGCAGATCATCAATCAGGCCCGCGCCACTTTGCCTGCGTCGGTGACGGAGAACCTCCCTGACAACGCGGCCGAACTGAGGGAAGCCACGGTGCGCTGGCTGGAATCGCACGCTCGTGGCCTACAGACCGCCGGTGAAGACTTCGGCCGAGCGCTAGCGCACATCCTCATCGGCCTGGTGGTGGGCGGGATAGTTTCCCTCACGGACGTCCGCCCGCACACCTTCACCCGCCCGCTGGCTCGCGCCCTCGCTGAACGAATTGCCCGCCTGGCCAATGCTTTCCGTCGCATTGTCTTCGCGCAAGTCCGCATCTCGGCGGTGAACACCACGCTGACGGCGCTCTTCCTGCTAGTGGGTCTGCGCCTCTTCGGCGTGCACCTGCCGCTCGTCAAAACCCTGATCGCCATCACATTCTTGGTTGGCCTCCTACCGGTGGTGGGCAATCTGATCTCGAACACCATCATCGTGATCGTCGGACTTAATCACTCCCTCGGGGGCGCCCTGGCGTGCCTGGGGTTTCTCATCGTCATCCACAAACTCGAGTACTTCCTCAATGCACGCATCGTGGGCAGTCAGATCAGCGCCCGTGCGTGGGAACTACTCATCGCCATGCTGATCATGGAATCCGCCTTCGGTCTGCCCGGCATCGTGGCCGCGCCCATCTACTACGCCTACCTGAAGGACGAACTCGCCGCGCGGCAGCTGGTTTGAGCAAGATGCATGGTATCCTTTCTGAGGCTATCTCTTCCATCCAAACAAGGTTGTTTATCTGTCGTGAAATCGCATCGAATGTTCCTGGTTGGCATTTCTGCACTCTCGCTCTGGCTGGCCTGCGCTGGGGCCACGGTGGAGGCAACGTCCGGCAGCGGCGGTTCTCCGGGCGGTGGAGGTGGAACCGCGGGCAGCGGTGGTGGTGATGGCGGTGCAGGAGGTGGCATCATCGTCCTCAACCCCGATCCTTCGGGGATGGGCAGTGCCTTTGACGCAGGCAGCGTAGAAGCGCCTCCCGATCTCAAAGGGTATCAGTGCGACGAGGCCGGCACCTGCACTCTCTGTCAACCTGTGCGCATTCTGTCAATAGGGCAACCGGCGAAATATGGTGCGAACAGTGGCACTACCGACAACACGGACGCGTTTCAGGCGTTCATGAACAGCAACACCAAGGGCACTGCAACCATGGAGATGCTGGAGACGTTCACTCACATTACGGACTTGGATCTCAGCAATTATGATGTCATCATTCTGCAAGCTCTCTACTCCAACGCCTATGATCCCAATGGACTTTGGACGTACACCAACGCAGATGCTGCAGCCCTGTACGACTGGGTAAACAACAAGGGCGGCGCGATCATCGCGATGTCGGGCTATTTCAGTGACAACGCGATTGAGATCCAGCCGCTCAACCAATTGGTGGCTGCCTTCGGCATCACCTACGATGGGGACAATACCTTCACCAGCAGTGACTGCCCCAACCCACCCAGCCTCTGCTATTGCGCCTACGGCTCGATCCCATTCGACAACTGGACGACTGCGGTGCCCGACATCACGAAGAACTTGAAGAAGGTCGGCGTTTTTATGGGGCGGTCGATCAAGTGCAGCGGCTCAGACTGTCAGGTGGTCGGGAAGAACACCGTCGACACGAGCGCTCAGTCCAACATCGTTGGTGTGGCGAAAGTGGTTGGAAAAGGCCGCATCTTCGCCTGGGGCGACGAGTGGGTGACCTACACCAGTCAATGGGGTTTGACGCCGGATCCGCAGTATGACGATGCCGTCAAATACTCTCAGTGTGTTGGGTACACCCCGATGACGTCCTACACCGTGCCTCAGTTTTGGTACAACGTCTTCAGGTGGGTGGCGCAGACCAGTTGCCTCACCATTGTGGTACCGCCGACCGCCGGCTCCGTACCGCAGATTATTTACTAGGGTGGTCGCCGCCTGGGATTCGACGACTTGTCGCGGGAATTGGGTGCCTGCCAGCGGGCTGTGCGTTTCGCGTCAAGGGGAGTATCTGCCCGAGAAAGCTGGCGCATCCAGCGCGATACGACCGGCCACGGCCCGCCGAGGAGATCCGTAGGGATCTGGCGGCGGCGCAATGCTACGCGGACCAGCAGCGGAGGTCTCGCGCCCGCAAAGTCCGAGCCAAGAGTCTTCGGGAGAAAGCCACAGGTTTGCCGGGGGATCGGCTACTGTTTCAAGCTTGGAATGGCTGGAAAGGACGCTGCAGGCAGAAGCACGCGGACCGGAGGAATCTCACCGGTCTTGCGCATGCGGGCGATCCATTCGATGGCCACGCCCGATCCGGGGGGCATGATCACCGTCGCCTTCAGGCGCCCTTCACGAACGAGACGTTGGCCAAAGGTCTGCGATCCGTCGCATCCGGTGATGGGGGTGTCGGGGCCCGACAGGCTGCGTTGGGAATGGAAGTCGCGAAGAGCCTGTCGCACGCCTAGGGCCATTTCGTCGTTCTGGGCTACGAACATACCGGGCAGATCTCCGTCCGAGGCCATGTCGTTTGTCCATTGTGCGACAGCCATGCGCGCACGTTCGCTGGTCCAGTCGGCGTTGAGTTCGACAAGATCGAACTTGCCATCGAGGACTTGCTTCAAGCCTTGCAAACGCTGTGCGGCAGCCACGTTCTGAGGATGGCCGGTGACACACAATACGCGACCCGCGGAACCGAGGAGGGTTCGAACCTGCTGCCCCTGGATGCGGCCAATTCCAACCTGGTCGCACGCGACAGCAAAGACGGCACGGTCGGGATACAGGCGGCGAACGTCGTCAACAAACGCCCCTTCGTTGAGCAATACCCACGCCAGGCTAGCCTCGGCAGCCTCCTGGGCGACGGGGCGTAATGCTTCGTCGTGCACGCCGCTGACCAGAATCGCCGCAAGCTTGGTAGCAGAGGCGTTCTTGATAGCCGCGCGGATCTGCGCGACCTGGTGGCTGGCATCGAATTGCGCCGACTCCACCAAGATGTCGAATCCGTGGCGCTTCGCTTCGTCCTGACCGACGTCTTTCAACTGCCTCTGATAATCGTTCTCCAAACTGCGGAGGAACAACGCGATGCTGCCGAGCATAAACCTATTCTCCCACCAAAGCGGTGTGTCGCCAGAGGATCAAAAGGAACCCCTCGGAAAAAGAGAGCGGGCTTTGGTGCGAATGGAAGAACGGAACCACGGGCGCGGAATTCTACGACATCACGTTGCCGGGACCAGCAGAAGCGAAAGCAGCACGAAATAGATGGCCAGGGTCGGATAGAAACGCCGGGTGTGCGCTGGCTGGCCAGGGAGCGAAGCCAGGCCGAAAGCCCGGGATGCGGAGCAAGACGCCGGCCGCCGCAAGTTCGGAAGTCTGGAGATGGCGGGCTCAGGGAAACGTTATGCCGATTGGATGATGGCAACGATTGAGACTCTCTCATTCCTTTCAACTCGCCAGTTCTGACCAGCGCGCTGCGTCTCTGGATCCCGCGAGGAATGAGCCAGAGGCGACCGGCCCTGCTACTGTGCAAGTTAGGCAGCGCGAGCGCGCAGCGTGAACCCCAAGGTTTGGGAGGAGTCACCATGGAACGATCCTTGAAATCACGGCGACCACGAAGTTGGCTGCAGAGCGGGCTGGACCCGCGCGGGCTTGGTTCGGTTCTGCTCGTTGCACTTCTGGTCGGTTGCGGTGGAAGCGGGGGGAATGCCAGCAGTGGCGCCGGAGGCAGCACCAATGGAACCGGCGGACAGACGACAGCCGGCGGTGCCACGAGTCTTGGGGGCGCAACAGCGACGGGCGGATCGAGCAGCCCGGGTGGAGTCACAACGGGAACTGGCGGCAGCACGGCGACCAGCAGTGGCGGGCTATCCGCTGGCGGAACCACGGGCAGGGGAGGGACGACGAGCGCAGGCGGTGCCGCGTCGACAGGCGGAAGCGCCTCCGGCGGTCTAACCTCGGCCGGGGGTACGACCAGCACGGGTGGAACCGGCAACGCTGGAGGGACCCTGACCACAGGAGGAATGACCGTCGCCGGTGGAACCGCGGCCAGGGGCGGCGTGACCGGCATGGGCGGCAATTCGGCGACCGGGGGTAGCACTCGAACCGGCGGCGCGACCGACACGGGCGGGGCCACGGCCACAGGCGGCGCTACCGGCACTGCGGGGACCACATCTGCGTGTGGCGCGAGTGGCACAACCTACGACACCAGCAACGTCACCGCCGCCTGCCCAGGGGCCGTGCCCGCGGGGATCACCTCGACCTTCTGTAACTGCGTCAATGAGGGTCCAGGTTACAAAACAGCGGGCGGCTTTAGCGTCGCCAACAACGTCTGGGGATCGGGCCCGGGCCCGGAATGCGTGTGGGCCACGGCGACAACCTTGTGGGGCGTGACCGCCACTCATCCCCAGACCGGGGGTGTCAAGTCCTATCCCAACATTGGGATTTCACCAAGGTTGCTTATCAGCGGCATCAACACCTACACGAGCAGCTTCGACATCACCGTGCCCAGCGGCACCACTGGATCCTGGGAAGCCGCCTACGACATATGGCTCAGGACCCCTGGCGGCGGGAACACGCGCATCGAGCTTATGCTGTGGTTTTACACGAACAAGACGGGGCCGATCTCGTCCGTTGTAGGGCCGGGGACCCCGACAGTGGGCGGCCACACCTGGACCGTCCACTATGGCAGCAACGGGAGCAATGCCACGATTTCGTTCGTGCGCACGACCAACACCACCTCGGCCACTGTGGACGTCAAGGCCATCCTGGACTGGCTCATCGCCAACAACACCACCCAATACGGGAAATTCGACAACACCTGGACACTCGACCAGGTGCAGTGGGGCTTCGAAATCAGTGGGGACGGAGGAACGACGCAGGCATTCATCAACAACTGCTTCTCGGCCACGTCGAGCTAGCTTCGATACGATCGCGTGCTATCGCGCATCGTCAGATCGACAGCCAATTCTACCAGCGCACGGCTGGCCCCGCGGGCCCCGGCGATCTGCTGAAGCCCCAGAAGATCGTGGCCGGCACGGATCCGGTCGCAGTCGATGCGTACTGCGTGATCCTGCACAGCCGCAAGCCGAAGGAGGTGGTGATGCTCGCCAAGGCCGCCGCGGCAGGCGTCGGGCGCGCCGACTTGCAGAAGTCCAACGTCCGGGAGATCGCGATCTGAAGATCCGGTTTATCCGCCCTGCAGGATGAGCGGGAAGCTGGTCGCATACTCCTCTGCGTTGGCCGGAAAGCGCCAGTGCCGGATGGCGCTCTTGATGCAATCCTCGATGATCATGAAGTCCGCCGGACCATGGACCTGAACACGCTGCACCGTACCGCTCTCGCCGATAGACACCGTGATGTCCAGACGGCCTGTGCGCAATCGCCCATCGCGCTTCAGCGCTCGCTCGTAGCACGTCCTAAGGCCCGACTGGTTCTCCTTGTTTCTCACGACTTCGCTGATTTGCGTCTGAGAGATTCCGCGGCCCTCACCACCCGACGGGCCGGGACGTGAGGGACGGGACTGGCCCGATGCCACGACCGGCGCTGCCCGCTCGCGACCACCGGATGGCGCCTCAAAGGGGGCTTCTCCAGCGACGGCCAGCCTACCCAACACGCCTGCGGAATGACCAGACGCCGACCGCCTGGACGCAATCCGCCCGGCCCTTCGGCCCCTGTGCCCGGCGCCTCGTCCAACCGTGTTCTTGTCCTGCGGTGGTGTCTCTCCTTCCCCCGAGACAGGGAAAAGTTCCGGCACGGGCGCCGCACGCTCCAACGACAATGTGGCTGCCTTTCCACTCGGCGCCCTCCACGAAAGCAGAATGAGCAAGATCACGGGGACCAGCACTACGCTGGCCGCGATGACGTACTTGATGTGTCGATGCCGGTGAGCCAGGCCCGCCAGGCGAGTCAGCTTGGACAGGCCGGACTCGGCGCGCGGCAGGGTGAGGGGCGCGGGGGGCAGAGATGCTAGATTGCCAAACAAGGGACCTGCCGACGGGACGATCCCTGCTGGAGGAGCTAGCCCGGTAACCGCTGTTGCGCCAGGAGCCGACAGGCCCGCGGGCGTTGGGTGGGGCAAGTCTAGGGACAGCGAAGGCCAGTTTCCCCCAGCATAACCCTTGGAGTCGGAAATCCGTTGTTGTGCCAGGTCCAGGCCAGAACCCACAACCGACGACAGTTCTTGGCCAGATCCGGAGACCGACGAGCGCGGCCTATGCCCAGAGCCAGGAATGGGCGGCGGTACCGCTCTGGGGCGTGATCCAGAACGAATGGGCGGTACCACCTTGGGGCCTGGTACCGGCATGGACAGCGGCGCCGCGTTGAAGCCGGAGCTGGAAGGTGGCAGTGGCTTTGGTGGACCCGAAGCAGCGCTCCCGGGTTTCGACACCTGCGGGCCGGAGCCAGAACTTCCAGGCGTCTGCTTCGGCCCAGAGAGGGAAACCCGAAGCCGGGACGGCGAACTTGCCGGCGCCGGCGTAGGTCGACCCGCGGACGAAGAGTCGGTCGACGCGACCGGCACAGGGCTGGATGGTGTGGTCGGCGACGGACTCAGGGCACTGATTTTC
>PMIX01000041.1 GCA_003158395.1 Myxococcales bacterium | reverse complement strand
GTCGCCACCGGGCTGAGCGGGTCCCTTTTTCAGCGGGATCACCGGGACCCGGGACCACCTTGGCGTGAAAGTAGCGCTGGGTGTATTTCGGGTCGAGGCTGGCGCGCAGCGCGGATCGTAGAAAGGACGAAGGCCCGGAGTTAGCGCTCCGAGCCTTCGGGGCAGCGCGAGTGCGCCGCAAGCGTGGATCCAAGGAGCTACCAGAATGCGGCAAGGCGGTGATGGTGTCCAGTTCTTCGGCCTCGCCGAGGCCCACTGGAAATCCGACTACGACATTGCAGGCACTGCGGCGGCGAGTTCTGGATACACCGCAGGTGCGACCACGGCCACGTCTACTGCGGCCAGGCGTGCCGCGACGGTGGCCGGACGCGGACAGCCCGCAAGGCGCGTAGACGGCACCGGGCCAGCGACGAGGGACGCGCCGATCACCGAGACCACCAGCGCGCCTACCGCGCCCGCGAGCGGGAGCGCCGCGTGGGGGATCATGGTTCCAAAAAGTTGACGACTCCGGCATCTGTAGTCGCGACCGATACGGAAACCACGCATGGACCCGACACCGCTCACCCTGGAATTGCGCCCCCTGCACAACGGGGCCTACACGCAGATCACGCTGAAAGGCCCAGTAGCGACGGTGCCTCAGGTCCTGCAGGTAAGGCGGCTGCTCTCCCTGCTGTCGCTCTGGCACGGGGGCCCCGTCGATGTTGTGTTGTGTGCGGACGGGACCAATCCGGGCGCTTGTTGGCTGGAACTCTGGGCCGATGTGCTTGGCCGCGTCCACCACCGCCATCTCGACGTGCGCTATCTCATCTCCCGCGACACGCTCGCCGCAGGTGCAGGCCATGAGCGCTGACGAAGATCTGTTCGCCCAGCGGCGCGCTGAGGTGCTGCGTTTGACCTACGCTGAGAATCTCGGCATTCGCGCCATTTCCCGCAAGCTCAAGGTCGCGCGGAAGACGGTGCGCAAGTTGCTCGATGGTGATCGCGCCCTCAAGGCGATCACGAAAGTGCCACGCCCGCGCATGCTGCTGCCCTACGACGGGGCCATCCGGCAGATCCTGGGCGAGACGCCGGCGATGAATGCACCCGCGATGCTGGAACGCCTGCGCACACTCGGATACCGCGGTGGCATCACCATCGTACGCGAGCGGCTTCGGGACCTTCGCCCCCACGCCGAGAAGGAGCCCTTTCTCACGCTGGACTTCAAGGCAGGAGCCGCGGCGCAGGTGGACTGGGCCGACTTCGGCTTCGCCCTACCGGGCTGCCCACGCCGAGTGAGCGCCTTCGTGATGGTGATGTGCTACTCGCGCATGCTCTACCTGGAATTCACGCTCAGCCAGGCCATGGGCTCGTTTCTTCGTTGCATGGAGCGCGCCCTGCACTTCTTTGGCGGCAGTACCACTGTCGATGTCTTCGACAACATGAAGACGGTGGTGCTGTCGCACACGCCCACCGCCACGGTCTTCAATTCGACATTCCTGGCCTACGCGCGCGCCCGCCACTTTGGCGCCATCGCCTGCAACGTGTACCGGGGCAACGAAAAGGGTCTGGTCGAGCGCCCTATCGGCTTTGTGCGCGAGCGCTTCTGGCCCGGCTGCCGTCCCTCGGACCTGCTGGACATCAACGTCAAGGCTGCCGCTTGGCGCGACACCTTTGCCAACAACCGCGTCCACGACATCACCGGCAAGGTGCCCGCTCTGGTCTTCGAGCACGACGAGCGCCGGACCCTGCGGCCCATCCAGGAAGTCTCATTCAACACCGACGATGTCGATACCGTCACGGTCAGCAAGACCTTCCGCGTCCGCTTCGACCGCAATCTCTATTACGTGGCGGCAGCGGATATGTGGCGCCGAAACCTCAAGACGGCGCACTCTCAAGATCCCGCCACCCTCGACGCCACATATTTCTGCCGTCGTTTACAGCTCGTCGAGCATGGCGAGCACGGGATCGCTGGGCCGGTACCGTTTGGGCTGGGCCCGCGTGACGGTGCAGCCGTCCAGTGCACGCCGCTTCATCTCGACATCAGCCTCCATGTAGTGGTGGGTGGTGTCGAGGCTGGCGTGGCCGAGCCATGAGCGAATCACAGCTAGGTCGACGCCACTACGCAACAGATTCATGGCCACTGTATGGCGTAATACATGCGGGGAAACCGTTCGCCGGGCCAGGTGTGGCAGTTTCCTGCAGGCGACGCCGACCGCGCGGCGGACCACGTGTGTCACCCCGAACCGGGTCAGGCGCTTTCCTTGTCCATTCACAAATAGGGGCAAGGTGTCGAGCGCGCCCAGACCTCGTTCTTCACGTAGCGCCCGCAAAACCGCTGCGGTGTCCTTCTTGAGCGGGACCACGCGGTCCTTGGAGCCCTTTCCGTGGAGCAGTACTTGGCAAGGCCGCTCGCATCGCAGGTCGGTGGCATTGACGCCGGTGGCCTCGGAAACGCGCGCCCCCGTCTCGCCCAAGAAGAGAAGCACAGCGTAGTCCCTGCGGCCACGGACAGTCCGACGATCGGGTGCGTCGAGCAATGCGTTCAGCTCCGTCGGGCTGAGATGATTTACGACCGGCTTCACCGTGCGCTTTCCGTGGATCGCCAGGACCCGCTGCACGAGTCCCAGCGCAGCGGGATCGGCGTACGCGACATGCTGGAAGAAAGACCGAATGGCGGCGAGGCGTGCGTTGCGTGTGCGGACGCTGTTGCCGCGGTCCTTTTCGAGGTGGTCGAGAAAACCCAGGATCGTGTCGCGGTCGAGGTTGCTCACGGTGAGTCGACTTGGCGGCTGGCCGCAGCGCCGCGAGGCGAAGGTGAGCAGGAGCTTCAGCGCGTCCCGGTAGGTCGCTATTGTTGCCGGACTCGCCCGGCGCTCTGCGACCAACCTCCGCCGGAAAAACGACTCAAGGAGGCTCCCCAGGGCCTGTGGCTCCTCTCTCTTCATGACCCACCCCGTCTGGATCGTGGGGATCGGTGGTAGCGGGCGGCAGCCAATCCCATCAACTCGGCCGTCGCGGTGAGGTAGTAGGCAGTGTCGGTATATCTGACGTGGCCCATGTATGTGGCGAGGGCGGGAAGCATTCCTTGTACATCCACGCCATCCTGGTACCAGGCCTGCAGGCGGCGGACGGCGAATCGGTGGCGCAGCCCATGAAAGCTGGGCCCCTTGCCTCTCGGTCCGCGGATCCCAACCAACTGCGCCAGCTTTCGGAAAGAGTCATCAACCGTGTGTCGCGCGAAACGCTGATGCCTGAGATTGATGAAGAAGGCTGGGCAATCAGCACCGCGACAAGCAACCTCGCGGGCGACCGCGTATCGGCGCAGCACCGCGACGACCGTTGGATGCACCGGCACCAAGCGGTCCTTCTTGAACTTCGTGCGGCGAATAGTCATGACCCCGCACTCCAGGTCCACATCGCCCTTATCGAGCCGCACAACCTCGCCGACACGAAGGCCGGTGCTCGCTGCGAGCCCGATCATAGCGTGCAGCGTGAGGCTGCGGAACGGGTGCTTTCGCGAAATCTCTCGCGCTCCCCGGAGCAAGCTGCCCAGCTCCGCGTCGCTGTACACATGAACAGGCGGCCTTTCGTTGATCTTGTGCAGCGCCTTCGGATCCAGTTGCGGCGTATGGGGGTCGAAGGCCGCCAGGTACTCGGAGAAGTGGCGGACGAACTGATAGCGCCGCCAGCGCTCGCTCCTCGATATCATGGGACTGTCGGCCGCGAACGCGATCGCGAGGGCCTGTGTCAGCGGTCCGCGGTAGCGCTGCCGACAGACGTAGACATCGAATCTCCGAAGGACGGCCGCCTGCGATTCGAGCTTGAACCCCAGCCCGCGTCGCAGGCGGATGTACTCGGTGAGGCGCCGGGCGAAGGCGCTCCTAAATGTCACCGCGCCGCCCTCCGAGGGAAAGGTAGCGCCACCGCAGCAAGTCGATTCAGGTCCACCTTGCTGTAGATGGCGGTCGTGTCGATGGAGCGGTGGCCGAGCAGGTCTGCAATCTGCTTGATGGGCACGCCGCGATTGACCAGCCGTGTTGCCAGGCTATGGCGCAGCAACTGGGTCCCCGGACGTGCTGGTGGCGTTATCTTGGCTCGACGCAGACTACGTGTGACGATGCGCCCCACCGCGCTCGGGCTGGACAGCGGTCCAAGGGGCGCATCGTGCCGCAGGATCACTTGCGGCGCGTTGACCCGCGGACGGCCGTGCAGGATGTACTTGGCCAGCGCGGTGCCCACCACATGGGGCAACGGCAGGACTCGCGCGCGACAACTCTTGGTCTGCGGCAGGTGGATCTCGGCCGAACGCCATGCGATGTCCGACAACCGAAGGGTGCGTACTTCCTGGCCTCGCATGCCGAGAACCGCGATGAGAAGGAGCACGACCTTATCGCGCAGGCCACAGGGAGTGCTCACATCGATGCTGCGAATGAGCGCACGGACGTGATCCCATCGGAGGTGGCGGGGGATGGAGGCCAGGCGCCAGTGCGGCACCTTGGGCACCACGCGATCCAGATCGACGTCGAGAGTCCCCTCCCACCGGAGAAAGCGCAGGAAGAGACGCGTTTGGCTCGTCAGTCGGTTGCGCCAGCTCCCGCTCGGGTATGCGGCGGCGAGATCGGTGATGAACGCCACGATGTCTGATCCGCGAAGACCTCCAAGGCTGCGCGCCTCTCGACGCTTCTGGAGCCAGCGCAGCAGACGTCTCGCGCCCCGGCAGTAGTCTTGGCGAGTCGACACCGGCAGGCCGCGGACGGCGTCAAGGTGCTGGTCGTACCTCTTCAGCAGCTCAGCACCCAACTCCGCGCCCGCCCCGTTGTTGATCGAAACCGTGCCGACGACCCCAGAGCGCCGCAGGTACTCCAGCATGTGCTTCATCGCGCGCGGGGCGTCCCGAAACCTGCCCTCGGCGAGTAGGCGTCGCAGGAACCGGCTGACCAACGCCTCGTCGATCTCGTTGGCCTCTCTGACGCCCGCTCCAGCGGCGTAGCTATTGAACCTGCTCACCAGGCAGAGGACCAACCGGACCGAACTCCGCTTGTAGCCGCGGTCGTGCAGAAACATCGTCAGCCCATCGATGTACGGCGCCAACGGTCCGTGGTGGTAGCGTCGCAGACACGACGGCGCGACAAAGTAGTCATCGACCATGTTGGGATTCCGCGCGGGCCGAATGTGCCCTTCCACGCGGACCTCATACAGATAGACAACAAACTATGTGGCGTGTTCCCAGTCCCGCTGCCTAATTCTCCAAGGCGTATTGTGCCCCCGCTACATATCCGCTGCCGCCACGTAATAG
>PMIX01000197.1:7174-10251 GCA_003158395.1 Myxococcales bacterium | reverse complement strand
TATGAGCAATCCCAGCCAGAACTCGGCGCCGCGCAGCCACACCGGCAGCTTGAACGACCAGCTCGGCAAGCCGGAGCGAGAGAAGATGAGCCACCGACGGAACATCCGGGCGAATTGCAGGAAGCCAAGCCCGCGCATCACCACGGGAAGGGTGTCCTCCGAAACGACGTTGCGATACCCGGCCGCCACCACGTGCATCCCGATTCGCATGTCGTCCACCAACTCGCCGCGTACGCTTTGCAGGTCGTGCAGGGCCCTGAGCGTCTCGCGCCGAAAGACCATCAGTTGTCCCATAATGAAGGGCATGTCCCCGCTCTTGCGGACGGTGCCGGCCACGGCCGGGCCGTAAAGTCCATTGAGCATGAGCGCAACGCCCACGTCGCCCGCGGTTTGTGGAGGCTCGGTGGCTACGACTGGCACGAACGCGGATCCTGCCCGCTCGGTTGTGAGCAGCTTCTCGACGAGTTTGCGCAGCGAATTGGGATGAGGGCGCGTGTCTGAGTCCCCGAACGCCACCAAGTTGCCGGTGGCCTCGCCCAGACCAGCGATCATCGCGTGAAGCTTGCCAGTCATGGTCGGAGGCGGCGGCCCGGCGACCATGATCATCGCCGTGCCACGCCGGCCCGCAGCCAGGTGAGCGGCAATGCCCCTGCGGACAGCCCCAAAGGCGGGATCGAGCTCGTCGTCGAAAACGAAGATGGTTTCAACTTCCCCCGGGTAATCGTTGTCGAGCGCCGCGGCCACATTCTTGTCCGCGTCCACGTCGAGCCCGCGCACGGGCCGTATGACGGTGATGGATGGCAGCGTCTCGGAGCCAAGGCTCCAGCCCCCTTCGCGTCTAGGTCCGGGGCTGCCGGCAGCCCGCTGTTCGAGCACCGCACGGCGGAGTCGGAAGTGGTCCCAGATCGTTGCAATGAAAAGCAGCAAGCCCAACAAGATAGCCTCGAATTCCACGTTCCTCCTCCTTGCACGAGCCCAGATGAACTTGCGCACATCTGACGCACGCCGCCTCCCGACAAACCCCGCCGCGAAGTCCCAAAACGCGGCGCCCAACGGAGCCATCTGTTCTCGCTCAGTTGGATGCTTGCCTCTGGCAACGGTTTCTCTGAAAAGTCGCGGCGGTCGTCAAGCACTGGATTCGCCGCCCACAACTTTGCGGCAACACGGGACAGCCTTGCAGCATCAGACTCCCCAAGAGATTTTGCCAAAGCCTGGGTTGCGTGGTGCGGCCCGACTGCCCGCAGCAAGGAGGAAACTAGAATGATTTGTCGACTTGGTCTCGCTCCAAGCAAGGCGCACCGGACCGGCGCGGCGGCGACGGTCGGGCTGTTTGTCGCGGCAGCCGCGACGGCCTGGGCGCAAGAAGGCTCACCGCCAGCAAGGGCGCCCGAGGCGACCATCGAGGAGATTGACAACCCGCAAGTCTTCAACCTTTGGCTCGAGCCCGAGAACTACCCGCGCATTGAACGCGCGGTCAACGTCATGAATGCCCGCACGACGAGAGCCCGCGCGCTCAACTTTTTGGTCGACCACCGTACCCATGAGCCCTTCCAAACCAATGCCTTTCGTGATTGGGTCGGCTTCGATGCGGGTGGGCTCAAGATCGGGCTTGCCCTCCGCTACGGCATTTTGGACAACCTTGAAGTGGGCGTAGTGCGCCTGAGCAACAACTTCAGTGAATACTTCGACACCTACCAGTTCGACGTCAAATACTGGGCCCTGCGCGCGGAGCGCTGCTTCGTCGACGTGGCTGCGCGCGCCGGGGCCACCTGGTACTCGGTGGCCAATGGTCCCGACTCGGGCGGAGGCTTCGCTCAACTCATCGTCAGCCGGTCGCTACGCGAGCACCTTTGGCTGTCGAGTGGGCTGCTTTATCACTCGAACGCGAGCAACGACGTCCGCACAGGCCAGGATCCCCAGCGGCGCAGCGGCCAGGCCTACGCCCTGGCCATCCCGCTAGCCTTGGAGGTGCGGCTGCAGACCTTTCTCGCCTGGGACGCCGAGGCCTCCTTCAATGTGGCGGGCTATCACGCGAAATACCCGGTCTTGTCGACAGCCCTGAAGATCATCTCCTATCGCCATACCTTCGCGCTCATCTTCAGCAACTCGCAGTACATCACCGCCGATGGCCTGGTGGCCAACACCAGCCGCGGCATCCACGATCTCATCGTGGGCTTCACCATCACGCGCGAATTCAATCTATGACCGCCAAGGAGTTCGTCATGTCCAGCTCGACATTCGGTCGTCGCCCCTTTCTCTTGGGCACGGGGCTGAGCCTGGGCGCGCTGCTGGTCCTGCCCACCGCCGCGGCACGCGCTGGGGGAGGCAAGGTTGCTATCCCGCTGGCCAAGCTGGAGGTGCTGAAGTCGGTGGGGGGATCCATCGCCCTCAAGGTGAAGGACAAGCTACTGCTGCTTGTCCGCGACAGCGCGGCCAGCGTGCGCGCCTTCAATCCCGTCTGTACACACCGGCAGTGCGTGGTCGCATTCAGCGCGAACGACCGCAAGATCAAGTGTCCTTGTCATGGCTCGCAGTTCGACCTCGACGGACATGTTGTCCACGGGCCGGCGTCGCGGCCGCTCGAGACCTACGCCGCGGAACTGGCAGGCGAGCAGGTCATCGTGACCCTGTAGGCAGGCCATGCGACGCCTAACGATCCTCTTGCTTTTGGGCGTCCTGGTGTCATCCGCGCTCGGTTTGGCATCAGAGATGGCTGTCTATGCGGCAGACCCAACGCCAGGCGTGGAACAGCTCGGCGATGTCCAGACGGTGACTCCGAGCGAGGTTGAGGGCAAGCCGACCGGCCTCGCGGATCTCATCGGCCGGTTGCACCCGGCGTTGGTACATTTCCCCATCGCGTGGCTGGTGGGACTGGCATTTGTCGACCTCTTCGGCCTGGTGTTGAAACGCGAGGCGTGGCAGCGCGCGGGCGTCTTCGTGCTGGCCGGGACAACGCTCAGCTTGTTGCCTACAGCCGCAACGGGCCTCCTGCGTGCGGCTCATATGCCATCGGATGCGGCGGTCCACGCACTCTTGGTCACGCACCGGACGCTCAACTTCATGGTGGCCGGCCTGGT
>PMIX01000197.1:0-7163 GCA_003158395.1 Myxococcales bacterium | reverse complement strand
TCAGAACGCCACCAGCACGCTGGCCAGCGCGTAGGGCATGGGCACGACCACGCCATCGCTGTCCACTTTGAGGCCGCGAATTTTGCGTTCCCGAGCGTCGCACAGCGTGGCGCTTCGGATGGGGCGGCTCGGGCAGGACAGGCGCACCTCAACCGGCGCCTGCGCGAAACTCGCGAGCCGCACCACCACGGCCCCGCCCTGAAAGGCCGGCTTGAGCGCAGTGACTTGCACGTCGTCGCGGTCGACCACCATCACCGAGTTGGCCAGGTCGTCCAGGTCTAGCTCATTCGGACCGAAAAGCGCGGCTCGCAGCGCCCGCCGCACGTAGTGGGGTAGGCGATTGCTCCTGGCATCTCCCCCGGCGGTGAACCAAACGGCGTAGTCGAGTTGTCCCTGGTGCGGCTCGGTCCCCGACGCGGGGTGTGCGAGAATCGGCAGCACGTGAAACGCCGTCTCGCGTGGTGCGTAGCGCAGGGCGATCCACTCCAGCCCTCCCGCGCCATCGCTGGCGACGGCGGCAGGGCCCCCCAGGAACACGGCCAGCCCGATGTCGCGCCGTCCGTCGCGCAGATGCACGAACGAGCGCGCGGGCCAGAAGGTGGGACGGTAGAGCTTGTGCGCCGGACGCTCGACGATTCCGCCCGGCACGTCCATGGTGAGTCCCTGAGCGCGCAGCAGGGTCGGGAACCGGCAGGTGATGGTCCGGCCGCGCTGGGCCGAACCGACCAGGCGCATGCGCAAGACCGGCGAATCCTTGCGCATCCACAGCCAGCGAACAAAGCAACGCTCCTCGAACTCCGAGTCGACGCGTACCTCGAGCACACCCTGGCGCGGCTCCACCCGGATGCGCGCTGGTTCGTGACTGGCTCGTGCCCGTTCGAGGAAGACCCCGCCACGGAATTCGTGCCCCAGGCGCCACAGGCCGCCGCTGTCACGATAGCTCACCAGATCATTGGCAGGAGCAGAAAGCAACTCCTCGCCCGACCTATTGAGGCGGAAACTGGTGATGGCACCTCCCTGTTCCTCGCTGAGCTCAACGCGGTAGGTGTCGGTCTCTACTTCAAGCCTCCCCCCGTCGAGCCGGAAGGCGGGTAGCGGGCTGGGCGGGAACTTGGGCGCCGAGGGGCGGAGGGAACGAATGCGTGCGAGCGCGTGGTCGGCCAGCCCCTCGGCTTGTTCGAGCCAGGGCTGCTGCTCTTCCCGCCAGATGCGGTCGGGCGACGTCCCGGTAATGAAGTCGTGATGATTGCTCAGGACCGCCAGATCCCAGGCGGTACGTAGGTCGCGCGCAATCTCGGACTCGACAGGAGCGCCTCCCGCGGACGAGCTCGATGCCGCGAGCGCCGGCAGCACGGTCAGCTTCTCGGCGATCACGAGCTTGCGCACGATGCGCTTGGCGCGTCGCTTGGCCTCCGGGCGGCTGGCATAGAACCCCATCCAGTAGGGATTCGGGTCCAGCGCCAGCACTGGAAGCACGGAGCGATGGCAGTCGACCAGGGCAAGGTAGTCGTCCAAGCCCGCGTTCAGCGCCCAGACCCCACTCGATGGGTAGCGGGTGCGGTTGTAGCGGTCGAGGAGCTCCCAGAGGCCCGCAATGGGCCCGTTGAAGTCGCCGCCCATCGGGCAGTACAGGTAGGGTGTGCGCGCGAGCGGCGCGAGGTCCCGGACGTAGCGTCGGATACGGCGCGCGACGTGGGATTCGGTTCGCCACGGGAAACCATAGATCCGGTCCATCCAGCGAATCACGCCGACGTGAGCCAGCAGATCGCCTTGGAAGTAGGTGAAGGCATTCCAGTGGCACAAAACCTGCGAACCATCGGGGCCGCGCCACACGAAATCGGCGGTCTTGAGTTCCTTGGCCAGCAACTCCGCGCTCGATCCGGGCAGGGGGAAGGCCGACTTTCTGCGATAGTCGCTGCCGACGAAGTACATACCGTCGATGCGGGTGATGGCCGCCATGTCGAAGCCCAGAGCCATGAGCAGCGTGGGCAGCGCCGGCGAATGGCCGAAGTCGTCCGGCAGGTAGGCCAGCCGTGGTTCAGCGGTCATGCCGTTGTCCTTGAGCCAGCGCTGTCCGTCGGCGTAGTCGCGCAGGATGGCCTCGGTGTCGGGCAGGACCGTATCGGGCGTGGTGATGCCAGTGCCCGTCAAGCGCAGGCGGCCCTGGTTGACCAGGCCGCGCAACCGTTCGTGCTGGGCCGGGTTGGATTGCCAGTAGCGTTGCAGGAAGAACAGGCTCTCGATGGAGAAGACCCGGCGCGGCTCCTGTTCGAGGGCCAGGAAAACCCGTTCAAGGATGCGCGGAATACAGAGTTCGTAGTACTCCTCGGTGGTGTGCAGCCAGTTGGGATCCCAGTGACTGGTTTCGCCGAAAACAAGTACGCGGCTTGCGTCTGGGGGAATTCCCAGCCGGGCGCGAAGCCCAGCCTCCTCGGTGCGGGTAGCTGCTGCGGCGTTCATGCCGACTGGTGAGTCATCGGCTGGGTTGGACAAGAAAGCTCCGACACAGGAACCCCGTGGGGCAGGGGTTCGCGGCGTCAAATGGAAGCCTAGCAGATAGGATGGACTCGCAGCCAGCGTCAGTGACGGCCGCGCCCAGGGTCATTGTGCGCTGGACGATCTCTCACGCAAAGACGAAAGCAACTCCTCAAGCTTGTCCATGCGTGGTGGCTTGGCGACGTGCTGGTCAAAGCCAGCCTCAGCTGCCCGCTGCTGATCCTCCGGCAGCCCTCGGGGTGGTGCCATATTCAGAAGCATATTCAGAGGTGCGGCAAACGGGGGCGGTGAAGAGGTGAATGTAGGCGTGTCGTAGGTAGTTAAGATCGTTGCCATTGCCGACGCGAGTTCTGCTGCTTCGACCAGTACCCGTGCCCTCGCTTCAGGCGAGCCGACGTCACAGTCTCGATCTCATCCCCCGCGATCTCTCGATACACGACCGCGAAAGGAAAGGTCAACCAGCCCTTGCCCGTGATAACAATCTGCGGTAACTTGTTATCATGGTACGCACTCAAATCAGCCTGACCGAGGACGAATACGTCGCCACGAAGCGAGAGGCCAAGCGCCTGGGTATCTCGCTCGCGGAACTCCTCCGCCGCTCGCTGCGGGGCATGGTGTCGGTGGATGACAGCAGGCCCTGGATGCGCTACGCGGGCATGGTCCAGTCGGGGGATCCGCATTCGAGCGAGGACATCGACGACGTGGTGTATGGCCAGAAGATTTGAAGCGTACGTCGACACGTCGGCGTTCATCGCTTTCGCGGACGGCTCGGACACGCACCACCCGCTCTTTCGGCGCCGCTTCTCCAGCCCGCCTGCGCTGGTCACCACCACGCTGGTCGTCGCCGAGGGCCACGCCTGGTTCCTACGTCGCTACGACCGAACTCGGGCGCTGCAATTCATTGCAATGATCGAGGAGATGAAACCACTGACCATCGCGCCGGTGGGCCCGTCCGAGCAGGCCGGCGCCACCGGTCTCTTGCGTCGCTTCTCCGACCAGGACTTGACCCTGACCGATGCGGTTGGGCTGCACCTCATGCGGGCCTGGAAGATCCACGCCTGTTGGTCGACCGATTTTCACCTCGGCCTCACTGGTGTGTCCCTGGTCCTCTGACGGTCGTAGGCCATGAGTCATGGGACGCCCGGCCGTGCCGGCCGCGAGGGGCTTGGAGGCCGGCCGGGGTGGTGCCCCCCGGGTGTGGTACCCNNAGTGGTGTGGTACCAGAGTTTTCCCGCAGTGGTGTGGTACCAGAGTTTTCCTGGAGAGTTTTCCTGGAGTCCTCCCGGAACGACGGCGGGCGGCTGCCGCAGTCGCCGTGGATCGAGGTGGTGGTTGGCGGGAGTGACGGCCAGAACGGCAGCGGCAGGGACAAAACGGTCGTCGCAGGGCCGGGCAGAACTGAGATCAGGGTTGGGAGAGTATGGTTTTTCCTTCGGTGGCAGACGACCGGGCACGACTTCCCGCAGCCGCCTGGTTGGTGGGCTCGCCAGCGGGGTGGTGGCCGGTCGGTGGTGGCCGGTCGCGGTCAGGCCGGAGCGTTGAATGGCAGGGCCGGCGGGAAGGCCCACAAAGGAAATATCTCGGCCAGCTCCCGTGCGCGCTCACGCAGGCGCTGGGCGCCGGCGCGGAAAGCGTCGACAAAGGCGCGGTACTGGGCGCGGAAATCGAGCTCCGTCTGCTCGTCCGAGGCGTGGACGAAGGGTGCGGGGCTGCGGTCGGTGGTGGCGGGACGGCTGTGCGGATCCTGGGCCAGGATGGCAGTGACGCCCATGGGCTCTCGACCTTTGGCTTTGTTTTCGGCATCGGCCGCAGCCTGGATCTCTTTGACGATGCGGCGGCATTCGGCCTGGCGCTGGTCTGCGGTCAGGTGCGCCAGGCAAGGCAGGGGCGTGAGCTTGACGTCGAAGGTGGTGGCGAATTGCGACGGCAAGACGGACTCGCCGCGCTGGCGTGCGATGTACTCGGCGGAGCGGTCGAACCAGGTTCCGCGCAGCAACTCGCCAGTGGTGAGGGCGGCGATGCAGTTGGGGCCCGGCCACTCGGCTGATTTTCCCACGAGACCTTCTTTTGTGCCGTGGGCCAAAATGTAGCGCAGTCGGGCATGGGCGGCTTTCTCGTCTGCGACGACGATGGAACGGTAGCGCCGCGACCACAGGCGATCCCGCCACAGGTGGAGGCGCCCAGCTTCCTTTGCGATGTTGGCGTTCACGAACTGCATAAACCTTGCGAGCTGGTCAGCGCTAGACGGTGACAGGAGAAAATGGGCGTGGGTTGAGACAAGCACAAAGGCATGGATGGCCATGCCGTACAGGCCTTGGGCTTTGCCGATGACGCCGAGAATGATCTCGGTGAGCTCCGGCGAGGGTTTGAGGAGTAGCCTGCCCTGGATGGTGCGGGTAGTCACCTCGACCAGGGCATTCGCGGGCACGAAACGGAGAGGTCTGGACATGCCTGGTTTTCGGCAATCGGGAGGGCCAGTTGCTCATGAAAACACCTACCCCGGGGCACTTACCCCGGGGGTGGTACTTCGAGCACGTCTTTGTCCACGACGGGCACGGCAGCCAGGCGCTCTACTGGCTCTTCTTTGCGGCCTTCAACCTGCTGACCCTTTTCCTCTACCGGCAGGTCCGCTCGTACGGGCGCGACCGCGGCAAGGATGTGACCCGGACCATCAGCCGACTCGTCGATGAAATGCTCGACGACTTGGCCAGACTCGAGCACTCGCCTTGGGACACCAGTTGACGGTCGGCCGGACGCCGCGCGCGAGGGGCCGCGTGGCGCCCCCGGCATCCATCGACCAGCCCAGGAGTGCCCCGACGGAGGCAAGGCCACAAGTACGGCTACCTGTACGACACATCGATGACTACCGGCAACGTCCCGCCTCTCTGCGCCCCGCAACGTGCGGAATACCTGATGCGACCGTGCTTTATCTGGTCGGGGCAGCATTGGTTTTGCTAGCCTCTGTGCGGAGGCTAGGCTAATGGCGATCACCCTATTTCGCGTAAAGACTTACGAGTACTACGACTGGTCATCCCGAAGCACCGGCAAGACGAACCTGATCCTCAAGGGCGCAGACGGAGAGGAATGCTCCGTGTGGTTCGACGAAGACGAGTCAGCCCAACTACAGAAAGCGTGCCAAGTCAGACCCGGCAAGTACGCCTTCTATTATCATCACCGGCAGCTCGGGCACCTGATTGATATGCTGCGTCACGAGAAGCCAGTCTTCGTGCACTTCTCGGACGACGCCAACAACAACTCATGCATCTCCACGACCGAGGACCCCATCAGCGAAGGTTGGGAGGGTCAACAGCCCGGGAGCAGCCCACTGGTTCTGTACCCAGTGGACGATCGAACCGCGGATGCTGGGGGCTACACGGGTAACTTCACCGGGCTGCTCAGGGCTGACGTTGGACAGCTCCTTGCCTATGCCAGTTTCAACACGGACGCGAAGGATGCGTACCGTGCGATCATGGAGTTCGAGTTGCCGCAGGACCTGCAAGGGAAAACCGTGATCAGCGCCGATCTGTTCTTCAAACGGACCTTCGCTTCCGGCGATCCCAATACCAGCGGATTCAAAGTCTACGGTTATGTCGGCGATGGAATCGTGGAGGTGGCCGATGCCAACCAGATACAGGAACAAATCGGGGGAACGCTCAGAATGTGGGATAGCTCTCAACGGGTCGATGTGACCGATTTCATAAAGACTTTCGATGTCGTGTCCCAGCGGCATCCCGGATTCGTCATCCGGGGATACGAAGGGCAGGGTGGGCTCTATTCCAGCGAGGCCTTCACCGTGGAGGACCGTCCGACGCTCACAATCGAGTACGAGGACTAGCACTGCTGCTGGTAACTGGCCGTAGCTCACATAAACGCCTTCTGGGCGTGTCGGGTGCGATGGCAGGCTGAGGATCTGCGGCCTGGAAGTCCGGCCAACAGGGCGAAGGCAGCTGGATCCACGTGCGAACCCGAGGCCAGGGGGACCGCTTTCGGGCCTCAGGGCAGACGGATGCCTCGCCGCCTTGGCGAGCGGTGCGGCTGGCAGGGGATGATCGGAGCAGCGGGCGGCTGCAGACTCCGCCTACGCCTTGGCCGCGTCGGGTGGCTCGCCGTAGCGTCGGCGACGGGCGCGGCTCTGCCAGAACGGTGGCCCGAAAGCGCAAGCGCCTCGCCAGACTCTTCGCCGTCGCGATTGTACTCTTCTAGAAGACGCCTCCCCAGCAGCACAACAATCTTGGGGCGGTGCAAGCCGGCCCGTCCAATCGTTGTTCTCAGCCAGGCGGGGACGTGGTAGGCATCCGGCCCATGTCTTGGACGACGCGTCTGCGAGGTCTTCGGTATCTCCGATCAGTCTGTCCGACTTTCGGACTTCTCATGTTGGGGGCTTTCGGATGTACGAAAGTCAACCCCCCGGACTACAGCACCGGCACAGGGAATGATGCCGCTGGCGGGGCGAGCGGAGTCGCAGGTTCGCCGGGCGACGCCAGGATTCCGACAGACGGCACCCCAGATGAAGCCCCACAGTCCGGGTCCGCCGGAACGGGCGGCTCCACGGTTGCAAACGCGAGCGGCGGAGCCAATGGTGGTGCGACTGAAGTGACTGGAGGTCGCCAGGCGTCAGGGGGGGCTACGACCAGCGGTGGGAATGTCATGGCCCCAGATGCCGCCAT
>PMIX01000189.1 GCA_003158395.1 Myxococcales bacterium | reverse complement strand
TCCATCACCACCGGCTTACCCCTGACCCGGGCGTGGGCCAAACCAGCGGCCTCCGTGGGCAACCAGTGCAGGACGCTCTTGGGGGTTAGGACGTAGTTGATCGCGGCGAACAGGCCGGCCACCGCGAGCGCGACCCCGAGCGTTTTGCGTAGTCGCGTGCGCGAGCCCGCGTGAAATGACAGGTGCACGGCGCCCAGCAGAATTCCCAGGCCGACCACGGCAACGGCCACGGCTAAGAAGGCGGGAGACCGGCCGGTCACCTGCGCCAGGGGGGGAACCACGACCCTTAGGTAGTAGAGGCCGGCCACGGAAAGCGCGATGCCGAAGACACTCTTCACCCCCTCCATCCAGGCCCCCGATTTCGGCAGGTGAAGCGAGAACCCTGCGATGGCCCAGAAGGGGACGCCGATCCCAGCGGCGTAGGTCGCAAGCAGCAAGAAACCCAGCACGCCGTCGCGCGTGGTTGCCACATAGGCGAGAATCCCGGCCAAGGGCGGCCCGGTGCATGGCGCGGCGATGAGTCCGCCGACCAGGCCCATGAGGAACGCGCCCAGGAAGCCGCGCCCGCCCACCCGTGACAAACGTTGCAGCAGCCCCGATGGCAATGCCAAGTCGAAGGCGCCGAACATAGAGGCCGCCATGGCAAAGAAGAAAAGGGCTAGCGGCACGACCACCCAGGGGTTGGCCAGGAAGGTGCCGAACGCCTTGCCGAGCAGCGCGAAGGTCGTACCCAGCGTGCCGAACATGATGGCGATTCCCGCCACGTACAGCGTCGCCAGGGCAACCGCATGGGCGCGTGGCACCCCGCCGCGGCCACCGAACACGCTGATGGTGATGGGAATCATCGGGTAGACGCAGGGGGTAAGAGAGGTGAGGAACCCCGCCGTGAACGCGAAGAGGAAGGCGCTTAGCGCTCCGCGTCCGGCAGCGTCGGAGAACGCTTCTGCATGGGCTGTGCTCGGGGCCAAGATTGCCGCAGCCAGGACGAACCCCACGCGACGGGCTATTCGTGGCCTGATGGCGAACACGGACGGAAGAGGAATCATCGGCGTGGTCTCTTTCTGTTCTAGCCCACAAAGTGCCAACTTTCATGGGAGAGACCCCTTCTCCCCAGACCTGCTTTGTCGTGAATAGTGCAGGCTCGCCTACAGCGATCTGGTATCTTGCGCGCCAATGACTCATGCTCGTCGATTCTTGAACCAGGTCGGGCGTGCGGCGTTTGTGGCCGGGATGCTTGCCGGGTGTGGCAGCGGGGGCAGTTCCGGTCCTGATGCGGCTCTGCCGATGGGCGCGGATGCGAGCGGCGGGGGCAGTTCCGGTCCTGATGCGGCTCTGCCGATGGGCGCAGACGCGAGCGGCGGGGCAAGTCCTGATGCGGCTCCGCTTGCTAGCACGGATGCGGCTGATGGGCCGGCGAACGTGTGCGTCGGCGACGGAGGAGTCGCGCCTTTGCTCTGTACGTGCAAACCTGTGTTCGCGTCGGCAACGGATCTTTCAGGCACTTGGGTGCTGGAGACCATCGGGGCCCAAACTGTCAAGGTTCCTGCTTATGTGAACCCGTTTCACCTCAAGTCCATCGATGTGATCCTGGTCCAGGTCATCCAGAATGGGAATGACGTAACCCTCAACGGTCACTACTGCGATCGGATTCAGCATGACGATCCCAACAACCCGGCCAAGGTCATCGTTCTGGATCCTTGGCGGCTGACCCCGTCGCCTCTTCAGCGCAGCGGAACCTTCGCGCCCGACGATTCGGGGCGGTGGACGCTTACGCTGCCCAGCCTGGTAGAGGTCTTCGGCGCAACCCTGAGTGACCCTGCCACCGACGCCCTACCCACCGATCCCAACGATCCGCGCTTGGTCGACGTCGACGGCGACGGCTACCCCGGGCTCAGCATTGCCCTCAGCGGCCTTGTCCCGGGGACGCTCCGGTCCGTGCAAAGGCAGTCGACCGCGCTTCGCGGTGTGGCTGTGGCCGAGGATCGAGTCGAGGGCGGAATGGCCTACGAGTCGGACCAGTCGGTCATCGCCTCCGAGCCGCCGACGATCAAGAACCTCTATACAAGCTCCACCGCGATCACCGATCCGGCGGCGTGCAGCAGCACCTTCGTGATGGTCAAGGTGTCCGATGCCGCAGACGCCGGCGCAGTGGACTGCGCGTGGGTGCGCGACCAAGAAACCGCGTTCTTGGGGCTTTAGGATTGTTCAGCGCGCGATACGCAGGCAGAACCCAGCCCCCAGCATGAAGCCGTGGCTGTCGAAGCCTGGATAGCCGGGATTGTTGGTCTGCAAGCCGGCCGCGCCCGTCGCGGGCAACCCCGTGCGGATATCGATGGCCGTGTCAGGAAACTCGTCGACCACGGGATGGGTTGCATTGGGGTCCTTGTTGGCGGTACGCGGGATGAATACCGAGCCGAAGAGGTAAAAGCCAGCCTCCACCTCGCGGCCCAGCAGTCTCACCGGCGCCTCGATGCTCGCGCTGGAAACGATGCGTGAATTGTCCACGTAATTGGTGCGGCCCGTCTGATCAGGAACCGGTGAAGGGGCATAGCCGAGATCAAACGAGAGTCGGCGCTGGCGCCAAGCGACGTTTCCGCCTGCCACCATGGTTACCGTGTTGTGCCAGGTGTCGGGCGGAGCCTCGCCGTGTCGGTCTCGGTATTGGGACCAACGCTCAGCCACCGCCACCAGGCCCACTTCCCATGCCGGGCGACCTTCAACCTGACGCCGGCTGACCACACTGGCACCTAGCCCCAGGCGGGCCGGTTCGTTCCCCTGCGAGAGCGTGTAGATCTGGGGAACATAGTTGAGGCCCGCTGGGTACTGGGTCTGGTAGTTCCACATGCGCACCTGGTTTTCGCCATTGGTATCGTTGCTGGTACCTAGGTGAAGCGTGGCCACTACCGCGACACTCGGCGAGGGCCGAAAGGCAGCGCCCAGGTAGGGCTTGAATTTGCTGTTGGTGCGGATGTCCGGGTCGAGCAAGACATTCTCTTGGTGGGCCGCATCGGGCAAGTACACGGCCATGTTGGAACGTGTGACAACGGCGATGTCGATGCCCGCACCGACGGCGAGCCAGTCGTTGAGTTGGCTGCCGAGCGCAAACGCGAAGCTGGTCGCGCTCAGGCGGTCGCCCAATTGCTCGAAGTGAAGCTGGTTCGAAAAGTACTGCTCTCTTTCGTCCGGGAAGAACCCCTTTTCGTCCAGAAAGTCATTGACCGGCAGAAGACTGTAGAAGCCGAACACCAAGTACTTCCCGGCCAGCGGGCGGACGATGCCCAGGACGGCATAGAGCACGTGGTCGTCCTCGTCGGTGTCGCTACGGGGATTGGGCAAGTCGGCGGTCGCTATGGGCGGCCGCGTGCTGCTTGCCGATGTGTCGTAGATCGACAGGGGCACATCCACACCGTCAGGCCGCGGTGTGAGGTGAATTTTCCCGCGTGTGAGCAGACCGAAAAAGCCCGCTTCCAGTTTGGGGGTCGCTTCGGGCAGGAGCGCTGGGTTGAAATACGTCGCCCCTGCGTTGCGGGAGAACAGCCGTGCCGTGAGCGCGTTGGCACCGGT
This sequence comes from Myxococcales bacterium, assembly GCA_003158395.1. GTDB lineage: Bacteria > Myxococcota_A > Polyangia > Fen-1088 > Fen-1088 > Fen-1137. The sequence continues at coordinate 10,573 of PMIX01000189.1, read as the reverse complement.
GGGCGAGCCGAGTATCTCCAGTGCACTCGAGGCACGGGCCGGCTGGGCCGGGAAAAACAACACGCCAGTTGCGGCCAGGACAAGTGCGGCAAGACGATTCATGGCGCGATAATGCCACGCAAGTAGAGAGAAGGCGCGGCGAGGATCGGCCCTCCTGACGGCGCCAGGGTTTCTCGACAGGTTCTTGCTACGGCCTGTCTACGGGGTTTCCTGCGCGGGGCTTGGACCTGTCCCGCAAACGCCCTCGCGAGCAGGAAGCCAGATGGTCGCGCTGTCGGCGCAGGCGCGGCGGTAGCGGTCGGCAAGTCGCTTGGCCTGTTTGGACGGCCCGTTCAACTTGGTCGGCGGGCACTTGCGGGTTGTGTCGCAGGAATAGGCGCCCCAGCCTTCAGCTTGGGCCAGGCCGATCGCAAACACCGTGACCGGGCCAATCCCGGCCATGGGAATGCCGATGACGTAAGATCTGCCCAGTTCGGGAAAGCCGGCGTCGAGCGCGGTGTCGGCGCATTTCTTGGTGTCTTCCGCGCTGACGTCTTTGGCAGTGGCTTCCAGACCGCCGCGGTCAAGGCACGATTCGAAGCCTTGGGCAGGCCAGCTTTCCAGACCCAAGACCTTGTTGAGTTCCACCACCGCTGTGGCCATTTCCTTGGCGACCGGCGCGGGCAGTTTAGCCACCGGGCCGGTTGCTGCCTCGGCAGCGGCGCACAACGTCCATGCGATCACGACCAGCATAGGCGCCATCATAGATCAAGATCGGCTGCGGCTTGTCTGGGAATTTGGCGCCAGCGCAGGTCGGCCAGGGTGCGCGTGAGCGTGAGCGGCTGGCGTGGCGCGGTCTGTTCGGGCGGCTCGCGTGAGCGTGTCCGGCCCGCGGATCGCGATCCGTCCTCCCGCGTACCGCCCACGGACTCGCTCACGCTCACGCGCTCGCGACCAGCCAGCCGCGGCCTGGCCTGCCGGGCGGTTCCGAGTGTCCCGGCAGGCCCTGGTTAGCCGACAAAGACCCGCGCGTTGCGGAATAGCCGTACCCAGGGACCATCCTCGTCCCAGTCATTGGGGCGCCAGGAATGCTGAACCGCCCGAAACCCGCGCTCGGGGTGCGGCATCAGGATAGTGACGCGGCCGTCGGCGCTGGTTATGGCGGTCATGCCACCGGGCGAGCCGTTGGGGTTGTCCGGGTAGCGGCTGGCGACCGCGCCGTAGTGGTTCACGAAGCGCGCGGCCACCAGGCCCGTCTTCTCCAGATTGGCCTGCTGTGTGTCGGATTCGAACTCGGCGCGGCCCTCGCCATGGGCAACCGCGATGGGCAACTGCGAGCCGGCCATACCCCGCAGAAGCACCGACGGGCCCTCCTCAATTCGCAGAAGCGCCAGGCGGGCTTCGAATTGCTCCGAGCGATTGCGTACGAAGCGCGGCCAGTCTTGCGCGCCCGGGATGATCTCCTTCAGGTTGGAAAGCGCCTGGCATCCATTGCACACCCCGAGCGTGAAGGTGTCGGGCCGAGAGAAGAAGCGCTCGAAGACGGCGCGCGCCCGGGCGTGAAACAGAATCGATTTGGCCCAGCCTTCGCCCGCGCCCAGCACGTCGCCGTAGGAGAACCCGCCGCAGGCAGCCAGCCCGCGGAACGATTCCAAGTCGAGGCGACCGCTCAGGATGTCGCTCATGTGCACATCCACCGCTTCGAAGCCCGCACGGTGAAAAGCCGCGGCCATTTCGACCTGGCCGTTCACACCCTGCTCACGCAGGATGGCCACACGTGGCCGGGCGCTCCGACTGACAAAGGGTGCTGTCAGATCTTGATTTGGGTCGAACGTCAAGCGAAGCGAAATACCCGGATCCGTCTCGTCGCAGCGGGCCTCATGCTCCTCGCGGGCGCAGCTCGGATCGTCACGCAAGGCCTGCATGGCAAAGGTGGTCTCGGACCACACCCGACGCAGGTTGGTGCGGGTGTCCTCGACCAGAGTCTGATCGCCGCGGCGGAAGACCATGCTCTGGCTCGCAAGCGGGCGCCCGAGGGTGTGGATGTGCCCGGCCGAACCTGCGAAGGCCGCACGTACCGCGGCCGCGTCCGGCTTGCGCACCTGAATCACGGCGCCTAGTTCTTCAGAGAAGAGCAAAGCCGGGCTCGCGCAGGCTAGCCCCGCCAGATCGATATCCAGGCCGCACCCGCCCGCGAAGGCCATTTCTATCAGGGTGACGAAGAGGCCACCGTCAGAGCGGTCGTGATACGCCAAGAGGAGGCCCTGGCTGTTCAGTTGCTGGATGGCGGCGAAGAACGTCTTCAGGGCGGCCGGATCATCGAGATCGGGCGCTTCGTCGCCAAGCTGGCCGTAGACCTGCGCCAGCGCCGAGCCACCCAGGCGATAACGACCCATGCCGAGATCCACGAGGAGCAACTCGGTGTCGCCCTGGTCCAGGCGCAATTGCGGGGTCAAGGCCCGGCGTACGTCGGTCACCGGGGAAAAGGCACTCACCATGAGCGACAAAGGAGCGGTGACCCGTTTCTCCTGGCCGCCTTCGTGCCAGACAGTACTCATCGACATCGAGTCCTTGCCGACGGGAATGGCGATGCCAAGGGCCGGGGCCAGCTCGGAACCCACGGCCCGCACGGCCTCGTAGAGCCGCGCATCCTCGCCGGGATACCCGGCCGCGGCCATCCAATTGGCCGACAGTTTGATGTCGCCGATCTGCGCGATGGGCGCACTGGCGATGTTGGTCAACGCTTCGCCCACGGCCATGCGCGCGGAGGCGGCCGCATTCAGCAACGCCAGCGGGGTGCGCTCGCCCATGGCCATGGCTTCGCCGGTGTAGCCGTTGTAGCTGGTGGTGGTCACCGCTGCGTCCGCCACCGGCACCTGCCACGGACCCACCATCTGATCGCGGCACACCAGCCCGGTCACCGTGCGGTCGCCGATGGTGATGAGGAAGGTCTTGTCGGCCACCGCGGGCAGTCGCAGCACGCGCGGGATCGCCTCGTGCAGATCGAGGTCGGCGGTGGGGAAGGGTGTTCTTGCTGCGCGGACAGTCTCGGCCCGACGCAACATCTTGGGCGGCTTTCCGAGCAGGAGGGCGAGCGGCATGTCGATGGGCTGGTTGCCGAAGTGGGAATCGGTCACCACCAGCCGGCCGTCGGCTGTCGCTTGGCCGAGGACAGCGAAGGGGCAACGCTCGCGACTGCAAAGGTCGGCGAAACGGCCAAGTTCTTCGGTCGCGACCGCCAGCACGTAGCGTTCCTGCGCCTCGTTGCACCAGATCTCCTTGGGCGACATGCCCGGCTCGTCGTTGGGGATCTTGCGCAACTCGAATACGGCGCCGCGGCCGCTATCGTGCACCAGCTCGGGCAGCGCGTTGGACAGACCGCCCGCGCCCACGTCGTGGATCGAGTAGATCGGGTTGGCTTCGCCCAGCGCCCAGCAGCGATCGATGACCTCTTGGCAGCGGCGCTCCATCTCGGGGTTGTCGCGTTGAACCGACGCGAAGTCGAGGTCTTCCTCGGAAGCGCCCGAGGCCATGGATGAGGCCGCGCCGCCGCCCAGGCCGATGAGCATGGCCGGCCCGCCCAAGACGACGAGCGCCGCACCCGGCGGCACTTCGGCCTTCTTCACGTGCGGCAAGCGGATGTTGCCGAAGCCGCCCGCAATCATGATGGGCTTATGGTAGCCGCGCACCTCGGGACCGGCAGGACCGTGCACTTCCATTTCGAAAGTGCGGAAACAGCCGGCCAGATTGGGGCGGCCGTATTCGTTGTTGAAGGCCGCGCCCCCGATAGGCCCCTCCAGCATGATATCGAGCGCGGAGGCAATGCGGCCCGGCTTGCCGAAGTCTTTCTCCCAGGGTTGCACGGCCCCCGGCAAGCGCAGGTTCGAGACCACGAATCCGGTGAGCCCGGCTTTGGGCTTGGACCCGCGGCCCACCGCACCCTCGTCACGAATCTCGCCACCCGAGCCAGTGGACGCGCCGGGGTGAGGCGAGATCGCAGTCGGGTGGTTGTGCGTCTCGACCTTCATCAGAATGCCGACTGGCTCGCGATGGAAGGCGTAGACATTCGTGTCCGGGTCAGGGAAGAAGCGGTCCGCTTCAAGGCCTTCGACCACGGCGGCATTGTCTTTGTACGCGGATAGCACACCGGTGGGGCTGGCTTCGGTGCTGCGCCGGATCATCTGGAAGAGCGACCGAGGCTGCTTCTTGCCGTCGAGGATGAGGTCGGCGTTGAAAATCTTGTGGCGGCAGTGCTCGCTGTTGGCCTGGGCGAACATCATCAACTCGACATCAGTCGGGTTGCGCCCGAGAGTGCGGAAGCTTTCCACCAGGTAGTCGATCTCGTCGGGTGCCAGAGCGAGGCCCAGGGTCAGATTGGCTGCTTGGATGGCACCGCGGCCACCGCCCAACACGTCGATGGCCTGCAGCGGCCTCGGCTGGGCGTGGACGAACAGGCGCTCGGCGTCAGTCTCGCTCGCCAGCACGGATTCGGTCATACGGTCGTGCAGGGCAGCTCGCAGCGTCGGCTCGTCGTGCACCGGACCCGCGATGGTGTACCAGATGCCTCGCTCGATGCGGCGGACGCGCTCCAGGCCGCAATTGTGGGCCACATCAGTGGCCTTGGACGACCAGGGCGAAATGGTACCAATGCGGGGAACGACGAGCAGACGCTGGCCGTCAAGCTCGCTTCTCGGCGCGCGCGGGCCGTAGCGGAGCACGCGTGCCAACACGCCTTGTTCAGCCTCGGGCAGGGGCGAGGTCAGCTCCACGAAATGGACGAACTCGGCGGCAAGGGCTGATACCTGCGGGTTGGCAGTCTGAATTTTGGCCAGCCGTTTGGCCAGTCGGGCCAAGGTAAAAGCGGAGGCACCAGCGAGAGAGAGAATGGACATCGTGGACGGCCTGCAGACTGGCGCGACCGGCGTGCGTTTGCAATGTTTGCGACTCGTCCCGAGTTCATGGGACTGTTGGACGAGGACGCACCCCGGGATCTCGTTTGACTGGACCTGTACTCCTGACTACTATCAACGAATCATGAAGACAAGGCGATTTCCAGGGTTGGGGGCCGCGGGACGGCGGCTGGTGGTTGTCGTTCTCGTGGGAGGGTGCAGCAGCCTGACAAACGCCCCATCAGTGTCCCACGATGGCGGGCGTGAGGCGGCCACGCATGACGGAACCGGGCCAGGTGAATCGGTCAGTTACTCGGACGGGGCTGGCAACCAGAAAGACAGCGGGTCGGCCGTTTTGGTTGATGCGCGACCTGCCGAGGTCGGCGATGATACGGCCGCGCCGGCCCCTGGCCTCGATGCGGCTGGCGGCTTCGGTGGGGCTGCGGGGAAGGATGGCGGGGGAGGCACGGCTGGCCAGACCGGCGACGCCTTGCTGGCATCCCCTGATGCAAACATGCCGGCCGTCGATGGCAGAGCCAGCCAACCAGACAGCTTGGTTGTCGTGGACGTCGCGCTCGTCAACGACCGACCTGTCTCTGTGCCTGACGGCCCGGGCGAAGGCGCTGGCAGCGACAAGAACACTCCCAAGGGGGATGTCGAGATCGTGGATACGGCTCGGCCGGCCGACGTCGCCAGCACTCCTCTCACGGTCAATGCGGGCCCCGACCAGACCATCTGCGACGGCTCGTCGGCCACGATTGGATCGTCGGCCCAAGGTGGCACGCGACCCTACGCCTACGCTTGGTCGGCGACCCCCTCGTGTCGGAACTGCATCACCGCCCCTACTTCGGCGCAAACGGACGTCGTGCCCTCTGCCACGACGACATTCACCGTGACGGCCCACGATTCGCTGGGCGCGGTCGCGACTGACTCGGTCACCGTAACGGTCGTGGACGTGACAGCCGTCTCCGGCCCTGATGTCTCGGTCGATCCCACGGCGCCGGTTTCCCTCGGCACGCCGGCCCTGCCTGGCTACACCTACGCCTGGACCTGCGACCGGCCAACCTGTGCCCTGTCGAGTTTGACGACGGCTCAGCCAACCGCGAACCCGACACTGTCGACCAAGTACACCGTGACGGTTACCAGCCCGGAGGGGTGCGTCGCTAGCGGCAGCACCATGGTTTGGGTGAACTTGTCGGTCAGCACGACGCCCAAGGACGGCGAACCCGCGTATCCGAAATCCGCATCGCTGCTCGTGCAGTTTAGTGCCGGCGTGCTGGCCTCGTCGATCTCAAGCGATACCGTGATGTTGAATGAGGCCCTCAGCGGCAACTCGGTTGCGTTCAAGTACACTTACGACCCGTCTCTGAATGCGCTCGTGATCACCCCAACCGGGGCGAACTACAACCCGGCCGTGGCACAGTACCAACTGACGCTGGTTGGGGGCGCCACGGGAATCGTGTCCAACGATCCGGTTTGGCCGCAGCGCCTCTCGGACGACGTCTGGGTCCTTTTCACGCTCGCGACCACATCCGATCTCACCGTGCCGACGGTTGTCTCCAGTAACCCGGCCTCGTTGTCGACGGGGGTGGCCACCAACGCCAGCGTGGTCGTCACCTATAGTGAGACGCTCGACCCTACCACCGTGACGGCTGCGAACTTCGCGGTTTCGACTGGAGTTACCAATGTGACCGGAGCACTATCGTACGACGCGAAGGCATCCACGATCACGTTCCTCCCGGCCGCCCCGCTGGCGACCCTCACCACCTATATCGTGCGGGTCAGTGGCATCAAGGACTTGTCGGGCAGCACGGCTAACATGATGACCTGGACGTTCACCACGGGCAAGTAGGCCGACACCACACCCCACTGTGATCGCGGTATCGCCAGCGTCTGGAACCACTCGGGCGTCGACGAGCACTGGCGTGGGCGTGATCTTCGGGGCCGCAGTGGCGGCGGGCCCGGTCGCCCCTGATCGGAGCCGGCTGCCGGCTCCGGGCCCGGTTCCGGCCGCCGAAGCCGGCTGCCAGGCTACTTCACCCATTTCAGCTTGGGCGAGATGAACACCTGGTCCTTGGGTAGCTTGTCGAGCGCGGCCTTGTAGCTCTTGCTCTTGAACTTCTCCTGCTCTTTCTCGGCCGCCTCGCTGGTCTTCTTGCCCATACCGATGACCTGGAAGGTGAAGGCGGCGTGGGAAGCGATCTGTTCCTGCAGGCGGGCGAGAATGTTGTCAAACTCTTCCCGGGTCACGCGGATCTTGATCGCCGGTTCGTCCTTGTGGACGCCGTTGAATGCCATTTCCTTCAACCCGTCGACTTTGCTGAACAGGCTGGTCATGAACTCGGCCCAGGTGCCGAGCGCTGAGTTCAGCCTCAGCTCGGCCACGTACTCGTCCTTGCCCATCTCCAGATACGGATAGGTGATCTCGACCCCCGCACGGGCTGGGTCGAGCATGTAGGTGGTCTTGTGGGTGAACTTCTCGTCGTAGCGAGCCACCTTCTTTTTCTCGCCGATGTGACAGGTGTCATTGAGATCCTCCTGCAGCTCCTGCTCGCCGCGGGTGCTCCAGATGTAGGCGCGCTCCACCTGCTCGGGGAAGTCATACTTGACCATGTTCTCACACCGGGGCGCTTGGTCTTTCTGTTCGCGGATGACCTTGGCGAGCACCGTCGCCTCGCCCCCTGCCTGGGCGTTGCTCTCGTTGCCGTACAGCCAGGCTTCGACGTGGATGGGTTCAAGGGGCGTGCGCTTCATGGCATAGGCGTAGAGCACCTTGAGCGGGCCATAGACCTGATCGCGCTTGATAGGTTGGGTTAGCCCCGCGCGGATCATGACTTTCAGGCCGTCTCCGGGGCCGGATACATCATCGGCCACGATCTTGAACTTTGCGACGCCCGCGGGAATGTCGGGCTGATCACAACAGGGCTTGGGCCCTTCGGCCCTTTTTTCGCAGCTTGGTAGTAGAAGCAGCGCGCCAAAGACGGCCGCGGAAAAAGCAGACCTGCCATGCATCCCTGGTTTCATGATGGGGACCTCCGTTGGGGGGAAAGCAGGCGACAGCATACACAGAGAGGGGGGCTGGGGGAATCGCGAACGCGCAGCCGGGAAACCGGCCCTGCTTGCTTGCGGCAAAACGCGTCGGGGAGGCACGGGATTCCGATTTCGAGCGAGCCGAAAGAGGTATAGTCAGCCGTCCGCCCAACCAGTGGCTCATTCCGGGCGCGGGGGCTTGGATCGCAACCATGAACAACCACCTTTCGACCGCACTTGCGACACTGAGATCGGATCCAGAAGATGGCCAGGCACTTGCTCTGCTCGCCAGACTACAACCGGGCGACGTGACGGCATCCGAGCGCGATGCTGTTCAGGTCGCGCTGGCTGCCGAACGGGCCTGGCATACTGACCGGGAGAACGTAGAGCCTTGCCTACGCCTGCTCGACCTAGAATTGGTTTGGGGGCAGGACCCGATTCGCCGCGCGACTTTGTTTGTTGAGAAGGCACGCTTGCTCCACCGGGAGATGTGTCAGTGGAAACCGGCCTACGCCTGCGTGAACGAGGCGTTGGAGATCGCGCCCAACCACCCGACGGCCGTCGAGTTCAAGCGGGTCCTGGAAGAGGAGAAGGGCGGCTGGCAGGAGCGGGCAGACGCACTGGTGCGGCAGGCGGACGAGGCGGGCGACAACCCCGCCGGGGCTCCTTTGCTGGCCGCGGCCGGCGAGTTGTATCTGCGCTACCGCCCGGTGACCGATGAGGGCGAATCATTCTTGCGTCGGAGCTTCGCCCTCGACGCCCACCAACGCCGCGCTGACGTGTTGCTAGAACGTCTGCTCCGCAGGGCCGGCCGCAGGGAGGAGTTGGCCCAACACCTCCAGCGGCGCATTGTGGCCGCGGGCAGCCCCCAGGACCTTGCCGCGGCCCGAGCGGCCGCCGCGCGTTTGGCCGAGCAGGACGACCGCACTGACCAGGCCCTGGACCACTACCGCGAGGCTCTGGCCGCCTTTCCCGGCCACGAGCGCGCGCTCCACGGTGTGGTACGCATTCTGACCGCACGCGAGGCTTGGGCCGAGCTGGTGACTGTCTATGAGACGGCTTTGCGCGCGGCCAAACGCGGGGTCGGCGAGGGACCTATCCTGATCGCTCTGGGCGAGCTGTACTGGAAGCGCCTGGGCCAGGTCGCCCAGGCCGAGGCGTGCTTCCGTCGGGCTCGCAAAACCATGCCCGCGGTTGCGCCGGTGCTCGACTTCTACCGCGAATATCACCTGTCGCGCGACGAGATCCCCCAGCTGTTCGCGCTCTTGGGCCAGGCCCAGAAGGCCGAACCCGACCCCGAAGCCCGCGTGCGCTACGGCATTGAGATGGCCGAGCTGGCCGAGCGACGGCCGCAGTTGCTGGAAAAGGCCGTCGACACCTGGAAGGCACTCCGGCGCCTCAAGCCTGGGTTGCCGGAGGCGGTGACCGCCCTGCGCCGTCTTTACACCAAGACCGAGAAGTGGAACGCGCTGCTCGAGTTGTTGAAGGAGAGCTGCGAATCGCTGCCGCCCAACGCGGTGGACGAGAAAGTCGCACTCTACCTGGAGATGATCCCCATCTACCGCGATCACCTCAAGCTGGAGGTGATGGTGGTCAACACCTACGTGGCTATCCTCGCTTTGCGCCCCGACCATGGCGAAGCGCTCTCGGCGCTGGCCGAGCGCTACCAGGCGCAGGCGCGGTGGGGCGATCTCGCCAACATCTTGGCGCGCCAGGCGCAGACGAGTTCACAACCTGCCGAGAAGGTGGCCCTCTACCACCGTGTGGCGCAGTTGTGGATGGACAAGTTCAACAACCACCACAACGCCTTGGCGGCGCTAGAGAAGGTGCTCGAGCTGGTGCCGACCGACGAGAAGGCGCGGGCCACTTTGCGCGAGATCTATACGCGCGCCCGCTCCTGGCGTGCGCTGTTGGATTTCATGCGTCGCGAGCTGCCCCTGTTGGACGCGGGTGCCCGGCAAGCACGGCTGGCCGAGATGGCGACGTTGGCTGCCGATCGCCTGGCCGATCTGCGCCAGGCCATCGGTTTGTGGAACGAGGTGCTGCAGCTCGCCCCGCAGAATCGCGCCGCGGCCGTGGCGTTGTCGGTCCTCTACGAACGCGAGAAGCGCTGGCCCGCCTTGGCAGAGATCCTCGGGCGGCTGGCCGAGTCCGCGGGTGGGGATTCGACGCCCGAGGGGTGCGCTCTCTTGGAGAAGGGCGGCCTCATCCTGTTTGAGAAGTTGAACGCGCCAGCGGCTGCTGTCGAGGTGCTTTCGCGGGTTCGGCGCAGCCAGAGCGAGAACCCCCGCGTCTTGCGCGCCCTGCGCGATGCCTACACCCAGATGGGTGACTTTGATTCTCTGGAGGCTCTCTATTCGAGCCGGGGCGCATGGGAAGAGCTGTGCGACGTACTCTCTCAGGTGGCGGAACGCACCACCGACATGGCCTTGCGCGCTCGCTTGCTCGGTCGCGTAGCCGACGTCGCTGGAGGCAAGCTCAACCAGCCCGAGCGCGTGCTCAAGGCCTACGAGGGCATTCTAGCCACCGATCCAGAAAACCGGGCGGTGGCTCGGGCGGCGGCTGATTTGTACGAGGCGACTGAGCGCTGGGGCCGCCTGGTGGCCACCTACGAGATCCTGCTTGGTCCCGAGGCGGCGCCTGCCCTGTCCGTGGGCGAGAGCCTGGCCATCCTC
>PMIX01000373.1 GCA_003158395.1 Myxococcales bacterium | reverse complement strand
TCCGGACCTCCCAGGCAACCAAGTCGCTCGTGGGCCCGATGATGTCACCCAGGATCTTCCCAGTATGGCGTCGGGCGCCCAGCCAGTTGCGCGGGGTGGGCGCGGGCGTCGGGGGACGGATCTCGGCGATGGGCTTGCCAAAGCGGGTCACGCGCAAGGGGCGTCCCGTCTTGCGCACCCGTTCCAAGGTGGCCAAACAAGTAGCCTTGAACTTCGAGATCGCCATTGAGTCCATAGGAGTATCTATACCATGGTCAATAACCATGGTCCAAGAGATATCAGCGCCGCAGGAGCAAGTTGTTCACCAGCGCAATGGCGACGCTGACAATGGATTCACCCGCGATGATCCCGGAGGCCACCGGAACCACGTAGCGGTCGGCATGCGCGTGACTGCGCCGTGACCAGACCCAGGCCACGAGCGCTCCCAGGAGCATGGAAAATGGGTTGAAGAAGGGCAGGATGAAACCCAATCCCAGCCCCGTGGGCGAGGGGAGCCATTTGCGATACCTGGGCAGAGCAAGCTCGACCACGACCAGCAGGGCGCCGGCGCCAAGGCCCCAGAAAATGCAGTTGCGAGCCATTGGGTGAAGGTTCTGCAGCCCCCCTTGAAAAACCCGGGCCGCGGCCAGCCAGGCCTGGGCTGCGGGCGCTGGGAATGTGGCAGGGCTGCCGGAGGTTCCCGTCAGCACCGTAGCGTCAGGCACCAGCAGGCGATAGCCGAGCACCGTCGCTACCGTTCCGGCGAAGATGCCGAGAAACTGGGCCACGAATTGCCTCCGCGGATGGGCGCCCAGCAGATAGCCCGACTTGAGGTCGGTCAACAAGTCCGCGCTGGAGGCTGCGGCATTGGCCGTGATACTGGCGGTCATGAGGTTGGCGGTTGCATTCTGCGGAATGAGCACGCCGTACACGAGTTGCGTGACCTTGCCAAGAGCGCCGATGGGCGTGATGTCGGACTCGCCGGTGGCCCGACAGGCCACCAGAGAAAGGAAGAAAGTCAGGAACACCGCCAATAGGCCCAGGTGCCAGGGAATGCCAAAGTACAGGTGGCCAAGGGCCAGCACGCCCGTGGTGGCCACCAGCGAGCCAGCGGCGAACCAACTTGCGGGCACTTCAACCGCGGCATGGGATTGGGGGCCGCTGCGCGCGACCAGGCCACGTAGGGCGCGGCCTATCGTGCGTCCCTGAAAAGCAAGGCCGAGCAGGCCCTCGGCGATCATCATGGGCGCGCCCACCCAGACCCCTATTTCGCGCCAGGCATGGGCCGGACTGTGCACAGCGCCCGCAGCCAATCCGGCCGGACCGAGCCAGACGCAAAGCAGCACGCCGCCGACGACCATGGACAGGCAGATGCGGGGTCCGGTCAGCGCGCCGGCGGCAATCATGACCAGCTTGTTTTCGAGCAGGATGTTCCAATCGGCTGCGCTGAACGCGGCGCCGGTCTTTGGGTCGGTTCCTCGCACGGGCAACCAATTGAAAATGGGCGAGGTGTCGGGGACCAGGCCCTTGCGAGTGCCTGGCGCGCCGCCCGCGCGCAGAGGCAAGTCCATGATGATCGGCGGCACGCCCGCCACCAGCGCCGCGTAGAGCAATGCCTTGGCCTTGGCGGCTGCCTCGCGGCCCTGGTTGAAGAGCGATTGCAGGGTGACGGCGGCGGCGATGCCCGAAGGGAAACGCAGGCGCTCCTGGTTGATCATGTTGCGCTTCATGGGCACGGCCAGGGCCACGCCCAGCATGGCCAGGAAGAAGATCCAGACGGCCAGCACGGGCCAGGGCAGTTGATGGCCTACCGGATCTTGCGGGGTCACGCTCAGCAAGAGCAGCGCCGGGGCGGCGGAGACCATGGTACTGCCGGTGGAATACCCCGCGGCTGAAGCCGTGGATTGCAGGCAGTTGCTCTCGAGAATGGACAGGGGCGTGCGCGCCAGGCCGACCTTGAGGCAGGCATTCCACAGGACAAACGAGACGATACAAGCGGTGATCGCCACGCCCAGGCCCCAGCCAGTCTTCAGGCCAACATAGAGATTGGTGAAGGCGAGCAGAAACCCCAGCAGCGAGCCCATGATCACAGCGCGCAGGGTTAGCTGTGGGACCTCGTCGCCGCGGAAAACGCGGCGGTACCACTCGTCCTCGTCAAGGGTCGCGACCTCGGTGGGTGAGATGTCGAGCGGGCGACCGTGCGCGATCTCCTCGGGCGTGCGCGCGGGCTTTTGAAACAGGGCCATGTGTGCCGTTTGTACCCTGATTGCCCCAATGTTCACAGGGCAGGTTCCCATCCGTTTCCGTCGTGCGCAGCCGTTCTTGCCCTCTCGGTGTTCCGTTTGGTATGGTCAAAAGACGCATAGAGATAGGATGATTTGGGCGTCGTGCCCCGCGGCATAGGGAGACTGGTTTTTCGAAGAGCGGCAAGGTGAGATAGGGCTGTCATTACGCGCTGCTGACCAAGGGAATGTGCCGTCGGCGGGTGGTTTGAACCGAAATCGCTGGAGCTGCTACTGCTGGGATGACAGGTGTTTCATGACGCAAGGGGAGTGCCCCGTGCGCCCATCCGATCGAGAGAAGGTCCTGGTGTCATCAGCACATTTAGAAAGGGACCGCTTCAAGACAGGAGGCTTCACGATGACTTCCATCCCTCAGCAGTCGATTCGTCTGACAATGTTGGCAGGCCTTTCGCTGGCCTTGGCTCTGGGCGCATGCTCCAGCAACAGTAGTTCTGGAAACGGGAACGGCGGTAGCCCAGGAAACGGTGGAGTGGTTGGCAGTGGCGGCGTCGTCAGCGCCGGGGGTACGGTTGCCCCAGGTGGCAGCACGGCGACCCCGATCGCAGGAGGCACGGTTGCGGCGGGAGGAAGCATCCAAGCTTCCGGTGGCTCAACCAGCGCGGGCGGCACCTCAACGAGCGGCGGCTCCACGGCCACCGGTGGATCCACGGCGAGGGGTGGCTCGATCGAAACCGGCGGCGGGTCCGCAGGAACCATGGGCGGCACAACGGCCGCTGGGGGCGCTGTTGGCGGCACCACTGGGGGGGGCGCGACCTCGGCCGCCGGGGGAAGAGCCGGTGGTGCGACGGCTAGCGGGGGAAGGGCAGGCGGGACCACGGCTACCGCTGGAACCACGGCCGCCGGCGGAAACACCGGTGGATCTAGGGGTGGAACCACGAGTTCGGGTGGAACCACAGCGTCTGGCGGCAGCATCGCGGTCGGCGACGGCGGCCTCCTGGCCGCGGAGACAGCCAGCATCCATTGCTTCAACTGGGCCGACGCAGGCGACAACTTCCAAAAAGGGGCGCTTGTGCTGACCGGACTGTCCGCCACGGACTCCTATGACACCGTTCTCGCCTCGTCCAATGCGATCATCTCAGGATTTAAGACTGTGCTGGGCGCGAACACATTCCGCATGCCGATCAACGAAACAACGGCTAACACGGCTACTACGTGGGCCGCCTACAAGGGCATTTTCGATGCGGCTATCAGCCAAAACATGAAGGTGATCGTTGCGTACTGGTTGCCGCCGGGTAGCAATCATATTGCCGACACGACCGCGTGGAACGCAATGTGGAAAGTTGTCGTCGATGCATACGGAACCAACGACCTGGTCTATTTTGACGTCTTCAACGAACCCTCAGGATACAGTGCGGCTTCCTTCATCACCCTCGTCCAGACATGGATGACGACCTTCCCGACCGTTCCCGCGAATCGGGTTATCGTGGCCGGAACCACCACTGACGTCGACGTCAATCAACAGGGGGCCGCCCTTCCCAACTGCCTCCTCTCGCTTCACATTTATGATAGCGTCGGAAACACTGTGGCAGCTGCGGAGTCCGCCCTCAAGACGCACGCGGGCCCCTACTACAACCGGACCATCGTCACTGAATACGTCGGCGCTAGTCTCTTCATGCAGGGCATTACGACCCAGATGAAAGCTTATGGAATGGGAAGCTGCTACTGGGCGGGCCTGGAAGGCACCGGCGGCGTCGCCAAACTGAGCGGTACGGCGCCGAATTATACGGTCACTGTAAACAATGCTGCCAACCTCACCCTGATCCAGTCGGGTTGGACCCAGTAGCGCGACGGCAGGGCCTTCTCAGCGGATCTGTGCTGAATCGATCGGCGAGTGGAAGAGCGCCGCCACTTCGGGCGCGCGTCGACTTGCTGCCGTGGTGTCGCCCCCGGTTTTGTATGACAAGCCGGGTCAGGCAATTTCCGCGACTGGGCTCAACCCCGCCGCGATCTAGCCGATGATCGACTTTGCGAACGAGGCATGTCACTCATGCGGGTTGACATGGTCATCCTTCGCTGTCGCTGGACCGCCAAGGAGCTGCCAATGATCAAGATGTGCGCCGTGGATCCTTCGAGAGATCGGACGACACGGCACTGTCGCATTCGCACAGGTATCAATTGGGCCATGCGGACCGGCGCAATCTGGGCTGTCGCTGTGGCCGCGGGTTGCGGTTCCGATGTCAACACAAATCCCAAGAGCGGGACTGGGGGCGCCACCGGCCGCGCTGCGACTGGCGGCGCGCGCACGGGTGGAGCCATGGCCAGCGGAGGAATGACTGGAGCCGGTGCGATGGGTGGTCATTTGCCCGGGGCCGGGGGCGTTGGGTTTGGAGGAACAGGCGGAGGCTTCGGGTTCGGGGGAANNCGGGTTCGGGGGAATCAGCGGAGGTTTCGGGTTCGGGGGGCTCTTTGGCTTTGGAGGGCTCGCTGGGCTCGGAGGGTTCGTAGGCTCCGGAGGGTCTGCAGGAATAGTGCTTGGAGGCGCAGGCGGAGCAGGAACAGGCGGAGCAGGCCTAGGCGGAGCGGGGGGCGTGCCGGCCTCTGGCAGCGGGCCTGTGCCCACGGCCCTTCCGACCCCGAAAGAAACCTGCCCCACCATCGCAAGTGGCAACCTGACGTTCCTTGGACAGCCGGTCACCATTTGGGCGGGGACGCCCACGGCGTCTCAAAGTGGGCCTGTCGTGATCTACTGGTTCGCTACCATGTCCAGCCCGCAAGAGGCCCTGACCGGTCTCGGTCAGGCTGCGATCACGGAAATCACGGCCGAGGGGGGCTTGGTGGCCGCGCCGGGCGCGACCAACCGAAAAGGCACGAATACCGGTGATGCCGTCTGGTACACCGGCGATTTCGAGACTACCGATGAAGTCATTGCCTGCGCCATCCAGCAGATGCACATCGACACGAGACGCATTTATGCCTCCGGTTTCAGCGCCGGGGGGCTGCAATCTACGCAGATGTCGTATGACCGTTCCAACTATATGGCTGCCGTGGTGCCCTACTCGGGAGGCACCTCCATGCTCGCTGGGGCCACACCGGAGGATCCGAGCAACGTCCCCGCAGCCATGGTCATTCACGGCGCTCCTGGGTCGGATGTGGTGATCATGGACTTCGCGCAAGCCAGCGCCTCCTACGAGGCCGACATCAAGCAGCGGGGAGGATTTTCGATCGATTGCAATCACGGTGGTGGTCACCTGATCCCAAGCGGGATCCAGTCGTCAGTGTGGCAATTCATGAAGGACCACCCCTACCGGGTTTCGCCCGAACCATACGCGGGCGGAATCCCGGCGAGCTTCCCCTCCTACTGCAAGCTTCCTTAACCCCACCGGTCCGCTGCGGTTTGCGGCAGCGGCATCCGCGCCGGGGGACAGGCTCCAAGCGTCGGCTTGGATGTGAACAAGAGTACCATGCGTTTCAAGGGCGATCTCCTTTTCGTGGCCGCTGCGATGCTGACGGCCGGTTGTACGACCGATGTAACTTTGGGCGGCGGTTCCAGTGGTCACGACGGAAGCGTAGGGGGCGGCAGTGGCAACCGAGGCGGGGCTGTGAGCACGGCAAGCGGAGGCGTTGTCGGGACCGGCGGGAGATCGGAAAGCGGGGGCGCCTTCGGTACCGGGGGCGGTCTTGGGAGTGGCGGGAGCCCGGACGCGGGTGTCGTCGGAGCGGACGGCAGCTTGGGTGGCGACGGCAAGAACGGCACGGCCGGCGGCTTGGGCACCGACGGTGCGGCCGAAACCGGGGGACGTTCTGGGACTGGAGGGAACGCGGATGCGGGTGTCGCCAGAGCAGACGGCAGCTTGAGCGCCGGCGGCAAGGGCGGTGGGGCAGGCAGCTTAGGTGGTGCGGTCGGGATGGGGGGCCGTTCCGGAACGGGCGGGAGTGCGGACGCGAGTGTCACCGAAGCAGACGGCAGCTTGCGGCCCGACGGCAAGGGCGGCGCGGCCGGCAGCTTGAGCACTGGCGGCGCGGCCGGGATCGGGGGGCGTTCTGGGACCGGGGGCAGCGGGGACGCGGGTGTCGCCGGGGCAAGCGGTCAGGCCGGAATCGACGGTGGGGCGGGGCAAGGTGGCACCGGCGGACTGGGACCGCAGGCACCCGGCGGTCAGGTCACTGGCTATGGGTTCGTGGAGCTCGCCGCAAACTCGAAGAACCAGGTCGTTCGTCTGCAGACCACATTGACGGTTCCGGCCAAGCCACCCGCCTCTGGCACACTCTTCCTTTGGCCCGGGTTGCAGCCGGGCGGTGCGAATTACCTTCCGATCGACAACGGCGTTCTTCAGCCCGTGCTCACCTGGGGCAGATCCTGTGCCCCGGGCACCCAGCCCGCCGCCTATTCGACGTGGTGGATCTCTGCCCAATACGTGAACACGTACGGAAAGAACCCGGGGTACACGGGATGTTCTGGCGGTCCTGTGATGTCGGTGAACGTCGGCGATGCACTGGCTATTGACATGCAGCTCGCGGGCCAGGTCTGGAACCAGACCGTCACGGACGAGCAAACCGGGCAATCGGTGACTTTCAGCAAAGACATGCTGGGTCAGGCGCAGAATCATGCCTATTTCGACATAGAAGGATACTCGTCGGCTCCGGTTTCCGAGGTGGTATTCACGAATACGACACTCACCTTCGGTTCCGCCGACGCCGCGGATTGCAGACTGAGTAGGCGAGGACAGACCGATTTTGTTTCAGTTCCACAGCCGTCCAGCGACGGACTGCAGTGCTCTGTGCAGGAGATCACCCTGCGCGCCCAAGGCATTCACTAGTACCCCTTCTTGGAAATCCGTAGCTGGTTCAGTTACCGGTTCCGAGGCCGGTAGCCGAATCCGGGACCGGCCGCCGGCGCCGGCTCCGGCCGCCGGCTCCGGCCGCCGGCCCCGCCGCCGTCACAACCGGCCGCTCAACCAGCTACGAACTTTCGAGAGGCGGTACTAGTCTGCGCGCGCTCCTGTTGTCTCGCCTGTCAGTGTCAGGTTTCAGGACTCCAGTTTACCTGCCGATTCATCAGGGGGAGGGGAGACTCATAGTGTGCAGCTACGCATTTCTTGCCCGGGTGGTTTGTCTGGCTCTTCTGGGGGCCTGCGTGAACGTGGACAAGCCAAGGGTTGTCGTTCAGTGCGAACACAGCGGCAAGTGCCTGAACCGCGGCGCCGACGCTGACATAGGGGGCCCGTCCGATCCCGCACCCAGCTCCGAGCCCGATGCTGCGCAGGGCGCCTCCCAGGATGCCATCACGGATGGTGACAGCAGCCCTTGCTGGAGCGCCGGCAGCCCCATCGCGGCGGGCACGGTGTGCCGCGCAGCTGCGGGTCCGTGCGACGTACCGGAAGTCTGCGATGGCGTTAGCCCCTTGTGCCCGGACGACCAATACGCGCCAACAACCACGGCCTGTCGCGCGGCGAAGGGTGAATGCGACATCGCCGAACGTTGTACCGGTTCCAGCCCCGATTGTCCGGTCGATGCTTTCCTGACCGCCGGCACCCTTTGTCGTATGGTCGCAGGTCCCTGCGACCTTGCCGAAAGTTGCTCGGGAACCAGCCCCGACTGTCCGACTGACCGCATGGCTCCCGCCGGAACCATCTGCCGTCCCTCCACCGACACCAACCAGTGCGATCCGGAAGAAGTGTGCAGGACTTCTAGCCCGTCTTGTCCTGCCGACGTCACATACACGCGCCCTTCTGCGCCAACCGGCGTGACGGCTGCGCCAGGAACTCTGCAGGCCACGATCTCGTGGC
>PMIX01000417.1 GCA_003158395.1 Myxococcales bacterium | reverse complement strand
GGCAGGGCAACCGGCGGCTCGGTGAGCGCAGGTGCCGGCTCTGGCGGCAGGACGCCTGCTGGAGGCACCGGCTACGGCGGTATGGCAACTGGCAGCGGGGGCACCGGAGGTTATGGCGCCACGGGAGGCACCGCCACCGGAGGCACTGCGGCCGGAGGTACGGCCACCGGCGGTTGCGCACCCGCCTTCGGTTCCAACGAAGATCTCATCGACGACATGAACGATGGCGACCAGTACATCTTGCAGGTGTCCGGGCGCGCCGGGATCTGGAAAGACTCGCACGACACGACGCCCAACGCGACCATGTGGCCGGACCCGAACGGGCCTTTCCAGATGGCTGCTACGGGCGACCCGTGTCACGGCTATGCGGTTCACGTCTACGGCGGGCAATTCGTGACGAGCGCAGATTTCGGCTTCACTCTGGGTGGCTTCTACGACGCCTCGGCCTACACCGGAGTGAGCTTCTCGCTCAAGAACGCCGCGAGCGAGACCATTCCGCTGCGTGTGGTTTTCCCCGACAAGGACACCACGCCCGACTGGGGGATCTGCTCCACGACCTCGAGCGCCGATCTCTGCTGGGTCGATTTCGGCAAGTCGATTCCGTTCCCCTCGACGCCGTCGGCGTGGGGAAGATACACCATTCCCTTTTCCGAGCTTGCGCAAAACCCATGGGGTCACCAAGCGGCGGCCTTCGATCCGGCGACGCTCTACGCTGTGCGCTTCCAGATCACGCCCGGATATCGCTTCGACCTCTGGATCGATGACGTTACCTTCGTCCGGTAGGATGCCTCGTACCGGTCGCGACTTTTGCAGCCCGGAGGGATGCTGTTCCTCGTTGAATCCTGTCTGAAACTCGGCGACTCTTGGTGCATCCAAGTACGACAAGGGGGAGTTCGACGCGATGCTTAGCAAGACCATGCAGGACGCATTCAGCGAACAAATCAGGAACGAGTTCTCGTCCGCCTATCTCTATCTTTCGATGGCGCTCTACTTTGAGCGGCAAAGCCTGCCCGGCTTCGCCAAGTGGATGCGCGTCCAGTTCGCCGAAGAGCAGGCCCATGCGTTGAAGATGCTCGACTACGTGGTCGATCGCGGCGAGACGGTGACCCTGTCCGCTATCGAGAAGCCCTTCGCAGACTTCAAGTCCGCCACCGACGTGTTCGAGCGCACGCTGGCCCACGAGCGGAAGGTGACCAGCCTCATCCACAATCTCTACGCTCTGGCTGCCAAGGAAAACGACTACGCCTCCACGGAAATGCTCCAGTGGTTCATCAAGGAGCAGGTCGAGGAAGAAAAGAACGCCAGCCTCATCCTGGACCAACTCAAGATGGTGGGTGACAAAGGCTCAAGCCTGGTGATGCTGGACCACCGCATCGGCAAACGCGGCGAATAGGCCCGCGGCCGGGACCGACCGCGACGCTCCGTCGCGGCGAGCCCGGCCATCTTCGCCGTTCCTGGTACCGCATGGTGCACGACCCCGACGATCTGCCCGAGGAAGAGGTGAGCTCGCCGTATGAGAAGAACTACATCACACCAGAGGGTTACCGGAAGCTGGTCGACGAGCTGGAATTCCTGCACACCAGCAAGCGACCCGAGGTGGTGAGTGCCTTGGCCGATGCGGCGGCCGAGGGCGACCGTTCCGAGAACGCTGAGTACATCTACCGCAAGCGCCAGTTGCGACAGATTGACGCGCGCATGCGTTTCCTTTCCAAACGGCTGGACCATGTCGCCATCGTGGACCCGAGGGAACAGAAGCGGCGCGACCGAGTGTTCTTCGGGGCCACGGTCACGGTCGAGGACGGGGACGAAGAGACGCTGGTCTATCGCATCGTCGGCCAGGACGAAGTCGAGGGCTCGGAGGGGGTCATTTCCTGGAAATCGCCGGTGGGCAAGGCACTGCTTGGCAAGTCTGTGGGCGACACGGTCGTCGTGCGCTGGCACGCGGGTGTGCGCGAGCTGACGGTGACGGCTATCAACTATCGTTGACCGCAGGGGGGCTATTCTTGCTCCGCCGTCCCTGCTAAGATTGTAGGTTGGGCACCGTAGGTGTGGGTCCTACTTTCCGGGTCCACAACTCCGGCGGCCCGCTTGCAGCGATGAACACGATTGTCGTCAAGGGTGCACGCGAGCACAACCTGAAGAACGTCGACGTGGAGATCCCGCGCGACAAGCTGGTGGTCATCACCGGTCTGTCGGGCTCGGGTAAGTCCTCGCTGGCCTTCGATACCATCTACGCCGAAGGCCAGCGTCGCTACGTCGAGTCGCTGTCAGCCTATGCCCGCCAGTTTCTCGAGCAGTGGGGCAAGCCTGATGTGGATTCCATCGACGGGTTGTCGCCGGCCATCGCCATCGGGCAGAGGTCCGCTTCCCGCAATCCGCGCTCCAGCGTGGGCACCATCACGGAGATCTACGACTACCTGCGCCTGCTGTGGGCGCGGGTGGGCGAGGTCTTTTGCTGGCAGTGCGGCCAGCGTATCGCCGCGCAAACCATCCCTCAGATGGTGGACCAAGTCCTGGCTCTGGGCGAAGGCACGCGCTTTTCCGTGCTGGCGCCGGTGGTGCGCGACAAGAAGGGCGATTTCCACGAGGATCTCAATCGTCTGCGCCAGGACGGCTACGTGCGCGCCAACATCGATGGCGATCTCTGCGATCTGTCCAACCCGCCCAAGCTCGACAAGGCCAAGAGACATAGCATTGAGGTCTTCGTCGACCGGCTGGTGAGAAAGCCCGGCGTCGAACAGCGCCTGGCTGAGTCCGTGGAACTGGCGGCCAAGCTGTCGGGCGGACTGGTCAAGATCTCACCCTTGGAAGGCGACGATTTGCTGTTTTCTGAGAAGTTCTCCTGCCCTGACTGCGGCGTCAGCTTCCCCGAGGTGACCCCGAGCCTGTTCTCGTTCAACAGCCCGGCGGGCGCCTGCCCGGCCTGCGACGGCATTGGGGCCAAGATGTACTTTGACCCCGATCTCATCGTCAGCGATCCCGACCTGTCGCTGCGGGAAGGCGCCATCGAGCCCTGGGAACGCCGCAACAGCGCTTTCTTCCAGCAACTCCTCGACTCGCTGGCCGCCCACTACGGCATCGATCTCTACAAACCCTGGCACAAGCTGACGCCCGAGTTCCGCAAACTGATGCTCGAAGGATCGCAGGGCGAGGAAATCAACCTGACCTTCGAGAAGAACGGCCGCTCGCAGACCTTCAAGAAGAGCTTTGAAGGTGTGGTGGCCAACCTGCAGCGGCGCTACGACGAGTATCAGCGTCGGCGGCGCGAGCAGGGCCGCACCACCGACGAGGATTTCGAGGCCATCTACGACGAGTTTCACCGCTACATGTCGCAGTCGCCCTGTAGCGAGTGCGGCAGCACGCGCCTGCGCAAGGAGGCGCGCCACATCCGCGTGGGCGGAAAGACCATCGCCGAGATGACCGCGCTGACCATCCGAGAAGCCTACGACTTCATTAAGGGTCTGGCCCTGTCCAAACGCGACTGGCAGGTGTGTCTGCGTATTATTCGGGAAGTGACCGCGCGCCTGGGCTTTCTCATCAGCGTGGGCATCGACTACCTGTCGCTCGACCGACCGGCCGCTACGCTTTCAGGGGGCGAGGCCCAACGCATCCGCCTGGCCACCCAGATCGGCAGCGGCCTGCAGGGCGTGCTCTACATTCTCGACGAACCCTCCATCGGCCTCCACCAGCGGGACAACGCGCGCCTGCTGGAGACCCTGGTGAAGCTTCGCGATCTGGGCAACACCGTGCTGGTGGTCGAGCACGATGCCGACACCATCCGCGCCGCCGACTACATCATCGACATGGGCCCACTCGCGGGCGAATTGGGTGGCCGCGTGGTGGCGGTGGGCACGCCGCAAGAGATCGAGGCGAACCCGCAATCGCTGACCGGCGCGTACCTATCGGGCGCGAAGTCCATCGACCGGCCCAAGCACCGACGCGGGTCGAACAAGCGTGCGCTCGTGCTGCGGGGGGCGCGCACGCACAACCTGCGCAACCTCACGGTCAGCTTCCCCCTGGGGGCGCTCACCTGCGTGACTGGCGTGTCGGGCTCGGGCAAGTCGAGCCTGATCGTCGACACCCTGCTGCCCGCGCTGAAGCACCGTCTGCATGGGGTGCGGCCGCCCGGCGCCGAGTTCGACGGCATCGACGGCCTGCAGCACCTGGACAAGGTCATCGACGTCGACCAGTCGCCCATCGGCCGCACGCCGCGATCCAACCCCGCAACCTTCACCGGCGTGTTCACCCACATTCGCGATCTCTTCGCCAATCTGCCCGAGTCCAAGGCGCGCGGCTACCGCGCCGGCCGCTACTCGTTCAACATCAAGGGCGGGCGCTGCGAGGCCTGCCAGGGCGACGGGATCGTTCGCATGGAGATGCATTTTCTGCCCGACGTGTATGTCCAGTGCGAGGCCTGTGGCGGGCGACGCTACAGCCGCGAGACCCTGGAGGTGAAGTACCGGCAGGCCAGCATCGCCGACGTGCTCGACATGACCGTGAGCCAGGCCTGCACGTTCCTGGAGAACATCCCCAAGCTGCGGCCCAAGCTAGAAACCTTGCGCGAGGTGGGCCTGGGCTACGTGGCCCTGGGCCAGTCGGCCACCACCCTGTCCGGCGGCGAGGCGCAGCGGGTGAAGCTGTCGCGCGAGCTGGCCAAGAAAACCACCGGTCGCACCCTGTACATTCTTGATGAGCCGACCACGGGTTTGCACTTCGCGGACATTGATCAACTGCTGCGCGTGCTGGCGCGGCTGGTGGATGCGGGCAACACCGTGATCGTGATCGAGCACAATCTGGACGTGGTGAAGAACGCCGACTGGGTCATCGACCTGGGCCCGGGCGGTGGCCCGGGCGGCGGCCAAGTTATCGCCGAGGGCATCCCCGAGGATGTGGCCAAGGTGCCAGCCAGCTTCACCGGGCAGTTCCTGAGGAAGGTGCTGTAGCATTCCAGATGACCCGCGAGTCAAAGACGACATGATGCGGTTCGATGTCTAGAATAGGGAGGTGACCGCTGAGGTCCCTGCCGAAGCTGCCGTGCGCCTGTCGCCCAATCGCGCTCAGGCGGAGGCGTGGGATTTCGTGCTCGAAGCGGTCGGAATTGCACACAGGGTGGGCCTGACCGAGGAGGGCTGGGCCGTGCTGGTTCCGCCCCCACTGGTGGCTGCGGCGCTGGCTGCGCTCGATGCCCATGACCGGGAAGCCAGCGAGGGGCCGGCGCGCGAGCCGCAGGCGCCCGACCACGGGCGATCCTTTGTCGGGCTGGCCGCGGCCGTGACCATCGCGGCCTTCTTCTGGGTTTCCGGGCCACGCAACGGTGCCGACGCCGGCGGCTGGTTTCGCGTGGGCAGCGGGGTCGCAGGCTCGATCGTGCACGGACAGTGGTGGCGGGTCGTCACGGCGCTCACCCTGCACTCGGATTTCATGCATGTCACGGGCAACGCCGTGGCGTTCCTCGTGTTTCTTTCGGCGCTGGGGCGCTGGCTGGGCGGAGGCCTGGCGCTCTTCGCGACCCTGCTGGCGGGTGCCACGGGAAATCTGGTAACCGCGTTTGTCTACGGGAACCCCCACAACGTGGTCGGCGCGTCCACCGCAACCTTCGCGGCTCTGGGGCTGCTGGGCGGCCTGCAGTTCCTGCGGCGCTACAGCGCGCGAACCGTAGGCCGCTTCAAGCGCGCCTTTCTGGGCGTGGCAGCAAGCTTTGGCCTTTTCGCCATGCTGGGCACAGGCGAGCGAGCCGACATGCTGGCCCATGCCACGGGCCTCGGCTTCGGCCTGGGCTTGGGTCTCCTTGTCGGACATTTCCTGCGACGCCCGGTGAGACCGCCTGCACAGGCCATCTGTTTGATCGCAACCGTGGCCATCGTTGCGGGTGCGTGGCTGCTGGCGTTCAGGCATTGACCCCCGCAAATTGGACAGGTGCTGCGACATCGCGCGGCCCGTGGTATGCCCGCCAGAACATGAGCAAGCGAACGTCCCTTTCAGGATCAAACCTGCGCAGCCGCAGCACCAGCTTGCGCCGCGAGTTTGAAGAGAAACTGGCCGCCCTGGTGGAAATGCCCTCGGTGAGCATGGATCCAACGCGCCGGGCCGATGTTGAGCGGGTCGCGCTGGAAGCGTGTGCGCTTCTGCGCGAGCTGGGCGCCCAGGCCGAATGCATCAAGACCGCGGGGCTTCCCCTGGTGCTTGGCCGTCTCGTGCAGGACCCCACCTTTCCGACGGTAACCATCTACAATCACCTCGACGTGCAGCCCGCAGAAGCCGACGGCTGGCGGACCCCGCCTTTCAAACTTGTCCGCGACGGCGACACGTGGCGCGGCCGCGGCACCACCGACGACAAAGGGCCCGCCTTGGCTGCGCTTTTCGGAGCCCGACTGGCCTTGCAGGATGGCGTGCGCCTCAACTTCCAGTTCCTTTGGGAGACTGAGGAGGAGATTGGCAGCCCTAGCTTTCAAACCGCCCTCCGCGAACTGGCCAAGGGCGAGAAGCAACGGGCCCCGCTTCGCACCGATTCCATTCTGGTGTCCGACACGCAGTGGCCGCAGTCGGGCCGGCCGGCGATTCCCTACGGCCTGCGCGGCCTTCTGGGTTTCTGCGTGCGCCTGCAGACCGGCGACAGGGACGTGCATTCGGGCACCACCGGCGGTGCGGCTCGCAACCCGCTGGGCGAACTGTGCGCGCTCATCACCTCCTGCTACGACGCCCGAACCGGGCGGGTAAAGATTCCTGGTTTCTACCACGGCGTTCGTCGCCCCAGCGTAGCCGAGCGCCGTCGGCTGGCGAACGCCGGGTTTACTCGTCGACGCTTTGAACTCGCACACGGCCTTTCCAGCGTGCGCTTCTTCGACGACACTAGCCTGCGCCAGGCCATCATGACCGCGCCCACCTTCGAGGTCCATGGCATGACTGGCGGGTACAGCGGGGCGGGCATCAAGACCATCGTGCCCCACTTGGCCGAGGCCAAGCTGTCCTGCCGGCTGGTGCCTGACCAGACGCCCGCGCGCGTGTTTCGCCTGATTAGGCATTTCGTGCGGCAGCACTGCCGCGACGCCGAGGTCATTCACGAAGCCTCGCTGTCGCCCTATCTGGTCGATCCGTCGGGCCCGCACCTGGAGGCCGCCCAGCAGGCCATGTTCGAGGCATTCGGCCGACGGCCGGCGCTTACCCGTGAGGGTGGTTCCATCGGCGCGGTGGTCACCATGGATCGCGTGCTGCGCGCGCCGGTGGTGTTGCTTGGCTTGTCCCTGCCCGAGCACGGCTACCACGCCATCAACGAGAACTTCGACTGGGGTCAGGCGGGCCGGGGCATGGAGATGTTCTGCCGCTACTTCCACAAGCTGGCAGATCTCCCTCGACGTTCTTGACTGCGGGCTGCCCGCGCGCTCGATCCTACGGCATTTCGGAGATCGTCACCGTGAGGGTCATGTCGCCGTG
>PMIX01000026.1 GCA_003158395.1 Myxococcales bacterium | reverse complement strand
GTGCTGGTGGGCAACGAGGAGGACCTGCAGAAGGGATTGAACATCGCTGGCCAGGACGTCGAGAAGCGCTCCAAGCTCGACCCCAGCGCGTTCTTCGCCATGATCGACAGGGTCACGGCCAAGTTCCCCCAGGTCAAAGTTGTGTGCACGACCCTGCGCGAGGTGGCTTCGACCAATCGCCACGCCTGGGGTGCGGTGGCCTGGGTGAACGGGAAGACCCACGTTTCTCCCACCTGCGAGCTGGATGTGCACGATCGTGTGGGCGGCGGCGACGGCTTTGCCAGCGGTTTCGTCTACGGGATGCTTTCCGGCGAATCAGCCGACGAAGCCCTGAAGCTCGGCTGGGCGCACGGGGCGCTGCTCACCACCACGCCCGGAGACACGACGATGGTCACGCTGGAGCAGGTCCGCGCGTTTGCCCAGGGCGGCTCCGCCCGCATCCAGCGCTAGTCTGTGGCTCGCGCCGTGAATCAGGGAACCGCGTAGACCTCGTACTTGCAGCCCGCGCTGCAACCGTCCTTGTCGACGTTGTTGCCGTCGTCGCATTCCTCGTACCCAGGCTGCACCTTTCCGTCTCCGCAATGCGGCCCAAGCACGCAACCCGCGGCGCATTCGCCGTAGCCGCCGGCGTTCACGCCGTCGTCACACTCCTCCTGAGGCTGTTTCACGCCATCGCCACAACGGGGACCGAGTTTGCAGCCGGGGCCGCATTCGCCGTAGCCGCCGTCGTTCACGCCGTCATCGCACTCTTCGCCTGCGGAAGTGTCGACAATGGCGTCCCCGCAGATCCCCTCCATGTGGCAGTTGGGACTGCAGCCATCGCCACCGACCGTGTTGCCATCATCACATTGTTCTCCGAATTCCGCGGCCAAGACGCCGTCCCCGCAGCGCGGCCCAAGCTTGCACCCAGGCGCGCAGTTGCCGTACGAGCCGTCATTCGCGCCGTCGTCACATTCTTCGGCGCCGGCCGGCCCATTGATCGTTCCGTCGCCACAGCGGGGCGCAAACTGGCAGGTGGAACTGCAGCCACCGTACGTCCCGTCATTGACGCCATCGTCGCAGGTCTCACCGAACACCGATTGCACCTGCCCGTCCCCACAACGTGGCGGCGTCACGCAGCCGGGCGCACAGCCGGTCGAGCCATAGGCACTGACGTTGGTCCCATTGTCGCAAGTCTCAGGCCCATTGATGATGCCATCCCCGCAATAGGGTCCGCGAACACAGCCGGGTTGGCATTTGCCATAGCCGCCCACGTTGGTCCCGTCGTCACATTGCTCCCCGGGAGACAGGATCCCATCACCGCAGATTGGTCCGCAAACACTCGCAGAGGCATTGAACCCGCTCAGGGTTAGCTTGTACGACGAGCTCGTGGTCTGGCGTTCAGCTTGGAAAACCGCGATCTCGTACACCTGGCCGCTCTGCAGCCCGAGGGTGGTGGTCTGTCGGGTCGCGACAGGCGGAGGAGTGATGGGATAGGTCGCAGTCACCGTCGTGGTGCCATTGCCGTTGGCGCCGATCACGATACTGCCATCGACGGGAGTATGAATACCGCCGAGATCGACGGAGAGTTTCCGGCTGATGAAGACCCACACATCGTCGTNNTTTCGGTTGATGAAGACCCACACATCGTCGTCGCCGACGAAGTCGAGGGTATAGCTCTTGGTCTTGTCGTAGAGGAACCAATAACGGACTTCGCTGGTGAAACTGAAGTTGTGCAGGCGTTTGTTTCCTGCAGCATCCAGGTCGAAAGGCCAAGTCGCCATCGGATCGTAATATGGCGGAATCGTTGCGGCGGTCAGCTCCGACGCCGGACTGAAAGGGTCGCCGTCGACGGGGAAGAAGAGCGGGTTGCCGTCGACCTTGGAGACGATGAAGGTGGCACTGTAGGAGTTGGTGCCCTTTATGCAGGTGAGCATTGTCTCTCCGGCGGCCAGTTTCTTAGAACAGTCGTCGGTTCCGTTCGCGTAAATGGAGGTGCAGGGAATGGGGTTGCCGGCCGCATCCACCTGTTCCGCTCCCACGTTGCCGCAATAGTAGGCTGTTTCAGTGGTAAGAAACTGTTCGCCGTTTGCTCCGTAGCGGTTGACGTAGGCGCCCTGGCCATTGTTCCAAAGGGTCATCGTGGTCGGAGTTGAGTGATTGACCCCGGACGTATCTCGATACCACTCGGCGAACGAGGCGGCGCTGGCCACATGGGCGCTAGGGCCGATACCCGAGTACACGGGCTTGCCATTGGCATCGAGAGTCGCGTTGACCATGCCCTGCAGGGGAGCATACGAACCGGTGACCCCGAGTTCAAAATCGACGGGATTGGTGTTACTGTGGAACCTGAAGTCGCGATACACCACCGGGACCAGCATGGTATCCCCGAGGGGCGGTTGCGTGCATTGATAGCCGGGTTCGACCTTGCATGTCGACGAACAGCCGTCACCGCTGTTGGCATTGCCGTCGTCGCAGTCCTCGCCCAGGTTGCTGAGCACGATCCCATCGCCGCAGGTCGATTTGCACGCGCCCGAGCTGCAATCCGGCTCGAGGGTACAGAGGGGGGTGCAGCCGTCGCCCAGATCGTTGTTGCCATCGTCGCAGCTTTCCGTGCCCTCTTTGACTTTGTCACCACATGTGGTCTTGTGGCAGGTGTAATTGGGAGGGGTACCGGTGCACGCCCAGCCCGGCTCCCACTGACAGGTGCTCGAACAGCCATCGCCGTCCTGGGTGTTGCCGTCATCACAGCGTTCATTCAGCAGCAGGATACCGTCGCCGCACTTGGCAATGCACTTGGCGCCAGGGAATGGGCAGTCATAACCTTTCTGGACCTTGCATTGGTCGCAGCCATCGCTCGGATCGTTGTTGGCATCGTCGCAGGTCTCGGCGCCGGTGACGATGCCGTCGCCACACTTGTTCATGTTGATGCAAGGCTTGCCCGGCGTGGGACACTGGTATCCCGACTCTATGGCCTTGCAATCGGCTGAACAACCGTCGCCGCTGACGATGTTGCCATCGTCGCATTGCTCGCCCAGGTCTGCGCTCTGAATCCCATCGCCACAGACCTTGACCCGCTGGCAAGGACTGCCTGGAACCGGACACAGCCAGCCGGCTTCCTTGTGGCAATTCGCGTCACAGCCGTCCCCTGGGAGGGTGTTTCCATCGTCGCAGGTTTCGTCGCCCTTGACGCGCCCGTTCCCGCAAAACTCCACCCGAACGCAGGGCTGCCCGGGGGTCGGACAGATGAAGCTCGCGCTCTGCACCGTGCAGTCTGGACTGCAACCGTCGTTAGGCACTGTGTTGCCGTCGTC
>PMIX01000441.1 GCA_003158395.1 Myxococcales bacterium | reverse complement strand
AAGCTGCGTTTCGCGATTCGGGAAGGCGGCAAGACGGTGGGTTCCGGTGTCGTGACCAAGATCCTTGAGTAGATAAGTTCGCCGCACGTAAATCAGGAGGAACCCCGTGGCAGCATCCGCCCGAGTCATCATCACCCTAGAGTGTGCAGTCTGCCGCGAGCGCAACTACTCCACGACCAAGAACAAGCGCGCCAATGCGGAGAAACTGAAGTTGTCGAAGTATTGCAGTCGATGCCGGAAGCATACGGAGCACAAGGAGACGAAGTGATCAGCTTCGGCACCGCATACACGTTCTCGATGGCGCGGGCATGGGAACCCTCCCAGGGTTCCCATCAATACGCGTTGGCGGAGGCGAGCTTTGCCCGCCGGAGCCAGAGCGCGGGAGGGTATGGGAACCCTCCCAGGGTTCCCATCTACAACCATAGGGCAGTAGCTCCAATGGTAGAGCAGCGGTCTCCAAAACCGCGTGTTGTGGGTTCGAGTCCCGCCTGCCCTGCTGCTGTCCATAACCCCCAATCGGGGACTGCAGGTCTAGGAGCGTAGTGGCCAGCCATGGGCCCCAACAAGTACATACATCTGACGTTCGCGGTGGGAATCCTCTTGGCCGCATTTCTGCTCTTCAAGACCGGCGACTGGGTCTGGAGCTACTTTGCCAAGCCGAACGAGCTGCTGTTGCAGGCTGTCGCCTTGGGCATGGGCGTGGTGGCCGGCGTGGTGGCGTATCGCAACGAGCGTATCTACGCTGTCGCCGTGGACGTGATCCGGGAGCTGGAGAAGGTCGCCTGGCCCACCCGCAAGGAAACCTACTACGCGACCATCGTGGTGATTGTGACTGTCTTCATCTCGACGGTGATCCTGTCGACATTCGATGCCATCTGGTCGTTCATGGCCGGCAAGATTCTCAAGTGACGGACCGCGGGATCTGACCCATGGCGATGAAATGGTACGTTGTGCACACATACTCGGGACACGAGAACAAGGCTCGTCTGTCGCTGCTCGATCGGGTGCGACAGGCCGGGCTGGTGGCCAAGTTCGGCGAGGTGCTGATCCCGACCGACACCGTGGTGGAGTTGGTGAAAGGCCAGAAGCGTTCCACCACGCGGAAGTTCTTCCCCGGCTACATGTTCGTGCAGATGGATCTCGATCAGGAGACCTTTCATCTGGTCAAGAACACGCCTCGCATCACGGGATTTCTGGGCGGAATGAATCCCCAGCCGGTCAAGGAAACCGAGATTCAGAACATCAATACCGCCATGACCGAGGGCGCTTCGCGCCCGCGACCGCGCGAGAGCTTCAAGGAAAGCGACAACGTCCGTGTGATCGAGGGACCCTTCGCGAATTTTACCGGCGTGGTGGTCGAGGTGAAGGCCGAGAAGCAGAAGGCGCGCGTGAATCTCTCTATCTTCGGCCGGGCCACCCCGGTCGAACTGGATTTCGCTCAGGTCGAGAAGGTCTGAGTGGCTAAGGCAGACCCATGAAGAAAGTCACTGGTTACATCAAGCTNNTGGGCCAGCACGGCGTGAACATCATGGACTTCTGCAAGCAGTTCAACGCCCGGACGCAGGCGCAGGCCAAGGACGACGTGACCATTCCCGTCCTGATCACGGTGTTCTCGGATCGCTCGTTCTCCTTCATCACCAAGACGCCACCCGCGGCCATCCTCATCAAGAAGGCGGTGGGACTCCCCACGCAGAAGAAGCCAGGCTCGGGCTCCAAGGAGCCCAACAAGACCAAAGTGGCCAAGCTTTCCAAGAAACAACTCCGGGAGATTGCGACCATGAAGCTTCCGGACCTCAACACCACCGACGTCGAGGCAGCCATGCGGACCATCGCCGGGACCGCGCGCGCCATGGGCGTAGAGGTGGAAGGCCAATAGGGGCCGAAAGCAGGGAACCATGTCCAAGAACGGAAAGAAGTACGCCAAGGCGGCTTCCAAGGTGGACCGCACGAAACGCTACGGTCTCCCCGAGGCCTGCAAGCTGCTGCCCGAGACCAAGGTGGCGAAGTTCGATGAGAGCGTAGACATCGCGGTGCGCTTGGGGGTCGATCCCAAACACGCCGATCAGATGGTCCGCGGCGCCGTCGTGCTGCCCCACGGAACCGGCAAGACGCTCAAGGTTGCGGTTGTGGCCAAGGGCGACAAGGCCAAGGAAGCCAAGGATGCGGGTGCGGATTTCGTCGGGGCCGAGGACCTGGTCGAAAAGATTCAGAAGGAGAGCTGGACCGACTTCGACTCCATGGTCGCGACCCCGGACATGATGGGCCTGGTGGGTCGGCTGGGTCGTGTGCTCGGGCCCAAGGGCCTCATGCCCAACCCGAAGGTGGGCACGGTCACCGCGGACGTCGGCAAAGCGGTGCGTGAGCTCAAGGCCGGCCGTGTCGAGTTCCGCGTGGAGAAGGCCGGCATCGTCCATGCCCGCATTGGCAAGGTGTCCTTCGGTGGCGAGAAGCTCTTGGACAATGCGCGCGTCATGGTCGAGACGTTGCTAAAGCTCAAGCCGGCCTCGGCCAAGGGCACGTATATGAAGTCGGTCACCCTGGCCACGACGATGGGTCCGGGCATCAAGGTGGATGTCGCCCCGCTGGTCGCGGAGTTTGCTGCCAAGTAGGTCGCGAGGAGGCCCGTCGTGAACACCACAGAGAAGAAAAGCAACATCAGTACGCTCAAGGACAAGCTCGCCCGCGCGCAGAGCCTGATCCTAGCGGATTTTCGCGGCTTGTCGGTCGAGAGCGACACCAAGTTGCGGCGGGAATTCCGGGCCGCCGGTTGTGAATACCGGGTTGTCAAGAACACGCTTCTGGGCCAAGCCGCCAAGGGAACGTCTATGGAGGTGCTTGAACCCCTGCTGGCGGGACCCACCGCCATCGCTTACTCATTCGAGGATCCGTCGGCGCCCGCCAAAGTGGCGACCAAGGTGGCCAAGGGCGAGAGCAAGTTCGTCATCAAGGGCGGTTGCGTTGACGGCCGTCTGTTGGACGCGAAGGGCGTGGAGAGCCTCTCGGCGCTGCCGGGCAAGCCCGAAATGCGCGCCATGTTCTTGGCCACGCTGCTGGCCGTCCCGCAGAGTTTCTTGCGCTTGCTGCAGGCCGCCCCACAGAATTTCGCGTATCTGCTTTCCGCGCGCGAGGAGGCCCTGAAGGAGGCCGAGAAGAAGTAGTCTGCCGCGACCGTCGTGGCCCAACTTTTGACAAGAATGACTTGAAACCAGACAAGGAGATTCGGAAATGGCCGATGTGAGCAAGGAGCAAGTGGTTGATTTTCTGTCCAAGATGTCCGTCATGGACTTGGCTGCTTTGACCAAGGAGCTCGAGGACAAGTGGGGCGTCAAGGCCGCTCCCGTGGCGGTTGCTGCCTCGGGCGTTTCGGCTGCTGGTGCTGCTGGCGCGGTCGCTCCCGCTGCTGAGCAGACCGAGTTCACTGTCATCCTCAAGGAGGTCGGTGCAAAGAAGATCGAGGTCATCAAAGTGGTGCGCGAGCTGACTCAGCTCGGTCTCAAAGAAGCCAAGGATCTCGTGGACGGCGCCCCCAAGACGGTCAAGGAAGGTGTGTCAAAGGCCGACGCCGAGACCATGAAGAAGAAGCTCGAAGAGGCCGGTGCGAAGGTCGAAATCAAGTAGGCACGTCGGCAGTTGATAATCCACGGTCGACTATCGGTCGACAAGCGAAAGTATTTGGCAACCGGGGGCGCATGGGCGCCTTCGGGTGTTCGACTGTGCAGCGTCCGCGATTGACGAACGGACAGGGGAGAACGCATGGCGTCCCAGATTCAGAATAATTTCCGAGCGCGCAAGAGCTTCGCGAAGATCGCGAAGATTATTGACATCCCCAACCTGATCGATATCCAGAAGCAGAGCTACGAGAAGTTTCTGCAGAAGGACGTTCCTGTGGAACAGCGGGAGGATGTGGGGCTGCAGGGCGTGTTCAAGAGCGTTTTTCCTATCAAGGACTTCTCGGAAACCTCGTCCATTGAGTTCGTCAGCTACACGCTCGACAAGCCCAAGTACGACGTGGACGAGTGCCGGCAGCGGGGTATGACCTTTGCCGCGCCGATCAAGGTGACGGTGCGCTTGGTGGTTTGGGATACCAATGAAGAGACCGGCTCCCAGTCGATTCGCGACGTCAAGGAGCAGGAGGTGTTTTTCGGCGAGATCCCGCTCATGACCGACAACGGGACCTTCATCATCAACGGCACCGAGCGGGTGGTGGTGAGCCAGCTCCATCGCAGTCCAGGTGTCTTCTATGATCATGACAAGGGGAAGACGCACTCGTCCGGCAAGCTGCTGTACAGCGCCCGAGTGATCCCCTACCGTGGCTCTTGGCTCGACTTCGAGTTTGACCCCAAGGACCTGCTCTACGTTCGCATCGACCGGCGCCGGAAGCTGCACGCGACCGTGTTGCTGCGCGCGCTCGGCTATTCCACCGAGGAACTGCTCAACTACTACTACGATACCGAGCAGGTGTTTCTTGAGCCGGGCAAGAAGTATTCAAAGTCGGTTGAGTACGACCTGCTGCCCGGGCAGCGGGCGACACGTGACGTGCGCCACCCCGAGTCGCGCGAGATTTTGGTCAAGAAGAACCGGAAGTTCACCAAACTGGCCATCAAGAAGCTGCGGGACTCGAACATCGAGCGACTGCCGGTCGAAGTATCCGAACTGGTGGGCAAGGTGGCCGCGACCGACGTCATCGACGAGACCACGGGCGAAGTCATTCTTCAGTGCAATGAGGAAGTGACCGAGTCCAAGCTGGACGAGCTACGCGACCACGGCATCAACCAGTTCACGGTTCTTTTCATCGACAACCTGAACGTTGGTTCGTTCCTACGCGACACTCTGATCGCCGACAAACTGCAGAGCCCGGATGAGGCCATCATGGAGATCTACCGGCGGCTGCGGCCTGGTGATCCGCCCACGGTGGAGACCGCGCACAACTTGTTCAAGAATCTGTTCTTCAACCCGGAGCGCTACGACCTGTCGAAGGTCGGCCGCCTGAAGCTGAACTACAAGTTCAAGCTCGACGAGGCTCTCGACAACACGGTTCTCACCAAGCGCGACATTCTGGAGACCGTGCGCTACCTCATCGATCTCAAGAATGGCAAGGGCCAGATCGACGACATCGACCACCTGGGCAACCGGCGCGTGCGGGCGGTGGGCGAATTGATGGAGAACCAGTACCGCATCGGCCTGGTGCGCATGGANNGACCAGACCAACCCGCTCTCCGAGGTCACCCACAAGCGGCGCCTTTCGGCCCTGGGTCCGGGCGGTCTGACGCGCGAGCGGGCCGGGTTCGAGGTGCGCGACGTGCACACCACGCACTACGGGCGCATTTGTCCGATTGAAACTCCGGAGGGTCCGAATATCGGTCTC
Organism: Myxococcales bacterium; assembly: GCA_003158395.1. Classification (GTDB taxonomy): domain Bacteria; phylum Myxococcota_A; class Polyangia; order Fen-1088; family Fen-1088; genus Fen-1137. The sequence continues at coordinate 6,880 of PMIX01000441.1, read as the reverse complement.
ATCGCCTCGCTTTCGACCTACGCCCGGGTCAACGAGTTCGGCTTCATCGAGACGCCCTACCGTAAGGTCGTCGATGGCCGCGCTACCGACGAGGTTGGCTTCTACTCGGCACTGCAGGAAGAGGGTCACTTCATCGCCCAGTCGAACACGCCGCTCGACAAGAAAGGCAACTTCACCAGCGAGATGATTCTGTGCCGGCACAACGGCGAGAACGTGATGGCCAAGCCGGAAGAGGTCACCCTGATGGACGTGCTGCCCAACCAGTTGGTGTCGGTGGCTGCGTCGTTGATTCCCTTCTTGGAGAATGACGATGCCAACCGCGCCCTGATGGGCTCCAATATGCAGCGGCAAGCGGTACCGGTCATCCGGACCCGTGCGCCGCTGATTGGCACGGGCATGGAAGGGATCGTGGCGCGTGACTCAGGCGTAACCGTGGTGGCTCGGCGCGAAGGCGTGGTCGAGTCCGTCGACGCGGCTCGCATCGTGGTCCGGACTACGTCGGAGTCCGACGATTTGGCTTCGGCCAAGCCGGACATCTACAACCTGGTCAAGTTCCAGCGATCCAACCAGAACACCTGTATCAACCAGCGTCCCATCGTCGAGCCGGGCGACCATGTCAATCCCGGCGACGTCATCGCCGATGGTCCGGCCACCGAGAAAGGCGAACTGGCGTTGGGCGAGAACATTCTCGTCGCGTTCATGCCGTGGGGCGGCTACAACTTCGAGGACTCGATTCTCATCTCGGAGCGTCTGGTCAAGGACGACCACTTCACCTCGATTCACATCGAGGAATTCGAGTGCGTGGCCCGCGACACCAAGTTGGGCAAAGAGGAGATTACCTGCGACATCCCCAACGTGGGTGATGAGGCGCTCAAGGATCTCGACGAATCGGGCATCGTGCGCATCGGCGCCGAGGTCAAGCCACAGGACGTGCTGGTCGGCAAGATTACGCCCAAGGGCGAGACCCAGCTATCGCCGGAAGAGAAGCTGTTGCGCGCTATCTTCGGCGAAAAGGCCGGTGACGTGCGCGACAGTTCGCTGCGGGTGCCGCCGGGGGTGCAGGGAATTGTCATCGGCGCCAAGGTGTTTTCGCGCAAGGGTACCGAGAAGGACGAGCGCTCAAAGGAAATCGAGGATCAGGAGAAGGAGAAGCTGCTCGCCGATCAGCGCGACGAGACGCGCATCATCTCTGAGTCGTACTACAACAAGATGCGCCGGTGGCTGCTGGGCAAGACCACGGCCGTCCGCCTGGTGGACGACAAGGGCAAGGTCCTGTGCGCCAAGGGCCAGAAGATCGACAACCCCATGCTCGACGAGATCCCGAGCCGCCACTGGCCGGAGATCCAAATCGAAGGGGGCAAGGGCGACAACCGGGTTGAACAACTAGCGGCCCAGCTTGAGCAGGAACTAAAGGCCATCGATGATCTCTACCGGGACAAGATTTCGAAGCTCACCAAGGGAGACGAGCTGCCCCCCGGCGTGATCAAGATGGTCAAGGTGTACGTGGCCATCAAGCGCAAGCTGTCGGTGGGTGACAAGATGGCCGGCCGCCATGGCAACAAGGGTGTGGTTTCGCGCATCTTGCCTGAAGAGGACATGCCCTACATGGTCGACGGCACACCAGTCGACATCGTGCTCAACCCTCTGGGCGTGCCGTCGCGCATGAACGTGGGTCAGATTCTCGAAACCCACCTCGGCTGGGCCGCCTTGCAACTGGGCCGGCAGATCGACGGGATGCTCGAAAAGGAGTGGAAGGGTGAGGCCCTGCGCAGCAAGCTGAAGAAGGTCTTTACCGAGGAACCACATCAGAAGCTCATCGATGGCCTCAACGATGAGGGCTTGCGGCGCTTTGCCCGCGGCGTGCGGCAGGGCGTGCACCTGGCCACACCCGTGTTCGATGGAGCCAAAGAGGTCGACATCCGCGCGGCCCTGGCGTTGGCCGAACTGCCGCCCACGGGACAAGCGACTCTGTTCGACGGCAAGACCGGCGACGCCTTTGAGCATGACGTGACGGTGGGCGTGATGTACATGCTCAAGCTTCACCACCTGGTCGACGACAAGATTCATGCTCGCTCCATCGGTCCTTACTCGCTGGTGACCCAGCAGCCGTTGGGGGGCAAGGCCCAGTTCGGCGGGCAGCGCTTGGGGGAAATGGAAGTCTGGGCTATGGAGGCCTATGGCGCGGCCTATGGCCTGCAGGAGTTCTTGACTGTGAAATCCGACGACGTGGTCGGTCGAACCCGCATGTATGAGGCCATCGTCAAGGGAGAGCAAACCCTCGAGTCGGGCCTGCCCGAGTCGTTCAACGTTTTGCTCAAGGAGCTGCAGTCGTTGTGTTTGAACGTGGAGTTGATCGAAGACCCCAACGCGCCTCGCAAGCAGGAATCGACGATCGAACTCATGGCCCGAGAAGTGGCTGCCAAGGCGGGAGTGGGCGCTCCGCCAGCCGCGGCCGCTTCGGAGTAGATGCAATGACGACCTGTGCGCAGGGGAGTAGCGAACTATGACGATGAAGGATATTTTCAACTTCTTCGAGAAGCCGAAGGATCCACTCTCGTTCTCCGCGATTCGGATCTCACTGGCGTCGCCAGAGAAGATCAGGGAGTGGTCGCACGGCGAGGTGAAGAAGCCAGAAACCATCAACTACCGCACCTTCAAGCCTGAACGCGACGGCCTGTTTTGCGCGAAAATCTTTGGGCCGGTGAAGGACTACGAATGCAACTGCGGCAAGTACAAGCGGATGAAGCACCGGGGGGTGGTGTGCGAGAAATGCGGCGTCGAGGTCATCCAGTCCAAGGTCCGCCGCGAGCGGCTGGGCCACATCAACTTGGCCACGCCGGTAGCGCACATCTGGTTCCTGAAATCGCTGCCCTCGCGCATCGGCAACCTGCTCGACATCGCTCTCAAGGACCTGGAGAAGGTCCTCTACTCGGAGGCGTTCGTCGTCGTGGACCCGAAGCAGAGCGGACTGCAGAGGGGCGAGCTGCTCACCGAGGAGCGCTACCTGAAACTGGTCGAAGAAGTGGGCGAGGAAGGGTTCGTTGCGGGCATGGGCGCCGAAGCGGTACGCGATTTGCTCAAGGCCATCGACGTGCACAAGCTCTCGGAGCAACTGCGACAGGAGATGAAGGAAGCGACTTCGGAGGCCAAGCGTAAGAAGATTGCCAAGCGTCTCAAGGTGGTGGATGCCTTCCGCGAGTCGGCTAATCATCCGGAGTGGATGATGCTGGAGGTGATCCCGGTGATCCCTCCCGATCTGCGCCCCCTGGTTCCACTTGACGGCGGCCGTTTTGCCACCTCCGATCTCAACGACCTTTACCGCCGGGTCATCAATCGCAACAACCGCCTCAAGCGGCTACAGGAATTGAACGCCCCCGAGATCATCATCCGCAANNGACGCCCTGTTCGACAACGGACGCCGCGGCAAGACCATCACGGGCCCCAACAAACGGCCGCTCAAGTCGCTCTCCGACATGTTGAAGGGCAAGCAGGGCCGGTTCCGGCAGAACCTGCTGGGCAAACGCGTCGACTACTCTGGCCGTTCGGTCATCGTGGTTGGCCCGGAATTGAAGCTGCACCAGTGCGGGCTGCCCAANNCTGTTCAAGCCCTTCATCTACAACAAATTGGAAGAACGGGGCCTGGTCACCACCATCAAGAGCGCCAAGAAGCTGGTGGAACGGGAGCGTCCCGAGGTGTGGGACATCCTGGAGGAAGTCATCAAGGAGCATCCCATCCTGCTCAACCGCGCCCCCACGCTGCACCGCTTGGGCATCCAGGCCTTTGAGCCCTTGCTCATCGAGGGCAAGGCCATTCAATTGCACCCTCTCGTGTGCGCCGCTTTCAACGCAGACTTCGATGGCGACCAGATGGCCGTGCACGTGCCCCTTTCACTGGAAGCCCAGATGGAAGCGCGCGTGCTCATGATGTCGACCAACAACATCTTGAGCCCGGCCAACGGGCGGCCGATCATCCTGCCCTCGCAGGACATTGTGTTGGGTCTGTACTGGATGACCCGGGAGCGAACATTTGCCCGCGGGGAGTTCCGCGAAGGGAAGGGCGCGGCGTCGGTCCGCGGCGTTTACGCGTCGGTGGAAGAAGTACGCATGGCGTATGACCACGGCGAGCTGGACCTGCAGGCCGCCATCAAGGTCCGCATCAGTGGGGAGTTGGTCCTGACCACGGTGGGGCGCGCCTTGCTCTACGAAATCATTCCCAAAAAGCTACCCTTCAAGCTGGTCAATCGCGTGATGGGCAAGAAGCAACTGGGCGATCTCATCGACGGCTGCTACCGTGCCTTCGGACAGAAGGAGACTGTGCTGCTGGCTGATCGTCTACGCCACCTGGGCTATGGCTATGCCACCAAGGCGGGGATTTCTATCTGCGTGGACGACCTCATCATTCCGAAGCGCAAGGTTGAGCTGCTGGAACAGGCTCAGAAGGACGTGCAGGAGATCGAGGAGCAGTACACCGAGGGCCTCATTACCGATGGCGAGCGCTACAACAAGGTGGTCGACATCTGGGCGCAGGTGTCCGAGCAGATCGCCGAAGAGATGATGAGCGAGATCGGCGCCGAGACCGTGACCAACGAAGAAACCGGCGAGAAGAAACGGGTGCCTTCCTTCAACCCAATCTTCATCATGGCCGATTCCGGGGCACGCGGCTCCGCCCAGCAGATTCGGCAGCTCGCCGGAATGCGCGGGCTGATGGCCAAGCCGTCCGGCGAAATCATCGAGACCCCGATCACGACAAACTTTCGTGAAGGCCTGTCCGTCCTGCAGTACTTCATCTCCACTCACGGCGCACGCAAAGGCCTGGCCGATACCGCGCTCAAGACCGCAAACTCAGGCTATCTGACCCGCCGTCTGGTGGATGTGGCGCAGGATTGTATCATCGCCGAATACGACTGCGGCACGTTGGAGGGCATCGAGATCGCTCCTCTGGTGGAGGGGGGCGAGATCATTGAGAAGCTCGGAGACCGTATTCTCGGTCGCGTTTCGGCCGAAGACATCTTCGACCCGTACACGGGTGAAGTGCTGGTGCAGGTCAACGAAGAGATCACGGAAGACAAAGTGCGCATCGTGGAGGACGCCGGTATCGACCACGTGAAGATTCGCTCCGTGCTGACCTGCGAAACGCGGCGGGGGATCTGCGTCCTGTGCTATGGACGCGATCTGGCGCGGGGCCACATGGTCAACATCGGCGAAGCGGTGGGTGTTATCGCGGCCCAATCCATCGGCGAGCCGGGCACCCAGNNTGCGCACCTTCCACATCGGCGGTGTCGGCCAGGTGCGAACCGAGCAATCACAGCTGGAGGCGCGCTACAACGGTGTGGTCAAGCTGGAAAATGTGGAGCTGGCCAAGCGCGAGAAGCACCACATCGTCATGAATCGCCACGGCGAGATCGTCATTCAGGACGAGACGGGCCGCGAGCGTGAGCGCTACGGGCTCACCTATGGCGCCCGCCTGCACTTTGCCGACGGGGCCCGCGTCAAGCAGGGAGAGCTCCTCTCGGAATGGGATCCGTTCTCGGTGCCCATCCTCACCGAAGTGGCCGGTGTGGTGAAATTCGGCGACGTCATCGAAGGCGTCACCATGGCCGAGCACATCGACGAGGTGACCGGCCTGTCGCGCAAGAGTGTTAGCGAGTCCAAGGACGCTGACCTGCGGCCGCGCATCTCACTCAAGGATGAGGCCGGCAAGACCTTGCGCATTCCCAATTCGGAAAACGAGGCGCGCTACTTCCTGCCGGTGGGCGCAACCATCGCTGTGGCCGAGGGCGATCGGGTGGATGCGGGCGACATCGTGGCCCGTATCCCGCGCGAGACCACCAAGACCAAGGACATCACGGGCGGTCTGCCGCGGGTGGCGGAGCTGTTCGAGTCACGCAAGCCCAAGGAGCATGCGGTGATTTCCGAGATCGACGGCGTGGTCGGTTTCGGCAAGGACACCAAGGGCAAGCGCAAGGTGGTCGTCACGCCCGACAAGGGTGAGGCCAAGGAGTACCTCATTTCCAAGAGCAAGCACCTGTCGGTGCGTGAGGGCGATCCCATCCACGCGGGCNNGGGCGAGCCGCTCATGGATGGGGCAGCCAACCCGCACGACATCCTACGCGTACTGGGCGAGAAAGCGCTGGCCAAGTATCTGGTGGACGAGGTGCAGGAGGTGTACCGGCTTCAGGGCGTCAAGATCAATGACAAGCACATTGAAACTATCGTGCGGCAGATGCTCCGTCGGGTGCGCGTGATTGACGTGGGTGACACCAGCTTCCTGGTTGACGAGCACGTGGAGAAATACATCTTCGAGGAGGAAAACGATCGCGTGTCGGCACGGAACGGGCGGCCCGCCCAGGGCGAGCCGCTCCTGCTCGGCATTACCAAGGCGTCGCTCTCCACCGAGAGCTTCATCTCCGCGTCGTCGTTCCAAGAAACTACCAAGGTGCTCACTGAGGCGGCGGTGTGCGGCAAGGTCGACTACCTGCGCGGGCTCAAGGAAAATGTCATCATGGGCCGCCTCATCCCGGCCGGCACGGGCCTCGGCGCCTACAAGCGGCTCACACTGAAGATCGAAGAGCCGGCAGCCGCTGAAGCCCCGGCGGGTTCCCCGGAGGCTCCTCCCAGTCCGCCTCCGGCTGCCGGTGTGGGCGAATAGTGGCGGCAAGTACCGCCTCTCGTAGATTCGTAGCTGGTTGAGCGGCCGGGTTGACGGCTGCGGAGCCGGAGGCCGGGGCCGGAGGGCCGGGACCGGCCNNGGGCCTGGTGTGGGCAGACGCCGTGGTCGATCGGCGCGGGGCCGGTCAAGGGCTCATTCGCGCGGAAGGTGCGTCTGATCGCGGCAAGCCGACCGAGCGATAGGTTGTGAAAAAAGCGTACGGTCGTCGTT
>PMIX01000445.1 GCA_003158395.1 Myxococcales bacterium | reverse complement strand
GCGCGCTGCGCGCGCCGGCCTCCCCGCTGCGCTCCGCTTCGCGGGGCGAGGCATATGGCCGCCGGGCCGCCGAGAGTCCGATCTTCGGTACGGGTCGGCGTCCACTTTCTGCCCTCTTCCGGGTGCAGCAACTGCGGTGTAGGCGGATCGAGTACGGACTTGGGTAATGATGAGCGCTTCCGCGGGGCGAGGGGAGCGGAAACGCTCCCCTCGGTCCAGCCCCGCCAGCGCCTAATCCGTGATCAGGCCGCCGTCTTCACCCCTTTGGCAGTGGGTAACCGGCAGCCGTCGTCCAATTGTCAGCGTCGCCGGCGCAGCACCAATAATAGGCCGAAGGCGGCCACCAGGAAGAGGGTGAAGAGCCCCGGTGCACTGTTTCGGATTGGATTCACGGCGCAGAACCCGGAACCCATGACCTTCAGCATCCCGTTCACCGCCGCATCGGGATTGGGGACGACCGGTACGGCCGTATCCGGGGTGGTCCCTGCCGCGTCCGGCGGAAGCACGACAGTCTGGTCGGCTCGCACCCCTGTGTCGCGAGAAGGCGGCTCCACGACCACCAGGGCGTCTCTTGCGCCGGCTTCGAGCTCACCTCCGTCGCCGATCGCGTCTTCCAGACCCACATCGGCGTCTTCAGCATCCGCGCGTCCATCGGCCGCGACAGCCGGCACATCTCGGTTCGTGGCAAGGTCGACCAGCGCAGCGACATCTGCGCGCGCATCCAAGAAGACGACGGTGCCACGTCCATCAGCGGCGCCGTCAAGCCGGGGACCGGTGTCGACAGCCAGATCCTCTGCCTCCGCGTCCTCGACTACCAACGCGCCATCGATCGTTTGCCCGCCGGGGGCCGCGTCCTCGACTGCGGCATCCACGCCCGCGGCATGCACCGCCCAGGTATAGCTGGCGGCCGGGTCGCTCACGTTGCCTGCCAGATCTCGCGCACGGACATACAGGGTGTGCGACCCATCGGTAAGCCCATCGATCGTATAGTCGGCCGGGCACGGGGCAAAGTCCCCAAGAGTGCCTAGCCGGCACTGGAAGGTGACGCCCTCCTCGCTCGTGTCGTCGCTGGAGAAGGTGAAATGGGCCGTGGTGCTGGTGCTGGGATCGGGGGGGCCCGTCAAGATGCGCGCATTCGGCGCAACCGTGTCCAGGGTCCAGTCGTAGTGTGCGGGCGTGTCATCCACGTTGCCGTTGAGATCCTTGGCGCGCACGTCGAGCGTGTGCGGTCCATCTTTCAATGTAGCGGGCGTCGTGTAAGTCGCTGGGCACACCGCGAAGGGGAGGACGCCATCCAGGCTGCACTCGAAGGTGACCCCGATCTGGGGACTGCTGAAGGTGAAGGTCGCGGCGGCCACATTCGTGAGTTTGGCAGGGGCGCTCTCGATCGTGGTGTCGAGGACTACACTGGCCGTGCAATACAGAATGGCCGTGGCGTCGCCATCGGTCACGCCGGGGTGGCCTGCGGTGGCGCCGTTGGAAGGAAACTCGGTCAGGGCTCTCGAGTTGGTCGTGCCGCCCAGGCCGCCATTGGCCGAGACCGCNNCCGCCGCCGCCACCCGGGGCGTCGCCATTGGCGGGAGTGACAGTTCCCGAGTCGGAATCGCCCCCAGATCCGCCGTTTGCCAGGATGCTGCCAGTACCTGTGACCGTTCCCGCGATCACGAACACCAGGCCGCCGCCCACGCCACCGGGGCCGGCATGGCCGTCGTTTCCGTCGCCAGCACCGCCGCCGCCGCCCAGGAAAAGCCGCCCGGTCGGGCTGCTCGTGAGCGGGTGGCCGCCCAGGCCGCCAACCTGGCGTCGGCTGTCCCCGGCCCAGAGTGCATTTCCCGGCGCTACGCCCGCGCCTCCGTCCGTGGTGGTGGCATTCTGGTTGCTGATCGAGTAGGTGTAGCCGCCACGGCCGCCGCCTGAAGAATTGGTGAAACCGCCGCCGGAGCTGGGGTCGAGCGGCCAGGCGCCCGGGCCCCCAAGCACGCTACTCAACATTACGCCCTGGCCTGTCCAGGTCAGGCCACTGGCCGCGGCGTTGGCTCCACCACCACCGCCAGCATTGTGCGAATCGCCGCCGCCCCCCCCGTTGGCAGGCGCGCCCCGGCCGTAGCGGCCCGTGCCGAAGTCGGCGGGCAAGCCTGCAATGCTCTCACCCTTCTCGGCGCCGTCGGTTGCGTTGGCCGAACGATAGACAACGACGTTGGACCCCGGAGCTGCCGAGCTGTTGTCGGTGGCCCCTCCCCGGAAGCCCTTGGCGCTGACGTTGATGGCTCCATCGAGCTGTAGAGTGGTCGCGGCGTGCACCGCAACCACGCCACCGACCGTACCATCCCATGCGGGCGCGGTGATGGAAGCTCCGCTGTTGATGGTCAACGTGGTGTACTGCGCGACGCGGATGACCTGCGCCTTGCCTGTCGCGGTGTAGGATTTCTTCAGAGGACAACTCAACGTGATGGTGTTCGTGCTTGTCGTAACGCCAGCCACCCCAGCCAGCTCGTAGTTCCCGGCGTTGTTGAGGTTGGCGTCGGAGACGGTTCCGTAGTCCGGGGTGTCGCTGGAGTCGATGGTCGCACCAGCCATCTGGATGACGAGCAGCAGATCTCCGACCGCCAGCGGTTGCAGCCCGCCGTCCGNNGCGGGCGCCATCCTTGCCCACCAGGGCCTGCTTCACGGCCACAGCACTTCCGCCCTTGCCCGATGGCGACCTGCAGCCCGCGACCACCAGGAGCAAGACCGATCCGAGCGCAACGGCGCGCTGCAATCCAGGTTTTCCATTCGTGCACTTCATGGCGCCACCTCGCTTCGGCCTCGGTTGGTCTTCTCAAGGATCTTGAACTGCACCCTGCGGTTCTTCTGGCGTCCCTCAGGCGTCGCGTTGTCCGCGATGGGCTCGTCCATTCCGTACCCGTGTGCGCTCAGACGGCCGCTGTCGATCTGGCCCGAGTTCACCAGCCACTTCCTCACGGCGTCGGCACGCTTCTGGCTGAGCTTGCGGTTGTAGGCCTTGCCACCGCGACTGTCGGTGTGGCCTTGGACCTCGAGCTTCGCGATCTCAGGATGCTCGGCCAGCACCCCCGCCACCTGGCGCAGCAGATCGTCGCTGACGGGCAAGATCACGGCACTGCCAGTCTTGAACTGCACTTGCTCCAGGATCACGATCTCACCCTCCGTGACCCGCACGGCCTTGGGGCAACCGTTCTTTTGCGGATCGGTGTCGGGCGGGCCCTTCTCGTTGGGGCAGGCGTCTACGTCGTCGCGGATACCGTCGCCGTCGGTGTCGGGCGGGCAGCCGTTTTCGCTCGGATTGGTGCTCGCCACGCCCTTGACGTCGGGACACGCATCGTCCTTGTCAGGAATGCCGTCGCCATCGCGGTCGGGCGGAGGCGGCGGGCACCCGTTTTTCGCGGGATCGTCGCTGGGCACGCCCGGCTCGTCGGGGCAGGCGTCGTCCCTGTCTGGGATGCCGTCGTGATCGCGATCGGCGGGCTTCTTGGGCTTCCTGGGAGGAGGAGGCGGCGGCGGCGGCGGGGCCGGCTCGGGCGCGTAGGCCAAGGAGAGCAGGACACGCAGCGCGGGCGTCCCCACCCCGCGGGTGAACCCCGGTCCTGCCCCCGCCCCCAGCACAAAATCTGCCAGCCTCGCTCTCAGCCCGAGAATTCCCTCTAGATTGGTGGTGGCGCCGGTGAATCTGTCGCTGCCCACCATGACCGTCGCTCCGTAGACCTCGGGCCCGAGCTGCAGCATTCGGTTGGCGAGCAGAACCCCGATAGCGCCGCCAAAAAGCAGTTGCGTGCCCATCGTGTTGGTGTCGAAGGCGGTCTGGCTGCGCACATCCACGCCCCCGGTCACGGCGTAGGCCAGAGACGACGTTTCGCCCGAAAACACCAGCACCGGCATCCCGTGCACCTTGCCTTCGCCAACACCCTTGTCTTTGTTTCCGGTGGGCACGAACAGGTGCCCGCCCAGGCTGAGGGTGGCCAGCGAGCGGGCCTCACCCAGCAGACGCACGCGTGCGCTCAAGCGCAGATCGCCTGCCGCCGCGCCTGACGGCGAGGTGAACCCCTCCACCGTCTGGCCGTTCATGAGCAGGCTGAGAGGCATATCGGCCGCCACCACGAGTCGGTCCCACAGGCTCACCCCGGCCGCGACGTGCAGAAGGAGCTGGTGTTTCACAATGACGCCAACTCGGTTGTTGTTTGCATCGTAGAGGGACAGCGGGCGATAGGCGTAGTCGCCCAGAAGCATCAAGCGGGGCAAGAGGTGTCCGCCGGGATCCGCTCCTTCGACCCCGAAGAACCGATCCCCGGGCAGCGACGGTGCAAACCGGTCGAGCGAGAAGCCACTCGACTGCGCCAGGCTTGAAGGCGCCCATCCGAGCACCCCGGCCAGAATCAGACTTGAGAATGATCGCACTGTGACTTTCTTCATGTTCCCTCGGCGCCGGCGTTAGGTTGGCAGGTGAAGCGCACTGCGACCGCAAGCTGCAGCGTGGCGGCAATCATAGCTCAGGAACCGCGGGAAAGGGCAACCTCATGGGGTGGCGAGCCAGGTCGCTTTGCCTGCGCACGATTGCATCTGATACCCGCGCCCTTCTCGAATTCCGCGACTTTCCAGCAGGATCCCTGACAGCGGTGTCGTGGTGCCGTCGCGCCAGTCGGCGAAATGTGTGCGATTATCCCGGGATCAGAGTGCGGCACAGGAGTTGCTGCTGGGAGCTACCTGCAATGACCAAATCATATGGACTCATAGGCGGAGTGCTTGTAAGCGCCCTCTGCGGCTGCTCCTCCGGTAGCGTCAGTAGCTCGAAGGCCGGTGGAAGCGACAATGCCAATTCAGGCGGGGGTGCCTTCGGGGCAGGCGCCCGCCCCGCGGCCACCGGGGGGAGCCCGGCTATCATAGCTCCTGCGGCGGCGGCCGGCGCTGCGGCCCTGCCGCCCGAGCAAGAGCAGTCGCTCAATTTCTTGTCCCCGCAGCCCGGGAAGCAGTACGTGTACGTGGCCAACCCCACGCGCGACTCGGTGGCGGTCATAGACTCGGTCTCCCTGGCCATTTCCGAGGTCACGCCAGGCGACACGCCAACCTATGTGGCAACGGTCCCCGGAGAGGATGAGGCCCTGGTCATCAACACGGGCTCGAGCACGCTTTCGGTCCTGCGGACCACAGCTACCGGAACGACGGTTTCTTCTCCTCTCCCCATTGTAAAGGGGGCCAATGCCATCGCCATCGCACCTGGCGGCGCCCATGCGGTGGTCTGGTTCGATGCGGCACAGCCGAACGCCAAGGCCCTGTCGGGCAGTTTCCAGGACGTCTCACTCGTCACCCTGTCGCCTTCGGCGGACGCGGCCTTTACCGTCACCGTCGGATTCAAGCCCAGCGCAGTGGTTTTTTCCGACGACGGCCAGGCCGCCTTTGTGGTGACGAGTGACGGCATCTCTGAATTGCGCTTTGCCAGCCTGCAAACCTCCGTGATCGCGCCGCTCGTGCGGATTGAAAGTTCGGCCGCCCCAGCCGCGGGCCCCGACGCCGGCGCTACCAGTCCAGACGCGGGAGTCGCTCCTGACGTCGGCGGGCCGAGCGTGGATTCAGACTCTGAGGTCGGAGCGTCCGGTGGGGACGGCGGAGGCGCGAGTGAGGTCGGAGCCAGGGCAAGCGACGCGGCTCCAGTGATCGCCGACGCGACAGCGGACCGAGCCGACAGCGCGCCACCCATCGCGGGGACCGGTCTTCCGGTGGACGTCTCGGTCACCCGTGATGGCCACTGGGCCATCGCTCGGCGCGACGGCACGAACGAGATCTTGCTGGTGGATCTGGTGGGCAACACGGTTCGATCGCGGTACCTGTCCAGCCCGGTCACGGATCTGGACATGTCCGACACCACCGACGTGACCGGTGGGGACATTCACGCCTTTGCGGTGCTGCGCGACGAAAGCAAGCTGGTGCGCATCGCCATTCCCGATGGCTTCACCGCAACCTCCCCGTTCGATACCTGGCAGCTTGCCGGTGAGACGGTGGGCCTGGTCAGCATCAGCGCCCACGGGAAGTACGCCATCCTCTACACCACGGCGGTCCCCATCAAACGCCTGGTGGTCTTGCCCCTGCTGCCGAGCGGGACGTTCAGTCCCCTTCCCGTGGTTCTGCAAAAAGCGATTCGCGCGGTTGCCATCGCCCCCGACGAGAGCACCGCCCTGGTGCTGCACACCAAGGTGCCGGGCAACGCCACGGACTCCGGGCTCACGCTCGCGGACCAGCTCGACCGTTCCTACGGCTACAGCGCGGCAAGGCTGGAGGACGGATTCGCCAAGCTGCAGCTCACCAGTGCCAATCCTGACCCCTTCGCCATCACCCCCGATTCCTCCAGCGCATTCGTGCTCTTGCGCGACGACGCGAGTAACCTGCGCGTGGCCGAGCAAATGTCCCTCACCACTTTCCTGGTGAAGGACTTCCCATTGGGCAGCCCACCCAACGCCATTGGCGCCCTGGCAGGAATCAACCACAAGGTATTCGTCAACCAGGTGCATAGCGAAGGCCGTATCAGTTTCATCAACTGGGATTGGGACGATGGCACTGTGGAATCCGTGACTGGCTTCGCGCTCAACGGAAGGATCCGGCAATGAAACGCGCGACCCGATTGTTCCTCTTGCTGGGCTTGGCCTGTCAGCCGAACTCCGAGACCAGCTCCTCAACTTCTCGCAGCGTTTTGCCCATGGTGGCTCTCGACAACAGCGTGGCCTACGTCGACAGCAGCTCGGGGTCGACTTTTCTGCTCGACCCGGCGGACCCGGCCCTGAAGCCACGCATCCTGCCCACGGGCAAATCGCCCCTTGCGGCCGTGAAGCGCAAGGGGGCAAATCAGCTTCTCGTGCTCACCCATGGCGACCAGGGCAGCGCCAGCACCGCACCCGAGCCGGCCAGACTGGTTCTCATCGATCCCGCGTCGGGCGCCGCCCAGGCCAGCTACGATTTGCCCGGCCGCTACGACCAGCTCGCCCAATCCGACGATGGGGTCTTCGCCGTCCTCACCTATGGATCCGCGTCGTCGGGTGCCAGCGGCTCCATGCTCTACAACCCCAACGATCTGGAGGTGGTGAGGCTGGATGGAAAGCAGCCGCCGCTGGCGAGCCGTCCCATTCGCAGTCTGGGCAGCGTACCCATCGGCGTGCGCTTCTCGCCGCGTACGACTCTCTTCGGTCAGCCGCGAACCCTCGCGGTCGTCTCGGCGGTCAACTACGTCACGCTTCTCGACCTCGACAACGCCCAGCACACCGAAATCACGGTCCCGCTTGTGCCGGATGGCAAGCAGACCGTCACGCCGGCCCAGATCCTGTTCGACATGACTGGGCCGGTTGTATACCTCCGCGCCGACGGTTCGAACGACCTCTTTCAGATCAGCCTGGCCCAGAGCACGCCCGCGGATTCGAGCAGCAACGACTTCCGCGTCTCGCTCTCGCTGATTGGCTCGGGCAGCGCGCCCTCCGACATGGGAATGTTCGGCACGGGCGACAAGATGCGAATCGCCGTCACCGCGCCCGGGGCTCAGCAACTTGTGATCCTCGATCCCAAGACCGGCAATGCCACTCCTGTTCCCACAGGGGCCCAGGTCAACCGGATTCTTCTCTTCCAGGGGCCGAGCCCCAAGTCGTCCGAGATTCAGGACCGGGCGATGCTCGCGGGCGTCGGAACTGGCGCAATGGCTCTGGTCTTTGCCGACCTTCAGAACATCGAGACAGCGCAAGGACTGGCCATCGAGAGCTGGTCCCTGCCTGCCCCCATTTCCGACATCAGGCTCCTTCCGGGAAACCTCGCCCTCCTCACGCATCAGTACGGCTACGGCGGCGCAGCTTTCTCCATCGTCAACCTGGCTGACCGCACCATCGAGCCCATCGGATCCAGCGGCGCCCTCGATGACGTGACGGTCGAGACCGCCGCCCCAAGCCGACTGTGGGGAACCGATGGTGCGAACCGGATGGAGTACCTCGACCTGGCCGGCAATCTCCAGGGGCGGGAGGTCATTCTCGACCAAACCATCGTGAGTATTACCCCGCTGGCCAGCAAGAGTGGCGACGGGAAGCGCCATCTCGTGCTCGAAATGTACGATCCGATGAACGTCGGGTACCTGACGGTGCTCGACGCAGACCAGCCCGATCGCAAAGGGGCGCGCTCGGCATACGGTTTCCTTCTCACCGACTATCTTGAACGAGGCCAGCCATGACGACGATCCGCCACGCTTTCTTGATTCTTTCGACGGCCGCGTTCGTGCCGGCACTCCCGGCGGCAGCGGATAGTCCCGCTGAGCCTGCTGCCCAGGCGGCCATTCCCGCGGCGATCGAACCCGGGCCTCCCTCCAGGTCGTGGGAGCCGTTTCGTTTCTCGCTGTCCGCCGAGGTCCAGACCGCCTGGATGCTGCAAGATGACGCCAGGCGGTTGTGGGGCAAGCGGAGCCTGGCCGGTGCGGGACTATCCCTCGCCTACGACGCGATTGATTTCGGTGGCAAGACGACCCTCGGGCTGGATCTCTCTTGGCTTTCGACCACGGCCTCCACAACGAATAGCTTGGATTTGACCCAAAAGACCAGCACGCAGGTCTTCGATCTTGGTCTGTCTCTGCGCTATGAGGTGTTTCGCTGGCTCTCTCCCTATGCGCGGGTGGCTGGAGGGATGGGATGGACATCGCTCAGCATGGGCTCATCCGGCCTGGATCTGCACGACCGTGTGCTTCTCTACCAAGGCTCAGCGGGCGCCGGCCTGCTTGTCCGCTCGCCGAGCGTGCGCATTGGTCACACACGCAGATGGCCCTCCCTGGCCATCGTCGGTCGCGTGGAGGGGGGCTACATCATGGGCAATGCCACCAGCTTCTCGCTCAAGTCGTCCCTCAATGGATCCAACCAGGACCCAATTCCGCTTGAGCCCGTGTCCGTCGGGCAGGCCGCGCGGCGCTTTCCCTATCTGCGCATCACCATCGGCGTCGGTTTCTAACATTCCCTCGCCGCCAACCAGTTGGTGCACAGCCAGGTCAGATGTCTGCCTCCAAAGCACCAGCTTTGGTTCGACGCCGGCTTTCTCGCAGACGAGTCAAGGAGGTGAGAAGATCGGTCACCTGAACCGGAGCGACGAGAAAGGCCGTGCCCACATAGACGGCGGCACCAACCGCAACCTCAGCGGCCAGCAGCCCGATCGCGTGGTGAGTGGGATCGCGTCCATGAAGATGGCGGAAGGCGAGGACAGCTGCCGCCATGCTGGCGCACGCCAGGAGGACTCGCGCCAAGCCCCCGAGGGCCCGCATGACCGGAACGCCATCCACGCGGCCCACATAGAGCAGGGCCAGTAGCGCGTAACTACCTCCCGCCAACCCGGGCGCGACGGTTGCCCAGGTCAGACCCAGGCGACCGAGTGAAACGATCGAACCAAGAAGCAGCACCATGTGGACCACCTGGAAGGCCAGCACGGCGCGCGCGCGCCCGCTCGCCTTGAGGTAGGCCACCACGGCCGAGGCGGTCGGGAACACTACACCCAGCACGGCCAGGACCGCGAGCAGCGGCGCCATGGGCTGCCAGCGCGGGTTGAACAAGGTGATCACCAGGGTGTGGGCCTCCACCCCCAGGCCGACAGCCAGGGGAAAGACCAGCAGGGCCACCAGCGGGATGGCGCGCACCAGGGCCTCCTGGCGCAACCCGGGTGCCAGTCGCGTGAACGAAGGCAGAAGCACGTCAGCCAGCGCCTCGCCGATGTTGTCGGATGGGATCTCCGCCAGGTTGTAGGCCAGGGTATACAGCCCCATGGCCGCGGGCCCGAACATCACAGCCACGACCAGGTTGCCCCACTGGGTCGCGGCCAGATTGGCCAGACTGGCGAGCTGCAAGGGGAACGCAAATCCCAGGATAGACAGAACCTGCGCGCGGTTGAGCGGCCCCCAGCGCAGCCACGCGCGCGGGTCCACGCCGGATGCGAAGACGGCAAGGCGGAAGAAGGCGCGCACCAGATTCGCCGCCACGAGCGCCTGACCGCCCCAACCCTGCGATGCGAGCCCGAGCGCCACGGTGGCAAACACAACTTCGGCCCCACTCGATCCGAGCGCCACCCGCCGGAAGCGGAGCTCGCGGTTGAGGATGCGCTCTGGGATCTCGGCGATGCGCTGGATGGCAAGAGCGGCCACCAGGCCGGGCAGAAAGGCGATGGCGCCCGGGACGTTCACCAGGTGGCAAAGGGGTCGGCCCACAGCGAGAAGGAGCAGCGAAACTACTGCGACCGTGCAGGCGCTCAATACCGTCACGTGGAACCCTGCCACCGGCCCAGCAGACGGATGGGCGACCACGTATTGCCCGTATCCGGAAGACGTGGCGACTTGGCTGGTTAGCACCAGCACCGCGGCTGCCCCGACCTCGCCCACCACGTCCGGGTTCAAGTAGCGCGTGAGCATCAGCGTGCCCAACGCGCCAATCACGCGGCCGCCCAGCCCGGCGCCTACGTGCCACAGCGCGCTCCCGACCGCTCGGGTGGTCAGGGACACGCGGGACTCTCGATCCAGGTCGTCGCGGCCAACAGGATTTCGTCTCGTATCGCGAAGCGGCCGAGCAGGCGCGCGGGCAAATCACGCAAGCTTGGCAGCGTCACGTCGAAAGAGCCAAGCTTGGGATTGAATCGCACCCCTACTTCTCGGAATTCGAGAAGGCTGTGCGTCGCAGGGAAGAGGCACTTGTACGCACTCTCCTTGGCGCAGAAGAAGAGCCGGTTCCAGGGCACCCCATCGCCCTGCCGGCTGGCCAGCCATGTGCACTCTTCCGCGGAGCAGACCACCTCTGCCAGCTGCTCGGGCAGCGACGCGGCAAGCCGGCTGTCCAGACCAAGGCCCCGGATGGTGCATGAGCCGTCGCCTGGTAGGACCCGGGCGGCCGCAGCGGCACAGAAGCCTTGGCAGTGCGTAATCGAACCAACGTAACCAAGAGGCCACACGGGATCACGGAAACGGCCCACGGGGATTGCCACGCGGGGTCCGCCAAGGATGCCCAACGCCTCACGCGCGCAGCGCCGGCCCAGGGCGAATTCATACCGGCGCGCAGAGGTTGCGCGTGCCATTGCCCGCAACTCGTCGGGAAAGAGGTCCATACCGTCCGCCAGGTCGCGACGAATCACCAGAACCACACCCTTTGGGAAGAGCTGATCCTGGTTTTCCTCGGCTGGCGAATTCCTTGACGCAGCAACCACCGGGGATCGGACAAGCAGAATCGGGGCCAGACTCGCGTGGGCTGCTTCTGACGCAGGAACTTCTCGTGCGCAGTGCGTGATGGACTGTGCCACTCCGGGGCGGAACGCGGTGGCTTCTGGCTTGCAGTTCAGCCGGGACACGCTGGGTTGCATCGGGACTTTGTGATATTAATGAAGCGCACGCGGGGAGCAATTTTTGGCTAGCGCGAGGAGCAGATTTTCATGAGACGGGTTACGGAAGGTCCAGCAAACGCCGGTTCGAGACAGATACCGACGATGATGATCAGGTGGCCCGAACGCTCGGACCAGGCAGGGCCCACGAGGCGTCTCATTGTGGTGTGTGGCGAGGGAGAGGGCGAGGTGTTGTTCAAAGACGAACGCCTTTGCCTGCGCCATGTGGAGATCATCTCGCGGCAGGATGAGTTCTTCCTTGTCTGCAAGGCCGACAGCGGTCCCATATTGGTGAACGGAAAGCCGGTCCAGGGCGAGACACCCTTGCGCGATCACGACGTGGTCAAGGTGGCGGATAGCGAGATTCGTTTTCGCCTCCTGCCCCCGGACGAGTCCAGTATGGAGGAGGCGCTCAGCCCCTTCATCCGAAGGCCTACACCCGCCCTGGGCACGCGCGTGATCCCGGACCGCACCATCAACGTCTCCGATTTCGTTTCGCAAAGCCGTGCCATGCGGGTGCTGGCCAACGCGACCGCCAGCCTGCTCGTGCACCACCCGTTTCCCGTGCTATTCGATCGCATCCTCGATCTCGTGTTCGAGGCCGTGCCAGCCGATTTCGCCGCCATCATGTTGCTCGGCGAAAGCCAAGAGCCTGTGCGCAAAGCGGGTCGCGATCGTCTGGGCCGCCCGGCGGAGCAGCGGATCAGTCACAAGATCGTTCGCAAGGTAATCGAGGGACGCGTGGCGGTGATGGCCAGTGATGCGTTCGAGGACGTGAGCCTGCACCAGCAGCCCGATCTGGCGGGCGAGCCCAACCTCCACGTGATCTGCGCTCCGCTTTGGGTGTCGACCCGGCAGGGTGATCCAGTGCGCGTGCTAGGCGTGCTCTACGCCAGCGCCCGGGTCGATCGCGTGCCCTTTCGGGGAGCCGACCTCGAGATCCTGACCGTCCTGGCCAACACGGCCGCCGCCAAGATCGAAACGGCCTGGCTGCTTGAGGCGGGCATGGAGCAGCGGCGGCTGCAGGAGGACCTGCGCGTGGCCGCGGAGATCCAGGCGAGCCTCTTGCCGCAGACGACAGCACGTGTTCCGGGTTATGACCTGGCGGGGCGAACCCAATCGAGTCGGGCGGTGGGGGGTGACTTCTATGACTTCGCCTATGATGGCAGCCTGCTTCACCTGGCGCTGGGGGACGTCGCGGGCAAAGGCGTCGGGGCGGCCATGCTCATGGTGGAGCTGCGTTCCACTGTGCGGGCCAACTGGCAAAATGGGCGGCTGGCCGAGGCCGCGACCCGGATCAACGGCGACTTTAATCTCAACATCCCGCCCGACCGATACGCGACCTTCTTTCTCGGCCGGCTCTGCCCGGACAGCGGCTGCCTGACATATGTGAATGCAGGCCACAACCGGCCACTTCTGGTGGGCGCCGACGGTCGCTGCGAAACCCTGGGCGAGGGGGGAACAGCGTTCGGTGCTTTTGCCGACTCGGGCTACGACGAGGCCCAGGTGTCGATGCAACCGAGCGACACGTTGGTGGTCTTCTCCGACGGCATCAGCGACGCCTGGCCCGAGCCCGGGACGGCAGACCGCGAGCTGGCCCAGATCGTTCGCAGCGTTGGCACAGGCGGCGCGGCCAAGATCCAGCAGGCTATCTTCGATGCGGCGGACCGGCGCACCACGGAGCTGCCGCGTGACGATCGTACCCTGGTTGTGGTGCGCCGCGAGGCTGCCTAGCCGGTGTGACGGCGGCGGGGCCGGCGGCCGGCGCCGGTGGCCGGAACCGGATCCGACGGCCGGATCCGGAACCGGACAGCGGGTGGCGGACTCCTTTCTCTGGTTCCGCGGCTGTTGCAGCCGCGCTCCACCAACCCCACAATGTTATGGTTCGTAGCTGTGAATGACCCCAAGGCGGAGCGGGAACTTGATGAAGCGAATTGAATGTCTGGCAATGGTGCTTGCGGCGGTCGTTCTGGGTTGCTCGTCTGGTAGTGCCCGGTCGGGCACTCCTCCGATTGACGCAGGAGGGATCAATCCCGGGAAGGGAGGTACGGGCGGTTCCTCGCAGAGTGCGAGCGGATCGGGAGGAACCCCACAAGCAGGGGGGCGAGCAGGGAGCGCGGGTACCGCAGGCGTTGGAGGTGGAAGCGGGCTGGGCGGTGCAACCGGGCTGGCTGGCACGACCGGAGCAGCCGGCGGCGCGGCTGGGCTAGGCGGCAGTGGCCTGGGCGGCGCAACCGGAGCAGGCGGCGGCGCAACTGGGGCAGGCGGCGCTATTGGAGCAGGTGGCGCGACTGGGGCAGGCAGCGGCGCGACTGGGCCTGGTGGATCGGGTGGGACCATCAGCTCCGGCGGGTCCTCCGGCTCCGGCGGGAGCACGAGCACAACCGCCAGCTCCGGCGGAACGAGTGGCTCCGGCGGAACGCGCGGCTCGGGCGGGGTTGTGGCTACGGCGGGCTCCGGTGCGATGGGCGGCTCTGGTGGCCGCGGTGGGTCCAGCTCGACCACGGGCTCGGGTGGGAACACCGGCTCCGGTGGATCCACCGGTTCCACGGGAGCAGGCCCGGTCGGGGTCTTCAACGGCGCCCTTGCTACCGGCATCACTTTCATGGACACCGACGGCAAGCCAGTCAACGCTCACGGCGGTGGCATCATCAGGGAGGGCGACACCTTTTACATCCACGGCCTATTCTTCCCCACAGGCCCTACGCCGAACGACTTTCATGGCGTTGCCATGTACTCATCCAAAGACCTGGCGACATGGAAAAATGAGGGGATTGTCCTGCCCCAGCAGCCGAGTGGCGAGCTCGGGCCGAACCGGAATTGCGACAGGCCGCATATCATCAAGTGTCCCAGCACGGGAGAATTCGTTTTCACCGCCCGTGCGTCGGACACTGTTACCTTTGAGCAAGACCGGGAAGTTGTCTACGCGACCTCGCCCACGGTCAACGCTGTATACAGCTACAAGGGGCCCCTGATGAACGCCAGCGGACAGACGGCCTCGCACAGCGACATGAGCGCATACGCCGACGAGACGGGTGCCTATTTCATTACTGAGAGTGGCTGGGTCTACACCCTGGCCGACGACTGCCATAGCTGGGTGTCGGGCAAGCAGTACTCAGCCGTCAATGGGCCTTCCGGGGGCGGAGAGGCGCCCACCGTGTTCAAGGCTGGCAGCACCTACTACTGGATCGCATCGTACAAAACGGGATGGCGATGCAACAACAACTTCTACTCCACCGCGCCCGCCATGACTGGGCCGTGGACCTACCAGGGGTATCTTGCACCAGTGACCGACACCAGCAACGATATCTCCCTCCAGAGGACCTGGCTGTCGCAGACCACCTGGGTGCAGCCAGTGGTGGGAAGCAAGGGGACCGTCTATCTGTACTGGGGCGATCACTGGGACAACTGTGGAGCAACCAGTGGCGCTGGCGACCAAAACTATTTGGCCACGTATGTATTCCAGCCGTTGGTTCTCGACGGAACCAAAACACTGCTGCCGACCTACCTGCCCACCTGGAGTCTCGACGTAGGCGCGGGCACGTGGTCGCAGTAGCGCCCTCGCCCTACGCTTCCCGCCTCCCGCGTACCCCACACGA
>PMIX01000124.1 GCA_003158395.1 Myxococcales bacterium | reverse complement strand
CAAGATCAAGACAGCCGCCTGTGCTCGGGTGAGCAGGCGCCTGGATGCCGGGGCCAGGACGGCCGGCGTGACTTCGCTGGGAAAGTCCACGAACCAGATCGTCGCCCTGGGCGCCTCCACCGGCGGCACGGTCGCGCTGGAATACGTCTTGTGCCGAATGCCGGCCGATGCACCCGGCATCGTCATCGCGCAGCACATGCCGGCTCTCTTCACCAAGCAATTTGCTGATCGCGTGAACCGCCTGTCGGCGATGGAGATCCGTGAGGCGCAAGAAAATGATTCGGTCCTGCCCGGTGTGGCCCTGGTGGCGCCCGGCGACAAGCACCTGCTGCTGCGGTGTTCGGGTGCGCGCCACTTCGTGAGCGTCAAGGACGGGCTGCTCGTACACCAGCAGAGGCCTTCGGTGGACGTGCTCTTTCGTTCGGTCGCGCGCAGCGCGGGCAAAAATGCCATCGGCGTCATCTTGACCGGCATGGGCACCGACGGTGCCGCAGGTCTGGCCGAGATGCACCAGGCAGGCGCGCACACGATCGCCCAGGATGAGGCGAGCTGCATCGTCTTTGGCATGCCGAAGGCCGCCATCGAACTGGGGGCAGTCGAACGCGTGCTTCCACTCAAGGACATCCCGGATGCAATCCTCCAGATGGTACGCGCGACACCCTAGCCCGCATTATTCACCACAATTGCGGACGCCCATTACCCAAACAGACTGGCTGGGATCCACCGAAGAGAGGCGGGCTAGGTCGTTTGAAATGGGAACCCTGGGAGGGTTCCCAAACCCTCCCGCGACGCTACGCTGCCGGCGAAGCCGGCAGGCTCCGCACGCGTCTGCCTAGCCCGCGCAAGCATCGACTGGGTGCCGCTGGTGAACAATGCGGGCCAGCCGGCCGAGGGAAGCGAGCCGGGTGTGGTGGCGGGTGGGGCGCCGTAGGGTTTGGCGGGGCCGAGCCAAGCATGCGGGGGTGGTGGCAGGTGGGGGACCAAAGGGCGGAGCGAACCCTCCTGGGGTTCCCATGTCGATGTCTGCCTCATTTCTGACGGTCGCCCAGGCGCCTGGCTGTCGGAAAACTGACGGTCGCGGCGCGGCAGGTGCAGGAATACGACAAGCCGCGAGTGGTCCCGGACTTGCAGGCTCCGGGGATCAGTCAGCGGATGGGATACATGTGTCCCATCCGCATCAGGAGCCCGCCTTCCTAGACAGATGCACATGAAACAGCTTCCCCCGTCCGAAAGACTGGCCGCCCTGGTTTCCAGCGTGACTCAGACCATGTTGGGCATCTCATTCGTGCCTGTACTGTCCGACCAAGTCCGCCCCGGCATGTGCTGGCGCACCGCTGTCATGCTGGTCGGCGGTGCACGGCCCCTGACCGTCGGTCTGTCGTCAAGCCAGGAAGGGTGTCTAGCCTTGACCGCAGCCCTGTTTTCCTGCCCGGTTTCTGCGGTCGACGCCGGCATGATCAACGACGCGCTTTGCGAATTGGTCAACATGACTGCGGGTCTGCTCAAGACGGAGATGGCGCTTGACCAGGTTTTGTCACTGCCCCGGGTGGTGACTGACGCCTCGGTGCTGGCCAGTCTGGCCGAATTGCACCCGGGGCTGGTGCTTAAGGCGAAGGAAATCGATCTTGCCCTTTGGGCTCACGAGGGCCACACGATCACGAGGTTTACGGCGGCAGCCTAGAGAGCAGAATGGAAACCAAAGGAACAGGAGTTTCTTGATGCCACGGATTCTCACGGTGGATGACAGTCGCGCCATTCGGATGATCGTCGCCAAACAACTGCAACCGTTGGGCTTCGAAATTGGCGAGGCCGAAGACGGCAACGATGGCCTCACGAAACTTCAGGGCGCGCCCTACGACCTGGTGGTTTTGGATGTCACCATGCCCAACCTCGATGGCCCGGGCATGCTGGCCAAGATGCGCGCGGGCGGGAACAGAACCCCCGTCCTCGTGCTCACCTCGGAGTCCAAAACGGCGGTCGTGTCGACGCTCATGCGCCTGGGCATCACCGACTACGTGCTCAAGCCCTTCAAGGGCGACGAGCTGAAGGCCAAGGTCCTGAAAGCGCTCAGGCTTCCCGCCGACTATGCGCCGGCTGGCAACGGAGCCGCCAGCACCCCCGCACCGACTGCGGCCGCCGCGGTAGCGCCCGAGAAGCGGGCGCTGGTCCTTGATGACATGGAGAACGTGCACAAGAAGGTGCGCTCGATGATACCGGCTTCTGTGACTCTTGACACAAGCCTGAACGCCACAGAGGCCATGGGGCTGTGCCGGGCCAACAAGTACGCCCTGATTCTCGTCGATGGGGAGTTGCCGGATGCAAACCCGGCCTCGCTGACCAGGCAATTGCGCTTCTTGCAGCCCAAGGCGGTCCTGGTGGCGATGGCCCTGCGCACGGCCAACAACGTAGCGGACGAGATGCGTGCGCAGGGTTTTGATGACATCTTGCTCAAGCCCTTTACCAACCCGGCGGTCGAAGCCTTGGTCGGCAGGTGTTTCCAGGACGACCAGGAACTGATATTTGCCCAGGAAACCTTCATCCGGCTGGCCGGTTTCTACGGTCGCGACGATAGGTTGGAGAGCTATTTCCAAAGGCTTTCTGCCAAGATTAAGGAAGTCATAGGCAAGCTTGCCGAAGCCTGTTTCGACAGTGCCGTCCTTGATGCCACGCAGCTACCTTTAGGCCAGCCGATGCGGGCGGCACAATTCATGGCGGAGGTGTGCAAGGTATCCAGGGATTGCGGTGTCACCTTGCGCGTGGCGGGTTCAGCCGAGCTGGCCGTCGTAATCGGGGGTTTTGAAGACGCGAAGGCCCTGCGCCTGTTCCCATCAGTCGAGGAGGCACGCGCCGCTGCCTAGGGAGGCCCTATGAATTTCGCCGAGCAGCTCGAACAGATCGTCAAGAGTCGTATCGAAAAGGACAGCCTGACCCTGCCCGCGCTGCCCGCAGTCGCATTCAAGGCCATCGAGCTGACCCGTGCGGCGGATTTCAACATGCAGGATGCGACGTCTCTCATCGAAAAGGACCCCGTGTTGGCTGTGCAAGTGCTCAGGTTGTGCAAGAGCGCCGCCGGGGCCACTCATGAGCCGTGCAAGTCGATCAGCCAGGCTGTCTCTCGCCTAGGCGCCAAGAACCTCCGCGGCGTCCTGGTGGAGATCTCGGCCCGGCGCACTCTCGAATCGCGCGATCCCAAGGTCACAGCGGCCGTGAAAGTCCTGTGGGAACATTCCCGGGCCGTGGCTCAGCTCGCGCAGCGAGTGGCCGTGGTTTCTGGCGCGTCGGATCCCGATACCGCCTACCTGGCAGGCCTGCTCCACGACCTGGGCAAGCCGGTCGTTGCCACGATCCTGCTGGAGGCGGAAAGCCAGATCGCGCAGCGCAATCCCAAGCTGTGGATCGATTTCTCAACCTGGACAGACGTGGTGCAACGCTGCCACCGGCCCATCGGCCTTGACCTGGCACGGAAGTGGCAGCTTCCCGACGAAATCCAGAAAGCGATCGAGGAGTGCGCCGACTATGACCCGGCCAACCGGCTGTCGACTGGAAATGCCGTGCGTTTCGCCAACGCGGTGGCCAAGCAGCAAGGCATCTACGTCGGATCGGTCAGCGCCGAGGACAACGACGCATTGGTGATGATCGGGCGCTCGCTTCTGAGCATCGACGACGAGACGCTGACGCGCTTGTCGAGTGACCTGAAAGAGAAGTCCCGGGAAGCGGCGTAGAGTGCCAGCTGCGACTTGGCTTCCTGGATTGACCATCAGCTTGACCCCTGCGAAATTTCTGGCAAGCGGCACTAGCGCGCGAGGCCCTCGTAGGCGTCCTCGGGCCTGACCTCGACCACAAGCTCCACCCGACGGTTGACCTCACGCCCCTTGGGCGTGCCATTGTCGGCAATGGGCCAGGTCGAGCCGCGACCTGCGGCGCTGAGCATCTTGCCCTCGATGTGGTGAGCACCCTGCATGTAGCTGGCCACGGCCGCAGCGCGGGAGGCGGACAGATCCCAGTTGTCGCGGTAGCGCGCGCGCGCTGGGGTCTGGTTGTCAGTGTGGCCCTCGATGCGGATAGGCCGGTGGAATTGCGCCAGCTCGATGGCGATGGCGTCCAACACAGGGATCACTTCGGGGCGGATCGCGGCCTGCGAGGGATCGAAGAAGTGAGACGCTGACAGGCGGACCATGAGCTTGCGTCCCTCTGTGTGCATGACCACGGTGGGGGGATTCTCGGGCCTTTCGAGCAGGAGCCCTTTCAGCTTCTTCTCGATGCGGCGGCGCACTGCCTCGACAGCCTCGACTTCCTGATTGGTCGGGCGCTGGTCCCCCAGGTTGGTCACGCAGCCTCCCTCGGTGACCGGTCCTTCGAAAATAGGAAGCTGGTCAGAGCCGCCCGTGCCCTTGTAGTGCATGGCGAACTTGATGGCCTTGACCACATCGGTCATGCGCTTCTGGTCAACCCGGCTGACCGAGTACATGACCACGAAGAAGGCGAAGAGCAGGGTCATGAAGTCGGCATAGGACACCAGCCAACGCTCGTGGTTCTCGTGCTCCTCAGCGTGTTCGCGCTTCTTCGCCATCGTCTATCCCTTGGCCGCGGCCGGGCCGTGGTTCCCGGCGTAGGCGCGGATCTTCTCTTCCAGCACGCGCGGGTTGAGGCCGGCTTGGATGGAGAGCACGCCCTCGGCGATGAGAATGCGCCGCTCTTTCTCCAGGGCCAGCTTGCGTTTGACCTTGGTGGCGATCGGCAGGAACAGGATGTTGGCACTGCCCACCCCGTACACGGTGGCCACGAAGGCGGTGGCAATGCCGCCCCCGAGCTTGGACGGATCATTAAGATTCTCCATCACGTGAATCAGCCCCAGCACAGCACCCAGAATGCCAATGGTGGGGGCATAGCCACCCGCGGACTCGAAGACCTTGGCCGCCAGCGTGTCTTGCTCATAGTGGTGCATGATTTCGGTTTCCAGCGCGTCGCGCGTGACGGCGGCGTCCACGCCGTCCACGATGAAGCCCACCGCCCGCCTGAGGAAGTCGTCTTCAAGGGCCGGTAGGCGCTGTTCCAGCGCCAGTACGCCGTCCCGACGCGCGACACCCGCCAGCTCCACGATCTGCTGAACAATCTGGTCGAGGTCGTTCTTCTTGTCCCGCAGGGCCATCGCCGCCAGTTTCAATCCGCGCACGAAGTCCTTCAGAGGAAAGCTGACCAGCACCGCGCCTATGGTGCCGCCGAAGACGATCAGGGCAGCCGTGCCCTGGACAATGGATCCGACGTGTCCCCCTTCGAGCAGTTGCCCGAGGAGAATGAAGCCGATCGCGACGACGACGCCAGCTATTGTTGTGATGTCCATGGGCTATGTGTCTTCTTGTTTGTCCCGGTCGGGCGTTGCGGAAACCACGCGCAGAGCTCCGTTCACCTGGCGTCGATATTCGAGCGCCCGGGCCACCACGTCCCCGACGCTCTCTCGCACCAGAAACTGATGACCGTTGCTAAGGGTGAGCAGGGTGTCGGGGGTGCTTTCCACCGTGGCGAGAAGCTCGACGTTCACCACCATGGTGTTGTGATCCAGCCGGGTGACGTAAATCATGGTTTGCCGTCCGTGCGATAGGTCTGGGAGAAAAATAGGCGGTGCGCCGGCGCCGAACGCGAGCGGGCGGGGCGTGTCCGTCCCAGCCCGAGCGCCTAGGGCTAGCGACGAACCATCATGAGATCAGAAAGGAGCTGGTCGGCGGTGGTCAGCGTCTTGGAATCGGCCTCGAAGCCACGCTGTGCCGCGATCATGTTGATGAACTCCTGCGCAATGTCGACGTTGGACTGCTCCAAGGCACCCGCGCTGATGCTGCCCCGATCCGCTGTGGCTGGCGTTCCCAAGGTGCCAGGCCCTGAAGAGGGCGTTTCCTGGTAGAGGGTCCCACCCATGCGCGCGAGCTGGTCAGGGGCCTTGAAGTTCCCCAGGACGAGCTGGCCCAACACCCGGCTCTGGCCGTTGGTGAATTCGCCGGTGATCTTGCCGTCGCTGCCGATGCTGAGGCGGCTGAGGCTGCCCGAGGTGAACCCCGCCTGAGTCACGAAGCTCATGGCCGAGGACGCCGCGTACTGGGTGATTCCGTCCAGCCCGCTCCCGCCAGCGCTCGTGCCTGTGCCAAAATTGAAGGTGAGAGGCTGCGGGTTGGTGGCGTTGATCGGATTGAAGTTGTTCAAGCTGGTGGTGTTGGACGTGAGCCGACCCTGGGCGTCGAACTTCAGCTCACCGGTGGCCACCTCGGTAGCCCCGGCCTTGCCCCCAGTCAGGTTCGCGCCGTCGGTGACTGCGTGATAGTGCCAATCGCCCACACTGTCCATGCAGAAGTAGACGTCGAGCTGCACCGGCTTGCCGAGCGAGTCGTAGACCACCATGCTGGTCGAGAAGTTGGAGGTGTCCTTGGCATCGTCGACCTTCCAGCCCCCGTATCCGGTTGTGGCGTTCGCACTCTCCGTCGGGGTGGCCGTGGAATCCAGATTGCCCCGCACCGTGATGTCATCAGTCGGCTTGGCGGGCGCGGAAGCGTTGCCAACCTGCAGGTCACCCAAAAGCCCGGACGAAACGTCGCCGACTGTATCGGCCTGCATACCCTGCACGCGCAGGCCCTCCGCGTTGACCAGGTAGCCACTCTTGTCGATGGTGAACTGGCCAGCCCGAGTGTAGAAGGTGCCGCTGGTCCCGCCGTAGGCGCCCTTAAGCACAAACATGCCGTTACCTTGGATGGCCACGTCCGTGTCCTGATTGGTGGTGGTAAAGGCTCCCTGAGCCATCAGCTTCTGCACCGTGAGGGTGCGGACGCCCAGGCCTTGTTCGCCTTGGCCCGCGACGAGCTGTTGGGTCATGGCGTCTGCAAAGTCGACGCGAGAGGCCTTGAAGCCCACGGTTTGGCTGTTGGAGATGTTGTCCCCAACCACCGACAGCTCGTCGGTGGTTGCGGCGAGGCCGCTGGCGCTGGAATACATTGCGGTCAAAAGACTCATGGTTTTCTTCCTTTCTTGTTGTTACTGACTGTTGCTAGCTTGCTGAATTGAGATGACGTCGCTAAGCGAGACGGGCGTATTGCCAATCATGAGTTGGGTGGTTCCGTTCTGGAATGTGAGCCCGGTGACGAGGCCACACGATTGCTGGGTCACCGACACGGCGTTGCCGGAAATGTCGGTCGCCGATACCTGGACGGTGTAGGTCCCCGGCGCCTGAACCGCACCCGAGTCGTCGAGTCCGTCCCAGGTGAGGGTGTTGGCCCCGGCCGCCAGGGCGCCGAACGACTCGCGTCGCACCTCGTTTCCGTTGGCGTCGTCAACTTCCATGGTGACGTCAGCGGCCGGCGAGGCCAGGACGGCGTTGACGCTGATGGTTCCACCTGCGCTGAGGGTCATCTGACTCGCGTTGAAGGACGCCTCCTTGCCCACCGCGGCCACGGCCACCGACTCATTTGCGGTCTGGCTGGACGACTGCTGCAGAGCGAGCATTTGCGTGAGGGTGTCATTGGTATTCTGCTGTTGTTCCAAGGCGGAGAACTGCGCCAGTTGCGCCACGAAGGCGTTGCTGTCCATGGGAGCGGTGGGGTCCTGATTTGCAAGCTGCGCGGTCAGGATCTTCAGGAACTCGTCTTTCCCCAGCGCGTCGGAGCCCTGGGCATCGGCTGGCTGTTGTGTAGTCTGACTGACGCTGGTGGTGGTAGTTGTGTCGATGGACATGGTGGTCTCCTTCAAGCGGTAACGTGAATGCGACCCTCGCCTGGGGTGGCAGGCAAAGAGACATCTTGGTGGGGCCGATACGCCGCAGGCGTCTCGCCGGCGCGTTCTGGGGTTTCAGGCGCGGGCTGGCCCTGCTGTCCGCCACCTTGTGGGCCCGAATCGAAGCGACCCAATGCAAGACCCTCGCCAGCCAGCGCCGCGCGCGCCTCGGGTGCGCGCGCCTCGAAAAGGTGCGCCATGGATCCACGCACGGTGATTTCGGCGCTGCCTTGCCGCACGCGCAGGTGTACGGCCAGATCCCCGTCGGGCGATTCGATAGCCATATGCGCCGAGTGCGGGAGCACGGTCATGCTGAGCCCTTCATCACGGGCCGCCTGGGCCGCCAAGGGAGCTGCGTGGGCTGGCAGGTGGGCGGCCGGCCGCGTGTCGCCTGTTGCCGGGCTGGTCGGTCCGCTGGCTACCGCGGCATGCGTTGCCAGCGTGACTTGCGGCAGAGGCTGCGGCGGTGAGTTCGACGCCGGCGCCTCAACCCGCAGGACATCTTGTCCGTGTTCGTGCGCCATCTGGGGGGCGACCGGCGCCTGAGGAGCTATGCGCTCCCCCGTCTGCTTGCCTTCCCTGGTCGGCAGCGCGTGGCTGTGTTCTGGAGCCGAGGTCTTCTCGGCTGGGCGCGGGCTGTGGGTGTGGGACGCAGGCGTGGTGGAATTGGAGGCCGCGACGAGGGTGGCCAATGATGGAGCCGGCTCCACGCTGGGATCATCCGTGCCGTCCTGCGCACGGGTGCGTTTCCCGGCGCCGGCTACGCTGGTCCCCTCGCGCGACTCGGCCGGGGGCTCAATTGCTGGCGCCGCAGAGGCCTTCGGATCGGCGGTGGGCTGGGCGTCCGAATCCGTGCTAGGGGCCGTGGTGCGCGGGCTGGAAAATGCAGGCTTGGCAGGACGAGACGTCGCGCCAGCCAGCGATGGCGGTGAGTCTTTCGATGCGGCGAAATTCTCGTGCGCTGACTGTGCCAGCGATGGCAACGAGGAGGACGCCCAGCCTGCGGGCTGTGCAGGTTGCGTGGCGGGTGGTGCGACATCGCCAATCGCGACCGCAGCCGGTGAAGACGGGATTGCAGCGCGCGTGCCGTCAGCCGACGCCGTTGGAACCGCCGCCGCTGTGGTAAGGCCCCGAGCCGAGGCTGTGCTGCCATCTTCGGTCCGTGCACTTCGGGCGAGATTGGCCGTCTGGATCGGCGGCCTGATTGTGGTGCTAGATGGCGCTGTTTCTGGGGCGCCAGCCGAATTGTCCTTCTGCTGGACCTCGGGATCACCGTCGACCGCGTTTCTGTCTTTGCGCAGGGACGGGCGCTCCGTTGCGGTAGGCAGGACCGAACCCGAGCCTTGGGCACTGTCGCGTCCAGCGGCCGCGCCGCGGCTCTCGGGCGAGAGTTTTCTCCCCTGCTCTTGCGCCACCCTGTTCGAGGAACCTTGCCCTGCGGGCGTGGACCCCGGCGATGCCTGGTTCAGTCCGCGGCTTCCTGCTTGGGTGGCGGATTCCCGTGAATGCAACTCAGCCTGCGCGTTGGGCGAGCCGTGGATGCCGGCCGCGGTGGGCTGGGCGACTGTCTGGAGGCCCTGTGCGGGTCGCCCGTCGGCTCTGGCGTAGTCCACGGCCGTGGCAGCGGGTTGAGGAGCGCCCTCGGCCTTTGTCGCGGGGGAGACGACGCTTGTGTGCGGCACCAACGGGACCAGCGCACCGGGCTCGGCCTCGGCTGTACCGGAAGCCGCCTGCGATCTGCAGAGCGACCCGTGGAGCATTTGGACGAAGGTGCCGTCGTGCCCGCTACGAGAGGCTCTGCCAGGGCCGGAGGAAACAGGACTGACTTCGGGGTGCGCAAGGGCGGCGGGGGTGACTTTCATGGGGCTCCCTTTTTGCCTGCGGTCGGCTTGCGCGTCGCGATCTCGGTGGCCAGCTCGGCGGCCTGTTCCGGTTTCAGGTACCCCATCACGGCTCCGGCGTCGGCCGGCCGCATGCGACGTAGAACCTGGGCTGCGAGGCGGCGGTCCAGAAGTGACAACACGGCCGCCGCCTGTTCAGGCTTCATCCCCTTCAGGGCCTTGGACACGCTTTCGAGCTGCTCGCGGGCCATGTCCTTTGCTGCTGCGGCAGCCGCAGAAGAGCTGCCTTCGCTCGACGAACTGCGACCCTCGCCCTCACACGGACCACTCTGCTTGATGAGCGCCTCCAGGCGGGCCGTCTCCTGCCGGAGCGCCTCACGCGCTTGCGCAATCTCCGACGCCAACTGCTCCAGACGCGCCCGATCGGAAACCGGCGCCCCTGCCTCTCCTGGTGTGGCCAGCGACTGACGCAGCTCGCTCTTGAGCGCTGTGGTGGTCAGGGTGGGCAGGACAGGCTGTGCGCTGCGCTTGCCAGACGCGCCCGCGCGCGTACTCTTGCCGCCGCCGGGTCGGGAGGAGGCCTCAGACTTGTCAGGGTTCGCTTCGCGCTTCTGCGCCGAAGACCGAGCCTCGCCCACACCGTTCTGCGTCCCGCCGGCAGCTTCCGGCGCAAGCGCTCGACCCGACGAACCGTTCGCGCCCGAGGGTCCCCCGCCCGCGGGAAAACTGGGCGGTGCGGGCAGGGGTGGGGCCGACGGAGAAGGCGCCGCCGGGGCGGCCACCGCTGGGATCTGGGGTGGCACAGGGGCGCCGCCGGGGGTGGCGGCTGCGCTGGCCGCCGCCAGCCATAGATGCAACAATACGCTAGTCATGGCGCTCCTGCTTTGCCGGGGCCGCGGCCGGTCCTGCCAGCGCGCGCTTCAGTTCGGCCATGGTTTGCTCAAGCGTGAAACGCTCCCCCGGGCCCTGGCGAAGCACGTTGTTGACTTCATTGATGCAGCGAAGAGATCGGTCGACGCGTGGATTGGTGCCGGCCACGTACGCGCCCACCTCGATGAGATCGGCGGTCTCCCGGTAGGCTGCCAGAACCTCGCGCGTCTCTTGCGCCAGCTCGCGATGGCCCGCTGACACAATGTCGGTCATCACACGACTCACGCTGTTGAGCACGTCCACCGCGGGGAAATGTCCCCGTTGGGCCAGCCTGCGGGCCAGCACGATGTGGCCATCCAGGCACGCGCGTGCCGCATCGACCACCGGGTCAGTGAGATCGTCGCCTTCGGCCAGTACGGTGTACATGGCCGTGATGCTGCCCACGCCCTCCACGTTTCCGGCGCGCTCCACCAAACGCGGCAGCAGGGCAAACACCGATGGGGGATAGCCGCGCGCGGTGGGAGGCTCGCCCGCGGCCAGCCCGATTTCCCGTTGCGCCATCGCAACCCGAGTGAGCGAGTCGAGCAACAAAAGCACGCACTTGCCGCGGTTGCGAAAGTACTCAGCCACCGCAGTGGCGGCCATGGCGGCCCGTACACGCACCAGCGGCGGCTCGTCGCCCGTGGCCACTACCACCACGGAACGCTGCAGACCCTGGCCCAGGTCGCGCTCCACGAACTCGCGCACTTCGCGGCCCCGTTCGCCGACCAGCCCCACCACGATGATGTCGGCGTCGGCGCTGCGCGCGAGCATGCCGAGGAGCACGCTCTTTCCCACTCCCGGCCCTGACATGATGCCCATGCGCTGGCCCTCGCCGCAGGTCAGGCAGGCGTCGATGGAACGGATGCCTAGCACCAGAGGCTTGCTGATGCGCCGCCGGCTCATGGCGGGCGGAGGCGGCGCGTGCAAGGGCACCCGCGTGTGCAGAAGCGGACACGCCAGGCTGTCGAGCGGCTGCATGGCCGCATCGACCACGCGCCCGAGCAGCGCCTCACCCACGACGATCTCGCCCGCGCTGGCGCGGGGAATGACTGGGCAACCTTCGCCGATGCCCCGGACATCGCCGAACGGCATCAGGATGGCTTGCGAACCGGCGAAGCCCACCACCTCAGCCGCGACGGTGCGGCTCCCGGCGGCGTGAATCTCGCACGAGGTTCCCACCGCCACCTGGGGCAGAGCCGCCTCCACCACGATGCCCGAGGCTCGGGTCACCCGGCCCGCCAGCACGCAAGGCTCGGCGTGGGCCAGCTGGTTGCGGATCTCTTGCAGATTGAGCAGGCTCACGATCTCTCCTCCCACGTCCCCGTGTGCAGCGCGTGGCGCAGTTCCTCCAGGCGGGTATTGATTCGCCCGTCCACGGTGCCGAGATCGCCCGTGACCATGCAGTCGCCCCGCTGCAGGGACGGATCCGCAACCACTTCGATCTCAGCTGCCGCCACCGACGAAATGGCTTGCGCGCCGCCTTGGTTGAGCGCCTCCTCGACCAGACGGGCATCCTCGGGGCAAAGCCGCAGCTTGATGTGGCGGGACTCGCCCAAGCGGCGAATCGCGCTGCGCACCAGCCCCACCAGGTGCTCGACGTTGGCGGTCAGATCAGTTTCCAGGATCCGGCGCGCCACCATGAAGCCCACCTCCAGCGCGTCGGAGCGGGCCTCAGCGGCCAGCCGTTCGGCGGCCTGGCGCAAGAACTGGGCCGCGCTGCCAATGCGCTCGCTGACTTCCGCGGCAACCTCTTGCATATCGATGACCGTGGGGGGCGTGGAGCGCTCCGGCGCACTGGCTGTCGGGGGCGCCGACGGACGGCGCGGCAACGCACCCCCAAACGCCGCCGACTCCACATGCGGCTGGCTGGGTACCCGACCCATGAAGGTGGGCCGGCGGGTGGGGGCCTCTCCGTTGCGCGCGATCATCGTGTCAGACCATCCTTTCCGTTGGGTTGACGATGCTGATGCGACCCTGCTCAGCCAAACCAAAGGCAGTCTTGACCAGCTCGGCCTGCGCCGCCTCCACCGCAGCGAGCTTGACCGGACCCATGGCGCCGATCTCGTCTTCCAGCATCTGGCCAGCACGGGTCGACATGTTCTTGAGGAAGCGCTCCTTCACCGCAGGGGGCGCGCCCTTGAGGGCAACCGTGAGCTGGGTCATGTCAATCTCCCGGATGAGGGTCTGCATGTCGCGATCGGAGAGGTGGGTGAGGTCGTCGAAGGTGAAGAGGCGCGAGCGCAAAGCCGCTCCCAGCTCGGGGTCGTCCTTCTCGATCTCGCCCACCACCTCGCTTTGCTCGGCCGCCGGCACCGAGCGCAACAGGTTCACCGCCGTGTTGCGCCCGTCGAGCTTGCGCGCATTGGCCGGCACGGCGGCGCCGAGCTCCTGAGACAGGGCCTGACCCACTTCCTGCAAAACCTCAGGCGCCACGGTCTCCAGCGAGGCCAGCCGGCGCAGGATCTGGGGACGCTGCGCCTGCGGGATGTGCCTGAGCACGGCCAGCGCGTGAGCTTGGGCCACCGTGCCCAGCACGACGGCCGCGGTCTGCGGCTGCTCGCGCGAGAGCAAGAGCGCGAGGGCTTCGGGATCGGCGTTGGCGATGTTGGTGAAGCCTTCTTCCGCCGCCACCGAGGAAGCGGGAAGATCCTCAAACACGCGGCGCGCGACATCTTGGCCGAGGGCCTTGGTCGCGGCATCACGCAACAAGCTGTCACCTGCCACGGCCTCGGCGTCGAGCCCAGTCATGGTCTTCACGAAGGACGAGAGCGCCGCCGGGATGGCCGCAGGGGCCTTGCGCAGGCTGCGCGCCCCGAGAGCGATCTGGCGCACCGTGCTTTCGTCGAGGGACTTGAAGATCTGGGTAGCCACCTCCGGCCCCAGCCCGAGCAGCACCGCCGCAGCCCGCTGGGCACCCGGCCCTGCCGACACGCCAAGTGCGGTCGAGAAAGCGTCAGACATGTGCGTTCT
Source organism: Myxococcales bacterium (assembly GCA_003158395.1). GTDB lineage: Bacteria > Myxococcota_A > Polyangia > Fen-1088 > Fen-1088 > Fen-1137. Next base: position 16,372 of record PMIX01000124.1, on the reverse strand, counting down.
CCTTGCCTTCACGGGTTGCTTCGCTGTCCGCGTTAACCCACGCCTTCAGCAAATGGGCTGCCTTTCCGGGATCGGTCTTGCCCAACTCGCGCGCCCGCTCGCGCAGGGCGGCGCTGTTGTCGCCCGACACCAGCTTCCAGTTCTCACCCGACTGGTTCATCAAGGCCATGTCCACATCCCCCACCCGCGTGCCCGGTTGCAAGAGCGCAATTGCCGACGAAGTCCGGCGGAAGAGGCGGACGAGAAAGAGCAGGCCCACGACGCCCAGCGCGCCCCAGCCCAGCAGTTTGCCGAGGCGCCAGTACTCGGGGCGCTCCCAGATCGGGGCCTTGACGTCCGCCTCCTCGACCTTGGCAAAGGCCGCACTGGAGATCTCGAGGACGTCGCCCCGCTGCGCTTCGAATCCCATCGCCCGCTTAGCCAACTCGGCGAAACGGCGCACGTCTTCTGCCGGTCGCGGCTTGCCGTCTACGCCGTCCACCACGACGGCGGCCGAGAGGCGCACGATGCGCGGGCCGCGGGCGACGGTCCGCGTGACTTTCTTGCCGATCTCGTAGTTGCGCACTTCATCTTCGCGATTGGTCTGCGCGCGGGTGGCGCCCGAACTGCCGCCGCCAGTGGCACCCATGGGTTGGTTGGCGGCAGCGCCGGCCACGCCAGTTCCGCTGCTGCCGTCGCTGCTGACGCTCTCCGATGTCTTGCGCTCGCTGCGCACCGTGGCCGTGTCAGGGTCGTAACTATCCTGGGTCGTCTCGATCTCGGTGGTGTCGAGGTTCGCGGTCACGCGCGCCACCACAGCAGTGCGCCCCACCGCAGGCTCGAGCACGTCGACGATGCGCTGTTCAAGCGCACTCTCGATCTCTCGCTCCTGCGCAACCAACTTGCCGGTTTGGGAATGATCGCCTGACAGCACGGTGCCCCGCTGGTCCACGATGGTGACGCTGTCAGCGTCCAGTCCCGCGACTGCTGAGGCCACCAAATGTCTGACGCCAGCCAGTTCGCGCTCGTGCATGGTCCGACCCGGTTGCAAGTTGAGGACCACCGCGGCCGCCGCGTGCCGGTCATCGTCGCGGTAAAGGCCCTTCTCGGGCATGGTCACGTGCACGCGCGCCGAGCGCACGGCTTGCAGCCGCGAGATGGTGCGCGCCAGCTCGCCCTCGGTCGCCCGGCGCAGGTTCACCCGCTGGGTGAACTCCGACGCGCCGAAGTCGCTGCGGTCGAACAACTCGAACCCGACCCCGCCCCCGCGCGGCAAGCCCTGCGAAGCCAACAACAAGCGAGCGTCGTGCACTTGTGAAGCGGGAACCGCCAGCGCGCCCCCGTTCGCCTCGCTGCGGAAAGGGATGCCAGCGGCCTTGAGCGCGGCCGCTGCCTCAGAGGCGTCTTCGGGCGATAGGTTGGTGAACGCGTATTGATAGGTGGCGCCGCTGCCAAACACGCTGACCAACACCCCCGCCACCAGCGCCAAGCCGACCAGAGCGCCGAGCAGCATCCGCGCCCCTGGGCTCATTTCTGCGAAACGACGGGGAAAACCACGAAGCATTTTGTTGACTTGGTCCATGGCTTACACGCCCATGCGCATGATCTCGTTGTAGGTCTCGACGACCTTGTTGCGCACACGCACCGCCAAACGCATGGCTACATCGGCCTTTTCCAGTGAAAGCGCCATCTCGTGCAGGTTGCCTGCACCTGCCGCCACTTGCGTTGCCTGCTGGTCGGCCTCGACCTGCAGTTTGTCCACTTCGCCCAGGGCGCGGCCCAGCTCGCCGGCGAAGGCGGTGGCGTTCGCGGGCTTGCGGCTCTGTTCGATGGCGCGCTCGGCCCCATCCAGGCCATTGATTTTTGCGAAGGCGAGGTCCATTTCAGTGCGCATGGCTCTTGTCCGTTAGCAGTGGTTCTTCATCGGGTGATGTCGAGGCCACGGGCGGCCATCTGCTTGAGCGTCTCCAGCGCCGTCGCGTTGGCGTCGTACGAGCGCGACGCAGAAAGCAGGTTGACCACTTCGTGCACGGGATTCACGTCGGGAAAGGTTACAAACCCGTCGGCGTCGGCGTCCGGGTGTCCGGGGCTGTACACTTTGCGGCCGGGACCGTTGTCGGCCACAATGCGCGACACGCGCACACCCATGGGCCCAGTCGCATTCGGCGCGATTTCACTGGCGTCACCCAGGGGCATGGCTTCGAACACCGGGTCGAGCCGGCGGTACATGTTGCCGTTGGCGTCGCGGGTGGTCTCGGCGTTGGCCAGATTCGACGAGGCCAGGTTCACACGCACGCGCTCTGCCGAAAGCGCCGTTCCGCTCACATGCAGGGCCGTCAGAAAATCCATTCCCATGCTTCGCCTTTCCTAGGTGCCGTCCGAGGCCACATACTTGAGGATGGCCAGCTTGCGAGCGGCGGCCCGCGCACTGGCGCCGTACTGCAAGGCGTTCTCGGCCATGGCCACCATGGTCCGGTCGAGATCCACCGTGTTCCCATCCAAGGAAGCGTTGTTCGACGCGATGTCCACCACCGGCAGGTCCTTGGGCGACAGCTGGGCATCCTGGGCGCTGGCGCTGCCGATGGGCACACCGGTCTCCAGGTGACCGGGCGCCGTGGTCACGGCCTCCAGCGCGGCGCTGGGCTCGGATCGGTTTGCTACCGAAGCCATGGCCGCGGTGAAGTCCACGTCCTTGGGACGAAAGCCCGGCGTGTCCGCATTGGCCGCGTTGGCGGCCAGCAGGTTGTGGCGTAGCAACCTTACGTCGAGGCTGCGTTCGAGCTGGCTGAGGGTTGCATCGAAGATCTTCACGATATCCTTCCCTCTTGCCAGTCGCGTGCCAGGACCGTCCTTCCGACCGCCGGGTTCATGGCGCCTCCGAGGATTGCTCTCCGGCTGCCTCGGCCGACACACGAGCAGCCGTAGCGCGCGCGAGCGTGGTGTAGGCCAAGGTGAGGTCACGCGTGACCTCGCCGGCGACCATCTGCGTTTGTGCGGCGGCGACAAGGTCATCGTCGCTTCCCTGCAGGTCGCCAAGGACCGCCTTCCAACGGGCACCTGTCAACTTGCCGTGGCCCAGGCGCGTCTCGGCAAACTCGCCCACCACACGTGCGCGTGTACGATCACCGCCCGCCAGGTAGAGTTCCATGGTCCGAAGCAAGAAGTCGCTGAGCAGGTCCTTGCTAGAGCCGGCCACCGTCTGGGCGCTCGATGCCATCAGGTTGCCGGCGAAAACGGGCGCTCCCAGCGCAGCCGCTTTCTCCACCGCTGCGTTCATCAGGGCGAGGGCAAGCGGGCCTTCAGTGCGGCCCGGCAGGACCAGGTAGGTTTCCAGGGTCTCGATAGCACCGTCCTTCCCTGGTTGCTCCAGCACGTTGAGCAGCAACTGGCGGCAGTAAAGCTGGGTGGTGCCATCGCACCCGCCGTGGGCGGATTCGATGGCCCTCCGCAGGGCCACCATGGCCGCCGGAAGGTCGTCCATGTACGCAGCCACGCGCGCCGCCCGCAGAAACATCTCGGTATGCGCGGGCTCGGGCAAGAGCGTGCTGTCGAAGACACTCTGTCGCAGCTTGGCCAGGCAGGTGCCGGACAGCTCGCACAGTCGAGCAGCCGCCAGTCTGCCGAACGCTCCCAAGCGGCCGGCGACCTGGTACCAGCTGGCGGCGGTGCCCGGATCTTGGTTCATGAGAGCCAGGTCGCCCAGGCGCATGGCCGCCACCCGACGACCATCGCCTGCCAGCGCGCGGCGGAACTCCACCGCAGCAACGGTGTACTGGCCCGCGCGATAGGCGCACTCACCCCGTGCAACCGGCGTGTTGCCCGGACACCCGTCGCCAAAACGAAAGGCGACGGGACTGTAGAAGACCTGAACCTGATTCTCCTCACCGCGCCAGGGCACTCCACGCAGCTCGTAGATCTCCAGGAAGAGTTTGCCCTTGTCCTGCGCCAACACGCCGTCAAGCCGGCGGGTGACACACTGGAGGATGACCGTGTTGTGATCCACCAGGGTGCGCGGGCAGAGCCGCGAGCCTGCAGCAGCGATCTTGGAGGCCAGGCCGGCGCTGTCGCGACTGGAACGTAGTTCGATGCGCTTGTTGAAGGGATAGAGCGTTAGGGTCACGCTCTTAGCAGGGAGCGGGAGCGGGATGCGCTCGACCGTTGCCACCGTGGGTAGCCGCGGGGGTGCCTCGGTGACCTCTGCGGCCAGCACAAGGAGAACGGCAGGAACAAACATCGCGTTGCCGGAAGATGCAGCCCTTGTGCCGGGTTTCAGCGAAGCGTTCCGGGTGCAACTAGATGAGCGATTTCATCTAGACAAGCGCCCACCGCTGAGAACACAGAGGGGAGAGGAGAGGACACATCGCAGCCTGACGGCCGCAACCAAAGGGATCACTCCGGCCACGGCCACGGCCACGACCACGACCACGACCACGGCCTCCTGCAACTGTCGCGACACCGTCGAGAATCTTCGCGGCTCGCGAAGAAACGCGACGTTAGTAGTACAGAGGGCGCTTCGGCGGCGGGATCGGCCCGTAGGGGCGACCTGCGGTCGCCCGAAGGCGACGCCGGCGAAGCGCGCGCTCCCATGGCGAAACGAAGTCTCCTTCCCTGTCACTGATCTGGCGCGACAGGAAACTTGCCAGTCACGGAGCTGACACATCAGCAGCGCGACGACGCAGCTTTTCCACCAAGGTCGTGCGGCCGAGGCCGAGCAGACGCGCGGCCTCCTTCTTGTTACCGCCGGCTTGCTCGAGCGCCAGGCGGATGTAGGAATCTTCCAGCGTGCGCAGAAGGGTGGGCAAATCCACCGGCAGCGAGAGTGTCCCGGGCAGGCAGGGGACTGGCGTCGCTCCCCCACTCGCGCCTTCTCCAGCATCCGGCGCCAGGGCCACGGGCCCACGCCGAACGGGAGCATCCAGCAGTTCGCTGCGTTCGGACGAAGAGACCGGCTCGGGAACCGCGTCGAAGTCCGCCCAGATCTCCTGTGAAACTTCGCCCACGAGCGCCGAGCCCTCATTGGCGTTGTCGAGTAGGCTGCCGTCGTGCACTTCGAGGAATGAGGTGGGCAGGTCGGCCAGCTCGATGACGCGACCCTGCGCGCACACTGACAGGCGCTCGACCAGGTTCTCCAGCTCGCGAACATTTCCCGGCCAGTCGTAGCTCTCAAGGCGGTGCATCACTGCAGAAGTGACCGGCCGTTCTTCCCCGTGCCGTTTCCAAAAATGGTGGAACAAGGTCACGATGTCGCCGCGCCGGGCGCGCAGGGGGGGCAGGTGGACCGGGCACACATGCAAGCGGTAATAGAGATCACTGCGAAAATGGCCCAACCGCACCTGCTCCGCCAGGTCGCGGTTGGTTGCAACCACCAGGCGAAAATTGGCCGTGACCGAGGTCGAGCTGCCCACGGGCTCGTAGGTTCTCTCCTGCAGCAGGCGCAGCAGCTTGACCTGCATGGGCAGCGACAACTCGCCGATCTCGTCGAGGAAAAGCGTACCGCCTTCGGCCATGGCGACGCGGCCGCGGCGCGAGGTCGTAGCGCCAGTGAAGGCGCCGCGCACGTAGCCGAACAGTTCGCTCTCGATGAGGGACTCGGGTATCGCCCCGCAGTTGACCGGGACGAAGGGGCGGTCGGCGCGGGTGCTGTGCGCGTGAATCAGGCGCGCGAAAACCTCCTTGCCCGTTCCGGTCTCGCCCGTGAGCAACACGGTGGCATTGCTGGCGGCGATGCGCGTGCAGGTCGCGCGAATGGCGGCGATGGGGGAGCCAGGACCGTAGATGAGACCCGGGGCGCAAGGCAACGAATCAGAAACCGCTGCAGATTCGCTGGAAGGAGCCGTGTTCAACATCAGATGACCTCTTTGTGTGTGTTGCCGAAGTCCTCTTGATCCTGATCCTCTGGCGGCGTCCGCTGTCGCAAGAACTCGCCGAACTCACGCGGCAGATGAAAGAGCAGTGTGAAGCGACCCATACGCACGGTCTCGCCACCTCGGAGGCGGCAGGGCTTGCGCGGGGTCAGCTGCAGGTCGTTGACGAAGGTGCCATTCGTCGCACCCAGGTCGGTCAGTCGGTACTCGCCATCCACCAGCGCCAAGATGCAGTGCCGCGTCGAGATGGTGTACTCGGGGATCGCCAGATCATTGTCCGATGTGCGGCCGATGGTCACAGGTCCGGGCACCGAGTTTCGGCCCTTGACCACCGGGAAGACGCGCCCTGCCAGGGCCGTGGCCTGCAGCAGATCGCTGCTCATGGCGATCATCGTGCCGCCTCGGCTCGACTTCCCATCGAGCAAACCGCCAATGCCGGCCACGACGAGAACCGGCCAGGGATACGCACGTGCAAACGACTGCGGACCCAGTCGCCGATATTCTGCCTCGAATTCCGCTAGGTACACCGGCATGGATGCGCCCTGCGCTGCTGACAGATCAGGTCATACCTTTGGTCGGGAGTTTCTGTCTCGAAGCCGGGGTTCACGGTAGTGAGCATTGCAATGGCCGATCCAACCTGAACGTGTGGAAACCAAGGCCTTTGCTGCGGCCAGGCGTCGGATTTCCGACGGCACTCTTGGCCCTGCGAGGTGTCGGCAAACCGACACTTACCCTCCCCCACACTGTCCGCCCCCAATCCCGCCCAGGCCCGGCGGTGGTTAAGAACGGCGGAGGACGCAATCGCGTAGCCCGGCTAGCGTTTGCGCGAGGGTCGCCTCGTCGATCGCCGTCGCGCTTCGAATCTCGTCCACGACCCCGGGCGCCCGGCTGATGTCGTCCCGCCGCAAGTGAAACCCTTCGAGAGACGCCAGCGCATCGGCCAACCTGATGGCGTTGCCCAGGGACCAGCCCGCTGTGGCTTCTCCGCCAGCGCGTTCGATGGCTTGTGCCGCAGCGTCGGAAAGCTGCCACGCGCACGCCACCCGCGCGCCGGCCGGCGCCGAGGTGACTTCGATGCATCTGATCATCAGATCATCGGATACTAGACGGCGACCTTTAGTGCTGGCCATCTGCCGCTCAACGTCGAGCAAGAGCGCGCCCACCCTAGTTTGCGCAGGTGCACGAACTGGGCCGAGTGTCTTGCTCGGAACCCTGGGAGAGTTCCGACACCTCCCGCGAGGGCTAGACCGCCGGCTTGCAGGACGGCGTCGGGATCTTGACGCCCTCATTTAGGAATCGATGGCGGCGAGCCGACAACCTAGGCGAAGGCAGCTCCGATCGACACTTCAGGCAGCCGGATATGCAAGCCATGAAGATCCCCCACCCGCGCTATCTTTCTCCGCTCCTTGGAGTCGGCGGTTTCGTTGCGATTGCCATCCTGCTTGGTGTCGGGCGGGGACCGACGGTGTCGGCGGGGGTGCTCGCGCTCTCCGTGCTTGGGTTCGCCATCGGCTACACCCTCACACGCGCAGCGGGGGCGGGCCATGGCAAGGCCGAGACGGCCAAGTCGAGCCTTGCTGCGGTGACGGCCAAGTCCGAGGAGCGGTTGGTCAGCCTGGTCGAGGTCGCGCCCGAGCCAGTACTGGCGTGCGCCGGCGGCCGCGTTGTCTACGCCAACCACGCGGCCGTGACCGCGCTTCATTGCAAAACCGCCGAAGAGCTGACCACACACGAATTCCTCGACCTGGTCGAAGGCAAGGATCGGCAATGCATGGCCGAACGCCTGCGCGAGATGCTGTCCAGCGGACGGCCGGCGCCATCGGCCGAGGTCGACTTTTTGTGCCGCGATGGAAGCCGCGCAACCTTCGACGTGTTCTACTTGCTCACCGAGTTTCACAATGAACGCGCCATCCTTCTCCTCTGCCGGGATGTGACCGAGCGCAAGCAGCTTCAGGGCCACCTGATGCTGGCCGATCGGCTGGCCTCGCTCGGCACTTTGGCCGCGGGCGTGGCCCACGAGATCAACAACCCGCTGCTCTACGTGAGCATGAACCTGGAATACGTGACCAGCGAGGTGCAAAAGATTTCCGGCCAACTGGCCGGTGGGGGCCCGCTCAAGGCGGCCGAAGTGATGCCGCAACTCGAAGCCCTGGACAGGCCGCTGCACGAGGCACGGGAGGGCGCCCAGCGCGTGAAGGACATCGTACGCGACCTGCGCTCGTTCTCGAGCGGCGGCGGGGGCGAGCGAGTCTGGCCGGTCGACATCTGCGCCATCATCGAATCCGCCCTACGCATGACGCGTAACGAGATCAAGTACCGCGCCGAGGTCGTGCGCCAGTATGGTCAGACGCCTTTGGTCGATGCCAACGAGTCGCGTATCGCGCAGGTGTTCCTCAACCTGCTCATCAACGCCGCTCAGGCCATCCCGGAAGGCAACGTGCCCAACAACGAGATCCGCATTTCCACCGCCACCGACCGGGCGGGTCGTGCCGTCATTCAGGTCCAGGACAGCGGCGTGGGCATCCCTCCCGACGTCTTGCCACGGGTTTTTGATCCCTTCTTCACCACCAAGCCGGCCGGCAAGGGAACCGGGCTCGGCTTGGCCATTGTGCACCGCATTGTGACGGGGTTGAAAGGGGAAATTTACATCGAAAGCCAGGTGGGCTCAGGAACCACCGTGCGCCTCGTTCTGCCGCCGGCCAAGGGTGCCCCCCAGGTCTGCGAGGCAAAGCCGCTCTGCCCCCACGACGCGGGCGTGCGCGACCAACGTCGCTTGCGTGTGTTGCTGATTGACGACGAGACTGCTCTGGGCACGGCGCTGCGTCGCTGCATCAGCCGCTACTGGAACGCGAGTTTCGTGAACGACGGCCGCCAGGCCCTCGAGCTTCTGCGCCGCGACGGCGGCTACGACGTCATCGTATGCGACCTGATGATGCCTGAGGTGACAGGCATGGACATCTACGAGGAGCTGACCCGGACCAAACCCGACCTGTCCAAACGGATGTTGTTCATGACTGGCGGGGCTTTTACCGAACGAGCCCGCACCTTCCTCGAAAACGTGCCCAACCGTTACCTGGAAAAGCCATTCGACTTGGCTCAACTAGAAGCCGCTGTTCGTTCGGTAGCGGCCAACTGAGGAAAGACTATCGCCATGGTTAAACTGTCGACATCGGTGCTTGAAGAGCTTTGGTTTGGTGAGGACGATCCGGCTACTGCTGACGCCAAAGCAGCGCAAAGCATCGCTGCCCATTCCGCCGAGCTCGAGGGATTGAGGCCTTTCCCGGTCGTGGTGCAGAAGGTGCTTGCGTGCGTCTCGCACCCCGACTTCAGGATGGAGCAGGTGCGCGATCTCATCGAAGAGGATCCAGCCCTGGCCGCCCGCATCCTTCGAGTGGCCAATTCGGTTGCGTTCCAAACCCGGGTGCCCTGCGCCTCCATCCAGGAGGCCATTGTGAGATTGGGCGCCCGCACGGTGACCGATCTGGCCAGTGGCATGGCGGCCATGACGGCGTTTTCTGACCTCAACGGTGCAGGCAAGGCCGTGCGCGAGCACTGCGTGGGAACGGCCGCCATCGTGCGCGCGCTGGCCTACCGCCTAGACGACGGGGCCGCCCCTGCGGTCGCCTTTTTGGCCGGTCTTCTGCATGACATCGGCAAGCTCCTCATTATGCAGACCCGCCACCATACTTACGCGGAATTGGTGCGGGCCTCCGCCGGGACTACCGACGAGATCCACCTTCGGGAACGGGAGTTCCTGGGCTACGATCACGCGGTGCTGGGCGGGCATGTTCTAGCCAAGTGGGGCCTACCCGAGCCCGTGCCGAATGTCGTGGCCTGGCACCACCAACCCGCGCGCGCCTATCAGCAAGGAGTCCCGGTGGCGGTCCTGGTGGCCATCTTGCGTATCGCGGATGTGATCGACACCCTGGTCTGCAACGACAAGGCGATTGACGGAGCCATGGCCAAGCGTTTGGCCGGCGGACCAGATGCGGTTCACGCCGGCCTTTGCGAACGCGATATCGCGGCCGCATTTGCCGAGGCACCCAGACTTCGCGGCGAGGCCTTGATGCTCTTCCGCTAACGGGCCTGGCGAGGAACACGGACGATGAGCCACACCAACTATCCCACCTACGGCTTCGGCGAACACGCCATTGCCGGTGATGGAATTCTGGTTGAGTCGGGCGCAGAGTTCGCGGCGCGCCTGCGCGCCCATTTCACGTCGCCCGGCTACACCCCTCCCCTGCTGCCGGCTGTCGCCCTCGAAGTACACGCACTGGCCCAGCAGTCGAATGTGGACGTGGCCAGGGTGGTGGAGATGATGAGAAGGGACCCCATGTTGGCGGGGCGCGTGCTCAAGATCGCGCAGTCGGCGGCCTTCGCACCCGTGGGGGCCCTCACCTCACTGCAGGACGCGGTGGTGCGGCTTGGTCTGCGCAGCCTCTCGGAGATTGCCTGGGAAGTATCGCTCGGCATGCGCGTCTTCCGCTCGCACGCCTATGCCGAATCGATGGAGATCGTGCGCCGCCACAGCACAGCCTGCGCCTATCTGGCCCGCATGGTGTCGGGGTTCACTTCCCTGGCCTCGGAATACGCCTTTCTGTGTGGGTTGCTCCACGACATCGGGATGGCGGCGGCACTCATCGTGCTAGGTGAGCAGAAGACCACGGCAGCGGGATTCGACCCCACCCTGCTCCCGATGGCGCTGCAGCAGTGCCATCAGGAGGCGTCGGCCGTGGTGGCTGGTCTGTGGAAGCTGCCTGCCGACGTGACGCTTGTGCTGGGCCACCACCACGATGTGGTGATCGATGGATTCGTGCACCCGCTGGCCGCAGTGGTGGCGCTGGCCGATGAGCTGACCCGCGACCTGGGATTGGGCGTGGTGCTTGGCGGCCACAACTGCGATGTGACCAGCGACACCGCGCTGGCCCATGCCCGCAATGCCTTGGGGTTCGACCGCGCGCGTATGGAGAAACTGGGACGAGAGGCCAAGAAGCTGATCTCCTCGCTCGAGCGCGGGTCAGCCGTGGCGACCGCGGCATCGAACGACCGACCAAAAGCCCAGAGGTCCAAGCGATGACAGCCCGCGAGCTGCTCGCCCTTTCGTCTGCAGAGGCTGCTTCAAGATCAGCGGCACCGCAGGTAAGCTCCCCTCGCATGGCCGACGCTTCTGACCTAATCCCCCGCGTTCTCGATCTGATGAATCGGAATGCCCTGCGCATTCCGCCCTATCCGGCGGTCGCTGTGCGCCTGCGGCGGGTGATTGCCCGGGGCGAGTATGGAATTGGTGAGCTTGAGCGGATTGCCGGTGAGGATCAGAGTTTGGCCGCGACCCTGCTCCGTTACGCCAACTCGGCGGTCTACCGCCGGGTCACGCCCACCAGCACCCTGGGGGCGGCCATCATGCGCATCGGCGCCAGCGAGGTGGCGCGCATCGCCCTGGCCCTCAGCGTGGGCGGCTTCGCCGTCGAGGGTGGGACGCTGGCGAGGGTTCGCTGCCGGGTCTGGCGACAGGCGTTATTGGCGGCGTTGTGCTGTCGGGCCTTGGCTTACTGGCGTCAGACCGACGCTGAAGAGGCCTATGTGTGTGGGCTGCTGCATGACTTTGGACGGCTGGTGGCCATATCCGGCTTTGAAGATGTCATGGGGCGCACGCACGACAAGCGCGTCTTGTCCGAGGCATGCTGGGCTGACGCGGCAGAACAGGTGCACCTCAAGATCGGTTTGCTCACCGCGCAGCGCTGGAACCTGTCGCCCTTGCTCTGTTCGGTGATCGCGAACCATCACACACCGGAGCGATCGGGTAGCTATCGGTCGATGGTGGACATCGTCGCCGCAGCCGACAAGCTGGTGGACGCCCTGGACAAGGAGCCCCATCCCAGCGCCAACGACTTGATGAAGGCGGCGCACTTGCGGGTTGACGAGGCCGAATACATGATGGGCATCCTGTCCACTGTGGCCGCATCCGTCAGCGCCATCGACGAGACCACCGCAGTGCCCGAAGTCGAAGCAGTGCCGGCCACGAGCCAGGTGGCACGACCGCCGAGCGCGCTCGCGCCGCCCCACAAGCCGGTTGAGTTGAAAGTGAGTCTTCTGCGTTCGAGTGGCAATGTCGCCTGCCAGGGCACCTACCTGTCTCGCGAAGGACTCGCCTTTGTCGGCAAGATCAAGATTCGCGAAAACAGCATGATCCGGATCGCCGTGGAGACGCCCAAACAGACGCTCGATGTGTGGGCCGTGGTTGCGTGCTGCGAGCCCGAAGGCGAGGCCAACCGGATTGAGGCCAAGCTGTTCGCGGTGGCGCCTGAGTTGCAGACGGCTTGGGCCCAGCTTTTCGCCTCGGTCTGAGAACGATTCCGGTTGCCGTTCACAAGTGCTTGAGCGCGTCGTCCGACGGCTCGGCCTTGCTGTGGCTTTGCCGCTCCCAGGATCGGCTGACGATCTCTTTGGAGCCCAGCCCGATGGCGAGAGCAAGGGCGAGCACAATGCCGCCGAAAAGGATGGCGAAGCCTAGGCGAACAATGTCGCCGCCGATGCGCAGATGGTCGAGCGCCATGGCCGCGGCGAAGACCAGCACCAGCCATTTCATCGCCATGCTCAGCAGGCGCGCCGACTGGATCTGCATGTTGACCGCGCTGATGAGCACCGCGCGCGCGAGAAAGCGCGCCAGCAGGACGCCCAACAACACCACCACGATGGCCGTGCCCAGGTTGGGCAAGGATTCCACCACACGGGGGATCAACTGGGGCGTGACCCCGGCCCCGAACGCGGTCAACCCGACCAACCAGCCCAACACCACCACCGTCCACGTGACCGTCTTGCGCAATAGCAGCGTCGGACTGTTCTTGGGTGACCATTCGGCCAGAACGACAAAGTCCCACTTCTGCAAGCGCTTGTCGAAGTCAAACGCGCGCAGGATGAGGCCCAGCAAGGCGCCCAGCAGCCAGCCCAATAGCGACGACAGCAAGACTGCGAGCACCAGGGCCAGCAGCCCGGGCAAGAAACTGGCTACGCCCACCAAGACGCGGTGGGTGGCCCCGTAGAGTGCGTCTTTGATTTGGTCCCACATGAAGAAACGCTCCTTTCTCCGCCGCTCGGACTAGGGGTTGAAGCGATCGGGCCAGCGCCAGCGAGAGATGAGGTATGGCTTCTGGGCCTCGTAGACCAGGGAAAGCTGTTGCACCCTCCGCTCCACGTCCTGGGAGGACGCCGCGCCCATCTCGCGCACGAAAGAGGCCAGCCACCCAAGGTAGAGCGGGGTCAGCGCGCGTAGGAGGTGGCTCCGGTTCATCACGTGCAAGCGGTAGCCGAGCGCGAAGTCGTACACGATGCGCGCCCACAGGTCGTCGGCCAGCGCAGCCCCGGCAGCGTCCTCGCGGGCCAGATAATTGAGCGCGAGCAGCGTCGCCGGTGGCAAGACCGCGGACCACACCTCCTGCAGGGTCCGGCAGCCGAGGCGGAACGACTCCCACATCTTGTGAGCGTCAACCGGGGGCGCGTTGCCGGCCATCTCGACCGGCGTACCGAACCCGCGGATCGGCTCAGAGCCGCGCACCTTCTGCCAAAACGCAACGTTGCGGTTCATCTCGTCAAACACCGAGCCCAGCACCCCGGCCAGGACAGAGCTCAAGTCCAGCGACGGACCGGTGCCCGCGTGTTCGGCCGGGCCGAGGAAGACCTGGCACACGGCGAACTCGCCACAGACGGCTTCACTCAGGGCGCGGGCATCGGTAGAGAGCGCCGAGACCTCGATGTCCCAGACCCTTCTTGCCAGGAAGCGTTCAACCAGACGGCCTGACAGCGCGAACACACTGCCCAGGGGCTGGCGAACCCGCTTGCCGTAGAGCGCACGGGTGAGCGGATACACGATGCCCTTGCTGATGGTCCCGTCGAGCTTGTGCCGCGCGAAACAGGGAGCGACCATGTCGAACTGGTCGTCGAGGATGGGGCGCACAAGCTGCGCCACCCAGTCCGCGCCCATGCTGGTCACGCTGGCATCCAGCACCAAACAGGCGCGGGCGCGCACCTCGTGCGCCAGCTCCAGGATCATGCGCAGCTCCCGGATCGGGACACTGGGGCTCGCCGCGCCGGCGGTGCCGTCAGCCGGCCCCAGCTCGCGCAAGAGCGGGTTCTCAGCGCGCAGGCCGCGTACTTGTTCGCGTGTGCCGTCGTTGGAGCGGACGTCGGCGCTGACCAGCAGGCTGCTCTGCCCGCTGAAGAACTCGCCCAGCCCGGCCTGGGCCGCGCGCAGGACCGACGCAACTGTCCCGGCGTGGTTGAAACTGGGTACCCCGGCCACGATTGCGACGGGGACAGGCGCCGCGGCAGCCGCCGTCGCAATCCGCCGAGACGCGGTGGTGTCGTGCAAGGGCTACCTTTCACTCACCGGATCGCGTACCAGAGCGAGCAGACCGAGAAGAGGGATGCGCGCCCAGGTCGGCCGGTGGTTGAACTCGTAGCCAAGCTCGTAGAAGGCCTTGTCCACCAGAAAGGCGTCGAGCAGGCGGGCGAACGTGTTGCTGTCCGCGGGAACAAAGGCCGCGCCGGCCGCGACGGTGCGGTAGCTGGCCAGAAACGCGGCCGAGGCGAATTTCGACCACAGGCGCTCCCATGGCTCCAGCGTGTCCGCGTCCTGCGGCCGTCGCGCCAGATAGCTCGCCAGGGCGGCGCGGGCGGCGTAGCTGAACGAGCGCAACATGCCGGCTACGTCCTTGAGCGGCGACTGCATCGCGCGCCGTTCCTCGGGCGAGCGCGCCGGTTCGCCCTCGAAGTCCAGCACCACGAAATCGCCCCGCGCCCACAGCACCTGGCCCAAATGGAAGTCGCCGTGGATGCGGATCTTCTGCAACGTCACCTCGGTTTCCTCCAGGCGACGGAAGGCGTCGAGCACCTGCCGGCGCCGCGCCAAGAGCAGACCCACCAGTTCGACTAGATCGTCGGGTAGTGCGGCCAGGCGTGACTTCAACCCGTCGAGCGCATCGGTCGCCCGCTCGCGGAACTGATGGGCGAGCAGGCTGAGGTCGCTCTTGTCCAAGGGCTGGGGACGGAACGCCGGATTTTCGGTTGCCGCCGCCAGCGCCAAATGCATCTCGGCCGTGCGGCGGCCCAGCGTGGCCACTGCCTCGAGGTATAGGCCCATGCCGGCGGTGACAGATTCAGGCAGCGGCTCTTCGGATAGCGACAAGATCGGGCGCTTGCTTGCCTCGATGAGGACGGGCGGCGCCGGTTCCACGGCGTGGGCTTCGTAGTACAGGCGCAACTCCTCCAGCGACCAGTTCCAGCCGTCGCCTTGATTGGCTACCAGCTCCTGCAGCATGCCCAGGGTGAAGCGGGCTCCGTCGCGATCGACGAATTCCAACGCCCCTCCAAAGCGCGGGATATGGGGAAAGCTGCACTCTTCGGAAAGATGGCGCACCATCTCGCAGTCCGGATTGGGGCCGCTGCTGGGCCGGCGGAAGAGCTTGAGGATCAGCTTCTCCCCATAGCGAATCGAGGTATTGCTCTGCTCGGCCGTACTGCGGCTGGCGGGCAGCACCTCGCCGGAATCACCGCGCAGGGTGGCAGCCAGACGGCCGGGCACCCCCAAGAGCGTGCCTCTCTCGAAGCGGACACTCTCGCCGCGCTCGATCGCACCCAACAGCCACTGGCAGAAACCTTCGTCTACCGCGGCGTCGAAGAACGCGCCCTGTCCGCCCTGACAGGTGGCCAGCAGGGCATCGCGGTGCTTGTCCCGCATACCCAGCATGCGATCCGTAGGCACGCGCACCAAGGGGACGAAATACGACTCCCGGTCACCCTCGGCGTAGCGTACGTCGAGCAGCAGGAGCGCGGCGGCGATGTCAGGTAGCTCTGCAAAATCACTGACCGAGACCGAATCGATCACACGCGACTTGCGCCCGAACCAGCGCTGGCGCATGAGGAAGGGACAGAGCAGGCGCTCGAANNATCGAGCGGCGGCGCGGTCGGAGCCTGCAACTCGAACCACAGATACCCATACGGCCCCAGAGTCAGCCGATAGGGCTCGCGTTGGATGGGCGGGAACTCCACATAGCCCAGCATCTCCACCGGGACCACGCCCTCGAAGCGAGCCAGGTCCAGCTCCACCGGCTGGGCAAAACGCGACAGGTTGGCCACACACAGAATCTTCTCTTTGTCGGAGATGCGCAGGTAGGCCAGGATCTTGCGGTTGGACGGGCGCAAGAACTCGATGCGGCCGCGGCCGAAAACCTTGAACAGCTTGCGCAGCCCGATCATGTTGCGCGTCCAGTGGAGCAGCGACGAGGAATCGGAAAGCTGCGCCTCCACGTTGACCGACTGGTAACCGTAGACCGGGTCCAGCAGCACCGGGCTGTACAGCCGCGCGGGCAGCGCGCGTGAAAAACCGGCGTTGCGATCGCCACTCCACTGCATGGGGGTGCGCACGCCGTTGCGGTCGCCGAGATAGATGTTGTCGCCCATGCCGATCACGTCGCCGTAGTACAAGATGGGCGTGCCGGGGAACGACAGCAGGAAGCTCTTGAGAAGCTAGATGC
>PMIX01000048.1 GCA_003158395.1 Myxococcales bacterium | reverse complement strand
CGACTTTCAGACAGCCCCCGACCGGCGGGCCCTGCGGCTCAGTTGACAGTGACTGCGAAGTCCGTCGTCTCCAGCCCGACGCCGCCGCTCCAGATCTCGAACCCGGCGAAAACGTTGGTCAGACCCCAAGTGTTCTGGAGGTAGCCGCGCAAGACGGCGTCCTTGATGAACAGGTTGAGATCAAATGAGAGCGAGTTGAGGTTCTGTTGCGCCACGTATGAATAGCACGGCTTGCCGTTCGAGGTCCCGGACCAGAGGTTCCAATTCTTGCCGGCTATGGTGGCCGAGGCAACGCTGCTGCCGTTGGGCTGGTTGTCGGTGGGCTTGTACAGCCAGACCATCAGATAGGCTGCGCTTGGGATGCTTGTGCTCGGGGGATCACCAGCGCCGCTCGTGGCGAACCAAACGTCGTACGTGGCATTGTACGACCCCGACGCGTTGTTCGCAGCCCAGGTCCAGGAGGTCTGCACCGTGCCCAGCGCGCTCACCTGCTTGGGCAGGCCATTTCCCGTGGTGCTGTGGTTTGAATTGGAGCCAATGAATATGGAGGGGAACGAGGCGGGGCTGTAGTTGACCCCGGTTCCGTTCTGCACAGTCACCTTGAACTTGGTCCCGGGGCCATAGGTCAGCGTCTGGCCGGCCGTCGAACCCCATTGATTGCTCTGGATGAGGTAGTCCTGCCCGTTGCACGTCACATGTGCCGTGCCGCCCTTATTGTCGGTGATGGTGCCCTGGCCGGTAACCGTGCTGCAGCTATTGGTTGTGCCTGCGCTGCTCTGGTCAATCACCGGCGCGATCTTGGTCACGCACACGTTGAAGGCGCCGACCGACGTCGTTGTGCTGCCCGCGGAAACCTGAATCTGCAAGTCGTAGGGCGTGCCCGCGGTGCCCACGGTCTTCGCGCAGGTACCTTGCGTGACCGCCCAGCTGGGGCACTCGGCGTCGGTGAAGCACACCTGCCCCGTCCAGCCACTGGTGAATGCGGCAACCGAGACAAACGGCGAAACCTTGCCTGTCGTATTCGTGCTTTGGGTAAAGCCGATGCGCACCTCGTTGCCCCCGCTGCTCCCGGTCAGGGCGATATCGAAGCACTTCACCGGGCCGCCATAAACGCTCTTCACGCCCGTGTCGTTCAGTCCCAGGCCCAGGCCACAGCCCCATTTCTTGTACGTCGTATCAACGACCGTCGTGCCGCTCATGCAGCAGCCCGCCGATGCCGAGCAAAAAGAGGTCGCGGTGGTGCATGACGCCCCATCGCCGTTGGCCGAAGTCCCATCGCCGTACGCATAGAGATAGCCCTGGATCTGAATAGGCGTGTTGGCGTCGCAGACCTGCGTGCTGCCGGACACCAGGTTGGTCGTGTCGCCCGCAGTGCACGCCGCGGCGGTGCTGGCGGGGCTACCACCGCCGGGATTTGCCGCGGACCCGCCAGTGCTGGCAGGGATGCCGCCCGTCGGGCTGCCGCCGGCTGGAGACGCGTGGGTACCGGACCCCGCGGGCGCCACGGCGCACCCCCCCACGAACAACAGTGTGAGGAGCGCAGATCGTGACAGTCTAGGCATAAAAGGCCTCCTGGGAATTGCCGGCCTTGCGAGTCCGGATTTGAGTCCCTGAAGGATGCCACAGCTTCCCGGCCAAGCCAACCGCCAGCCTCGGTTTCCGGCCGCGAAATACCGAGCCATGCCAAAGGGTCTTCGGATATTCTGACCGGCGGTGCAACCGACCCTGGGCAAGCTACGCACGCCAGTCGCGCCCATCTCTGATAGTCTTGCCAGCCGCGGAGGCCAACATGCTTATCAGGAGTGAATGGGTTTCCTATGGCGAACATAGTGGCTATCTGGCCTGGCCCGAGCGCGCTGTCCTGCCGTTGCCGGCTTTGCTGGTCATCCAGGAGGTTTGGGGCGTCAGCGCCCACATCGAGGATGTCGCCAACCGGCTGGCCGCAGCCGGGTACGCGGCTTTGGCACCTGATCTCTACGCGCGCCATGGCGAGCGTCCCGCTGCCTGGTCACGCGAGCGCGTGGCGGAGGCGCAAGCGTTCGTCAACACCCGCCCGTCCATGAACTGGACAGACCCCAATGTGCGGCAAGTCGAGATCGCCAGGCTACCCGAGACCCAACGCAGACGAGTCGACGAGACCATGGACGCGCTCTTCGCCTCGCTGGCGGCCGGACCGGTGCAAGGCGAGCAGCATGCAAAGGCGCTGCTGGCGGCGACTCGCTTTCTGCGCCGGGCCTGCCCGGCAACGCTTGGGCAGAAGGTGGCAAGCGTCGGGTTCTGCATGGGCGGCGGGCTGTCTGCCTTGCTCGCGTGTTACGACCCCGATCTGGCTGGCGCCGTCATTTTCTACGGCAGCTCGCCGCCCGCCGAGCTGGCCCTACGTATTCGCTGCCCGGTGCGTGGCTTCTACGGCTCCCTTGATCAGCGCATCAACGCCACCGTGACGCCCTTTGCCGAGACGATGAAGGCCGCTGGCACGCCCTTCGAATCCCAGATCTACCAAGGGGCGATGCACGGGTTCTTCAATGACACCAGACCGGCCTACGACGTGCGCGCCGCGCGCGACTCATTCGCGCGTCTTCTGGAATTCCTCCGGCAAGTACTGGCCTAGAGCGTCGTGTAGTCGAGAAAATTGGCCGTCATCATGAGCAGCGACAGGACCATCCAGGAATCCTCGTAGTAGGTTCCTCCCACCAATGCGGTTCGGCTGGCAACCACCCTGTAGGCGTCGTTGAGGAAACTCTGGTAGGTTGTATTGCTCATGGCCCCAACGCCAGCAGGACCGATAAAAGCCGAAGATTGGATCTGGGCATTGGCGCCGGTCTGATATTGGGCGTGCGGGTTTCCATTCAGGTCATAGCCATCGACCATCTTCGCCACGCTGATCCCGCTGAAAAATTTGCTGGTCTTGGCAACATAGGCCTGGGCGCGCGGCTCACCGTTCCAACACCAATCAAGACCGATACGGAACGGCGTCCGGCACGAGTCATACTGGTAATTGGTCGGCGA
>PMIX01000235.1 GCA_003158395.1 Myxococcales bacterium | reverse complement strand
GCCATAGGGCGTGCCCCTCAGTGAAGGGGCGGGAGGAACCATCAATCGCCAAACCTGCGAATGAACCAGGACTTTACCAGCTGGGTCAGCAGCGCATAGCCCAGCAGCAGGACGGCCAAGAACAACCAATACCGAGGCCGTGGCCGGCTCCAGCGTGGTGTACCTTCTTGTGGGCGTGAAGTACGGCCTCGGACCACTCGCCGCTGCGGTCCTGACCTGGCGGCGCCATCGCCTGGCCCCGCTCCTCGCCTGCGCGACCGGCGGGGCCTTGATCGTCTGGGTCGCCGTCGAGATCGCTATCGTGGGCTACAGCAACGAACCTCCGTTGCAGGCGCTCTACCTCGCGCTCGGGGTGGTGATCGTGCTCGTCGGTGTCCGCTGGCTGCGCCAGACGAGATCTCCGTCTCCGGGGCCGACGTAATGGACGGGGCCTGGCGGCAGGCTCCGGTCAAGGGCATGACCGGCGAAGGCTTCCACCGCAGCCTCGCGGTGCGTGCCGTGCCAGCGCTCGCGGGGCTGCTGGCGCTTGCCTATGCCCTCACAGCGACGCTGAATTGGCGTGTTGATGTCACGAGTTTCGGCACGGTGAGGTCCGAGGAGGCAGCCGCCCGCCTGGCGCGGGTGCGAGAAGGCAGTGCCCGGCAGGCCGCGTTTGATCAGCGAGGCTGAATCTGGCGGGGAAGCTGGGGTGGACCCCACACCTGAATCGACTGAGGCAGGCGCACCGGCAACAGCGCGAACAATGGCAGACCCCGGGCTGCGAGGGGCAAAGGTAGCACTCTTGCTGTCGGCAGCCGGGACCAGATCGGCCGGGACGACTCCTCCGGTCACTGAAACTAGCGACCAAGTCGCGTTCGCTATGAAGACATCACTCGCATCACGGGAAACCGCGTACACCGTGACGGAGGTTCCTGCCGCTATGCTTTGCGCTGGAACGACGATGTGTATGGGCGATATCAAAATCGTCACCCAAAGTAAAGGAAACTGTCACGGCTCGCGCCCCCCTTCGGGGGTAAACGGATCCGCTCAGGCGACATCATGCGGGCGCCGCTGCCCAGAAAAGGACACGCGATGCAACTGGATTCTCAAAAGTCAGGACGCCACGTGCGTTGGGTTTCAACAGTTCTGGCTGGCTTCACGGCATTTGGGTTGCGCGCAGCGATTGCCCAGGCACAGGGCCCGGCGGAGCAGAACATCGATGTGTTGGACGACAACGTCCAAGCGAAGCTTCAGGGTCGTTCACAGCATTTTCTGCCTGGGGGACTCAGCGTCGAGATGGACGCGGGCACGAGTGCTGTCGGGACCGGCTGGGCGGGATACAACAGCGCCAGCAGCATGCCGGTTTTCAACGCTACGGCGGAGGCGTGGATCGTACCGCGAGTCAGTCTGGTGGCTGGTTTCGGGTCAACGCCGCAGCCAGGAACGGGAAGCCTGCGAGCCCAGGGTGGCGCGCGGGTCTTGATTCTCGATCAGGGGCGCCATGGCGTGAACGCGGGGCTTGCTTTCGTCTACCGGCAAGATCGCTTCACCAACGAGGGTGGGATGCTGGAGTGCTCTGCGATGATGAGCCGGCGCTGGGGGGCGGACATGGCCATCGCCAATCTCGCCTACGCGCAGGATGGTGAAGGGGATGACCACGAAGGTGAGATCCGGTTGGTTGGCGTGCACGACCTTGGTCGCGGCCTGCACGTGGCGCTAGACAACCGGGTGCGGACGTTGCTGAGTTCGAGCGACCCGCATCGGGCACAGCATTCCAACCCAACCCTCGAATTCAACGCGGGACCGTTGCTTGCCTACACCGTTGGTAGGTTTGCCCTAGCGACCGAAGCGGGGGTCAGTGGACAGAAAGTGGACCGACTGCGCGCCGGGGTATTGGTCCTGGGCGGCATGGGGGCTTCCTTCTGACCTCAGGGCCCATCTTCGCCATTGCGCAATTGAGAAACTGAAGGGAGAGAAGACATGCGTGCCAGTGCCAGAGTCTCGCTGCTCGCGTTGGGAACATCAATTCTTTCAGGTGCCTGTGACCAACGGACCACGCCAGAGCGTGCCACCCCGCCGGTCGCGGCGACAAAGGCTCCCGTGCCGAGGGCGGCGCTTGACCCTCGGCCGCTGCTCGAGGGCGAGCTGCTGCCCACAGGAGCCCGCATCACTCCCGAGGCTACGCCGGGCGTTGTGTTCCAGCGGCTGAACCCCGATCTGCCGTCGCTACCCGCCTTTGTGGTCGACCACGCGGTTACCACGGTGCTTAGTCCGGACGGAAAGACCCTGTTGGTGTTGACCAGTGGCTACAACGCGATCACGGCTTCGGACGACAGCGGCAACTTCGTTCCTGGTCTGTCGAGCGAGTATGTATTTGTCTTCGACGTTACCCGGGCGCCACCGGTAAAACGTCAAGTGTTGCAGATCCCGAACACCTTCGTCGGCCTGGCGTGGAACCCTCGTGGCGATGCCTTCTATGTCAGCGGCGGTGTCGATGATAACCTCCATGTCTTCCATCTTACCGGAAGCTCGTTTGCCGAAACTGAGCCTGCGATTCCGCTCGGGCACAGTGCTGGCCTCGGTCTTGCGGTTCCCGCTACCGCTGCGGGCGTCGGTGTGGACGGTGAGGGGAAGCGCGCGGTGGTGGCGAACTACGAGAACGACTCGGTCAGCATTGTGGATCTCACGACAAGAGCTGTCACCGAGGTCGACCTGAGACCGGGAAAGATCAACGCGGCACAGGCAGGTCAGGCGGGCGGCGAGTACCCCTACTGGATCGAGATCAAGGGAACGAACGCCTACATCTCCAGCCAGCGCGATCGCGAGGTTGTGGTTCTGGATCTCTCGACTGGCGGCGTGCGTGGGCGTATCGCAGTGGGAGCGCAGCCCAACAAGATGCTGCTTGCCCACGACGGAACTCGGCTTTACGTTGCGAATGGCGGCGCGGATACTGTCTCGGTGGTGGACACTCGACTGGATCGCGTCGTCGAAGAATTCCAGGTCACGGCGCCGCACTCCCTTCTCCCGAATCCGCGCGGTTTCAAAGGCGCGAATCCCAACAGTCTCGCGCTATCGCCGGACGGCCAGATTCTCTACGTCACCAACGGAGGCATCAACGCCGTCGCGATCGTGCAGCTCGCCCGGCACGCAGCACAGCGGGGGTCGGACCTCGGCCGCGAAGACGACGGTGACAGTTTCGAACGGTCGAGCCAGGTGGCGGGGCTGATCCCCACGGGCTGGTATCCGGAGTCGGTGACTCTTAGCAAAGACGGCCGTCGCTTCTTCGTGGTGAATGGCAAGAGCAATCCCGGCCCGGGGTGCCTGGACGTTGCCAGCACCACCCGCTACGACTCGTGCTGGAATGGCAATGACTATGTTTGGCAGCTCGAGAAGGCTGGTCTTTTCTCCGCGCCCGTTCCCGCCGGGCCTGTGCTGGGGGAGCTGACCCTTCAAGTGGCAGCGAACAATCACTTCCCAAGCGCGGGCGGCACAGCCGAGCATGAGCACCTGATGGCGTTCCTGCGTTCGCGCATCAAGCACGTCATTTACATCATCAAGGAGAACCGAACCTACGATCAGGTGCTGGGCGACCTGCCGCGCGGCAACGGCGACCCGCTTCTGACCCTCTTCCCGGAAGCCACGACCCCCAACCATCATGCAGTCGCCAGCCAATTCGTCACCCTGGATGCCTTCCAAGATGCAGGGGAAACCAGCGGTGTGGGATGGAACTGGACCGTCTCGGCCCGGACCACCGACTCGGTCGAGAAGACACAGCCGGTGAACTACGCTGGGCGTGGCCTCAACTACGACTGGGAAGGGACCAACCGCAATATCAATATTGGCCTCGCGACGTTGGCAGAGCGCTTGACGCTGGATCCGGCAACGCCCGTAGATCCAGATTTGTTGCCGGGCACGTCCGACATTGCGGCTGGCGATCCTCCCGACGGTGAGGCCGCGGGCGCCTCGTACCTGTGGGACGCGGCCTTGCGCAAGGGGCTTACCATCCGCAACTACGGCTGCTTTGGTGACCTCGTGCGTTCCTCGGTCCCTGTGACGCATCCACTGTTCATTCCGCTCGAGCGGCACCCCTTCAGCGCAGGCGCGCGGCAATTCTATCCAGCCAAGGCGGCCCTGCAGACGACGTCGGATCTCTACTTCCGCGGGTATGACAACAAGTACCCCGACTACTGGCGTTTCAAGGAATGGGAGCGCGAGTTTGACCAGTTCGCCGTTGACGGCGACCTTCCCGCGCTGGAGATGGTCCGCTTCCCGCATGACCACTTTGGCAGTTTTGCCGATGCCATCGATGGCGTGAACACCCCCGAACGGCAGATGGCAGACAACGACTACGCAGTTGGGCAGCTCATCGAGAAGGTCGCACACAGTCGATACCGCCACAACACCCTGATCTTCGTCATCGAGGACGATGCCCAGGATGGGCCCGATCACGTTAGCGCCCATCGCAGCATTGCCCTGGTTCTCGGCCCCTATGTCAAGCAGGGGGTCGTGGTCTCGACACCCTACAACACTGTCTCCATGGTGAAGACCATCGAGGAAATCTTGGGGCTCGGACCACTCGGTCTCAACGACGCACTGGCGGCACCCATGGCGGACGTGTTCGACCCGGGAATCTCCCCCGCAGCCTTCGCCTTCTCGGCCAAAGTACCCGCGATCCTGCGCGCGACGGCACTGCCTGTCCCTGTCGCCACCGCGATGAACGGCATTGCGCATCCAATCTCGGTGGCCATGCTCCACCGGCAGCGCGCCCATGGCGCAGCCTATTGGGAGCGAGTGATGCGGGGGCAGAACTTCGACCGCGAGGACGCGCTCGATGCTCCCCGATTCAACCGCGCGCTTTGGCGTGGCATCATGGGAAACCGTGCCTATCCGAACGAGCGGCGTGGCGAGAGCGAGTAGCGCCCTGAACACCTGGACGCGCTTGATCATGGGCCCGGAGGGCATCGTGCGGGATGTCCCGGGGTTCGGCGAAGAGGGCGGGGGCGGAGGACCTTCCCTCAAGCTCCAAGTACCTTGAGCGCCAGCCCTTCCGCTCCGTTGCGAAAGTGTGGCGCGACAGTCGCGTGAATGTCGCGAACTCGTCAACTAGCGATCGTCCGCGCGATGCTAGGCTCACTGCCGTCGATGCCGCATCCCATGAGCGGTTCATGGGATGACTTCGAATTGTTAGTGGTGCATCCGCCTGCCCTGTCTATCAATGCGGGCGGGTGCGGTCTCTCTGACACTGGATCGCAAGCAAGGAAGGAGTTTCAATCATGAACCATCGTAGAATGCAGCGTGCGCCACTGGCGCGCGTCATGGCAATTTGTGCCGCCCTGCTGTCCACATCAGCTTTTGTGGGTTGCAGTGGCCAGAGAGGCTCTGGCCAGCAAGACAACGGCGCCCCGGTCGAGGTCCTGGTCTTGGGACTCTCCGCGGGAGATGTCACGACTGTCACCATCACGATCACGGGCGGTCCGGGCGGCCTTCCAACCTCCACCGTCAACCTCGCCAAAGGTGCGAACGGTGCCTGGACGGGCGCGGTCACCGGAATGCCGGCCGGCACGGGCTATACCTTCTCGATGGCGGCAAAGAACAGCACCGGCACCACGCTCTATTCGGGCACCGCCAGCTCGGTCGCGGTCACGGCGAATCAAGTCGCCGAGGTCGTGATCACAGGCCAACAAGCTGCCGCACCGCCTGTGTTCGGCAACGCCCCGCCAGTCATTGATTCGATCCTGGTGTCGTCGATCAACGTTGTTCCAGGGGGTATGGTTGCGCTGGCCGCAAGCGCCCACGATCCCAATAACGATCCGCTCACCTACGTCTGGACGGCCAATGGCGGCCTTTTCTCCGCTCCATCCAGCAACCTCACGAACTGGACCGCACCACCCGCGCCAGGGAGTTACGTCCTCACACTGACCGTGTCCGACCCGAGCTTGGCGACTGTATCGGCCCAAATCGGCGTCACGGTTGTCGCCGACGGCGGTACAGGTTCGGCCAATATTACCGCGACCCTCAATACCTGGCCCGTGGTCACGAACGTCACCGGCACACCGAACTATCTGGTAAAAGGGGCGAAGACGCTCCTTACCGCCCTTGCGAGCGACGCGGACAACGACCCCATCTCGTACGCATGGACGTGCACCTGCACCACCGGCCCGTGCGACGCCAGTTGGTTTGACAACGGGCAGATCGCCACACCTGGCTTCACACTTCCCAGCACCGCGACGGACACCTCGTGCATGTTCTCGGTCGTGGTTGCTGACAACCGCGGCGGGAGCACGACGGCCACCTTGACGCTGCCGGTGGGACAGCCCACGACCGCTGTTGCGCCGACCATCGGAGAGACAGTGCAGTCCGGCCAGCTCGTCGGTCCGACCGATACGGTCACCTTGATTGTCAACGCGACCGACCCAAAGTCCCTGCCGCTGACCTTCACTTGGTTGCCGAGCGGAGGCAACCTTGGCAACCCGAACACCACCGCGAACACGAGCCAAGTCGCCTGGACCCCGCCGACAGGCACGCCCCCGGCGAGCTGGCTGGTCACCGCGACCGTCGGCAACGGTACAGGCGCTACGGCGACCAAGACCTTCACCATCAAGCCGTCGAGCTGTTTCGGTGGCACCCCGGCAGCCTCGTCCCCCTGGTCATTTGGCGTTATGGCCGATACACAGTGGATTAGTACCGACGACGGCAAGAACCCGAACTCCGTCGCCGTCGACATCATCAACAAGCTGAACGCGGAGTTCATTGCCAAGCAGGTGAAGTTTGTGGTCGCGGTGGGTGACATTACTGACAACGGCAGCAACCTCGCCCTCGATACCCGGGCGAAGTTCGTTCAGGCTCTCTACAATGCGCAGATCGGGTTCTTCCCGTTGCGCGGCAATCATGAACCCACTGCCGTTGCGGCTGCGGAGTTCATTCGCATCTTCCCGCAAACCCTGACCGGGTCGAACAACAACTCCCCTGCCAATGTGGTTTTCCCAACCTTGACCGATCTGGATGACTTGAACACCAACCCAGTGGCGGTCATCGGGTTGCCCTTCGCCCTGGGCTCCAATTTCAGCAAGCCTTCATCAGTTCTCGGGGCTACCGTCACCGCGTGGGATGGCCTATCGTACTCCTTCGACTACGGCAATGCCTACGGCAATGCGCGCTTCGTCCTGCTCGACCAATTCATGATGGCGAATGGCACATCGGCCAGCGGCAACTACCAGATCGCGCCGCAACTGCCTTGGATCCAGGCCGTACTCAGCAGCAAGCCTGCCACCAGCCATGCTTTCGTTTTCGGTCACAAGGGGATCATCACCGAAAACCACGTGGACACGCTCTTCGGCTCCGATCCGAGCAAGGACCCTGCGAGCCAAGACACATTTATCACCAGCCTCCACACCAATGGCGTTCGCTACTACATGGGCGGCCACGACCACATGCATAACCGCGCCATCGTGACGACCACGGACGGGACCACGGCCAGCGTGCAGGACATCATCTGCGCGTCGGACAGCTCGAAGTTCTACATTCCCGCGAACCCATCGAACGACGTCCACTACGACCTGCCTCTGCCCACTACAACGCCCCCAGGCTTCGGCCACACGCGCGAGACGCCGATTGCCCAGGAGCTCAGCACAGTCGGCTACTATATTGTCACAATCGACGGCGTCAAGGCGACGGTGGACTTCTACTCGGCAGAGGTCAATCCCACGCTGGTCAGTGGCGAAAACCTGATCTACACAACGCCTCAGCTCAACTTCACCAAGCGCGAGACCTACGGTTATGGCCTGAACGGCAAGCAGTTCGTCGTGCCCCAGGCCCAGAGCTACACCGTGGTGACTGACTCCTCTCCTTCCGCCTCAACGACTGCAAGCATCCTTTCTGGAACGAACGCCAATACGAACGTCGAAGGTGGCGGCCGCAACCCGGTCAAGACCGTGGACACGGGTTGGACTGCCGGCGATTGCTCGACCTCAAGCGACATCCTGAGCCTGTGGATGACTGTGAGTACGCTCGGGAGTGACCAGACCGACACCTACGTGCTGTCGATGAACTACAATCAGGCAATCCCGGCTGGTGTGGCCGGACTCGGCAACTTCGGTATTGCTACCAAGGATGCGAGCGGCACCTGGGTCAACGCGGTGAGCAAGAACCACGGCGGCGGCGGAAGCTTCCACAAGAGTGGGTGGGCGTCCGGCGCCGGCTACGGCCTCGGCGACTGGGGCGTCGACACGGGCTCGCACACTGCGTGGGCCATCATCAATCACAGCAGCGACTTCGCCGTCGCGGCATTCTGAGGCTAGTAGAGGCTTCGCCTAGACGAAACGCGATTCGGAACGCCGCCTGCCTCTGTTGGCGGGCGGCGTTTCGTCACGTGCAAGTTCTGACGGTAACGGGAGATAACAGACGCGAACGGAATCGGAAGGGAGTAGCCCCATGAAGCCTGCGCCAAAGGAAGTTTCTGTTCCTCGCTTCTCTGGGTTGGAGGTTTCGGTTTTCACGTCAATCTTTGTGGCCCTTCTCACTGCTGGCTGCAACGAGTCCGGTGGCGACACGGCAGCGCGCCGTTCCGGCTCGGCCACAGTCGTGGTTTCGGCGCTAAGTGCTCGCGACGTCGCGCGCGCGACCCTGTCAATCACGGCTGCGGACATGACGGTTCCCATCACTGCGACCTTGGCCTGGTCGAATGGATGGCAGGTGACCATTGACGGCATACCCGCCGGCACAGGTCGAACGTTCGCACTTGCGGCCATGGATGCCAATGGAGCCGAGAAGTATCGCGGCGAAACCGCTGACGTGACCATCACGCCCGGCGAAACCCAATCGGTCGTCATTGTGGCGCAGCAGACCTCGCCCAGTGTGCAGTGGAACGACTCGGTGCCAGTCATCGACGTGGCCCAGTCCTCCGCCAGCACGGTTGCTCCGGGAGGGGTGGTCAGTCTCAAAGTGACCGCACATGATCCTGACCCGAACGATACCCTGACGTTTGCATGGACCGCCGGCACTGGAACCCTTGCGAGACCCACTGCCCAGTCGACCACGTGGACGGCGCCGAGCGCTGAAGGCACCTATCCGATCACGGTTGCGGTGCGCGATGCGCAGAATGAGGTCACGACGACGTCGCTGCAGATTACAGTTGCCCCAACGCCGGCTCCTGAGGTTTCTGTTCCCATACCCCCCCATGCCCTATGGTTGCTCGGCGGGCTGCTCGCCGTCGTTGGCAGCATATTGGCTCACAAGGAGAGAAAGCGCGGGTAGCCACCGATGGGGCATCGACATCCTGCCGATCACGACCGGCTCGCCTATCGCTTCGCAGGGGATGGTACGTGTTCTGGTTTCTCCTGGAACGGATCGAGGCGACGTGGATTCTTAGTCTGCGCGACACTGTTGCTAGCGGCCGTTGCGGGCGGATGGTCTTGCGCGCGTCCACCAGTCCGTTCGGCTTCGGTGGTCAATCCACTTGGAATGACCTTCGTTGAAATTCCGGCGGGGAGCTATCGAATGGGCAATCCTGAAATGGCGGACGAGCGACCCGTGCACCGCGTGACATTGGCGGCCCGGTTTTGGATGCAGAGGACGGAGCTCACTCAGGGAGAATGGAAGGCCGTGATGGGTACGAGTCCTTGGTCCAATGCGCCCAATGTGCGCGAGGGGGACAATTATCCCGCCGTTCACGTCTCATGGCCCGCTGCGCAGCAGTTTCTGAGAAAGCTGAATGAAATGGATCCAGGCCACGGATACCGCCTCCCGTCCGAGGCGGAATGGGAATATGCGTGCCGGGCCGGCGCCACGGGGGCGTACAGCTTCGGTGCTGACAAGGCGCAACTCGCCAACTACGCGTGGTTCGACGAGAACGCGAGTCGGGTCGGGGAGAACTACTCCCACCAGGTCGGGCAGAAAAGGCCCAATGCCTGGGGCCTCTACGACATGCACGGCAATGTTTGGGAGTGGTGCCAGGACCTCTATCACGACAGCCACCAGGACGCCCCGGGCAATGGCACGGCGTGGTCAGGACCAGACATATCCTCGCACGTCTATCGGGGCGGTGGATTCCGAAATGCCGAAAGGTTCACCCATGCCTCGGCACGTGCCGGCCTGGACGAGGAGGATCATTCTGACAACATCGGTTTTCGGGTTGTGATGCAATCGGTTGGCGGGCAATAGGGAAATCCGCGGGCGGCAGCGGACCTCCCCCTGGTGTTCCCTGAACCGGGAGAAGGATGCCATGACCTATTGGAGCTGATGCTGCGGCGGGAGCGCTGGACGCCCAGGCGGCTGAATGCTAGACAGTGATCTCTGAACTTGCAGACGGCTACCCGAGCCAATGGGGGAATTGGCATGGCTGTGCGAAAGACGAGCGGAAGGCAAAAGTCTCCTATCGGGCTTCCCAGCGGTCGCCCGAGGTCCCCGCTTCTTGGCTTTCGCTACCCGTTGATTGTCGCAGCCATCGCGGCACCGCTGTTTGTCGTCTATTGCTATCCCTACGCCGAGAACAGCGCCATGGCCGCGGGCATTCAGACTTACCTCTCGACGTACGCCAAGATCGTCGGCACCGTCATCTCGGCCCTTGACCCGTACGTCGTGGTCAGCGGTAGTCGGATCGATGGCCGGTTCTTTTCCATGAGGATCGTCCAGACTTGCGACGCTATGGAGGTGAACATTCTTCTCGCGGCGGCTCTCGCTGGCTTTCCGATGCCGCTTGGCAGACGCGCCGCTAGTGTGCTGGTTTCCGTCCTATCCCTCACGCTTGTCAACGTCATCCGCCTGTGCGTGCTCTACTGGCTAGGGTCTAATGCCCCCGCTTGGTTCAATCGAACACACGAGACTCTGGCGCCACTGTTCTTGGTCGCCTGCGCTCTGGCGCTCTTCCTGATTGCCACCCTTCGAGCAGGACCACGGCTTCGCAAGAATTCGGCCTCGGCGCGCGCGACATCATGCTAGCGGCAGGCAGAGGCAGGCTCTTTCGTTTTGCGGTCCTGTTCTTTTCGCTGCTTGCACTTCTGGCTTGGCCATTTGCCCCTGTCGGCCGCGGCTATCGATCCCTCATATGCGGCGTTGCCAACCGCCTGGTTCTGTCTTCTGCCGACACTCCCTACTTCGGGCGGCTGGTGCCCAATCCGCGATCGGGACTGGATTGGCACGTGATTGCCGCGGTTTGGAACCAATCCACCCAGTCGGTGGTCGCACAATTCGACATCGATGTTCATCAGACCTTCTACCTGCCAATCGCCGTCTTCTGCGCTCTGACCCTCGCGGGCAAATGGACATGGGGAGGCAAGCGGGTGTTTCTGAAGCTGCTCATTGGTACCATGCTGTTTCAGCTTCGGGGGACTCTTCAGTTCGTTTACCTGGAACGCTCGATCGTCGACGCTGCCCACGCCCACCTGTCCGATGTGCTTCTGGTGCTCGTCAATCGGAGTCTCGTGACACCGCTCGGCACGGCCTATGCGTTGCCCCTGATCCTGTGGTTCGCTCTGTTTCGCCGCTCAATCCTCGACGTCCAAGACGCGGGGTACCCTGAAGGTCTTCGCGCACGAATCCGGGCAAGCTCGCGCCGCTGAAGCCGTGCTGCATGGCGGCGTGGAAGGTGCACAGGTGCTCGCGCACGAGCTGGTGCAAGGTCTCGCGTTCCGGGTCCCGGCGGACGTAGTCCGGGCACAAGAAAAGGGGGTAATGGACCAAACGGGGAAACAAGCCCGATCTTCTCCCCACTGCGCCTCGTCCACATTTGTTCGATGGCCACCGCTCTTGCGAACGGTGGCCGACTGAAGGGCCGCTAGCGGCTGCTGTGCAGAATCAGGGTCTGCGCCGCGTCGGGGCCGTCGAACGTACCGACTGCCCACAGCTCCCCGCCCACGACCGCGATACCGCCGAGAAAGTTGTTCCCGTCCGTGGTGCCGTTC
This sequence comes from Myxococcales bacterium, assembly GCA_003158395.1. Lineage (GTDB taxonomy): Bacteria > Myxococcota_A > Polyangia > Fen-1088 > Fen-1088 > Fen-1137. The sequence goes on along the minus strand of PMIX01000235.1, from coordinate 10,093 downwards.
GGGCTCGGCACCACGGTCCATGATGATCCATCGAAACGCTCTATGAGGGTCAGGCCGTTCTTGTCCTCGGCATCGGCGCTGTGGCCAACCGCCCACGCGTTGCCAGCCTCGTTAACCGCGACGCTCACCAGGTGGTTCTCGCCGGTGCCGACGTTGCCGGACGGGACGATGCCCCAGTGGAAACTTCCGGCCCGCACGGCGAAGGTGCGCGAGCTCTGGACGTAGTCCTGGCTCTCGCCCACCGCGAGCAGCCCGCCCGCCCAGTGTCCGGCGACCGAAAGCAGCTCGGTCCCGGCCTTGGCCATCGGCGCCACGTTGACCTCGGTCCACGACGATCCATTCCAGTGCAGAACCAGAGAGGAGTCGGGGCCGGTGCCAGTCAGCTTCTGCCCCACGGCCCAAATGTCGTTGCTCGCAATCGCGTGTAGTCCGTACAGTTGGTTGCCGAGCGCACCCGGATCCGGGGTTGGAACCACCGTCCACTTGGTACCGTCGAAGTGCTCCACCAAGGTGTGGAAGACCGTATCGTCGGTGCGCCGCCAACCGGCCGCCCAGACATCACGATCGGAAACAGCCTCGACGGCAAACAGCATGTCGGACATGCCCGGTTGCGGATGAGGCACCAGCGTCCAGTGGCTTCCGTCCCAGGCGGCGATCAGGCTCTGGGCGAAGAAGGTCGGCAAGCCGTAGCCGACGGCCCACGCGCGCGAATAGGCAGCGGTCACGCTCAGGAATGCGGTTGCGGTGTCTGGAGCGCTGGGGCTCGGCACCACGGACCACGCCGACCCGTTGTAGTGAAGCGCGAGCGTGTTGGTATGGTTCGTTCCATTGTCGGGCACGTACTGTCCGACGGCCCACACATCGGATCGACTGCTGCCCGCTACCGCGATCAGCACGTTATCCTGCGAACCGACGTTCGGACTGGGGAAGACTTGCCACGCACTGTTGCTCGGGTCAGGTCGAGCGCTCGACGGGAACAGGGCCAAAGCGCCCATGGTGCCGGTAAGCAACAGCAACGCCAGTTGAATCTTGGTCTTCATGTTATTACTCCTTCTCCGCCTTCGAGCCCGTGATCGTGAACAATGGAGCCATGGCCGGCACATTGGCCGTGTCGCAGGTGTATTCGAGACAGGAAAGGCCGAACGCCTTCTGGATCGAGCTGGACAGCGAATAGTGGTTGTACGGCGTCGCATCCTTGAGCCCACGCGGGCCGTGACTGGTTATGACGATCACCGGCACGCGGCCGGTTCCTGGTATGGCGTCGCAGCAGCCGGTGGTATCGCCGTCGGCGCCCTGCTCGGTCAGAATGACGATGGCATTGTTGCCCTTGGCCCAAAAAGGCGCGCTGGTAATGGCGCTGACCGTCTGCCTGACCAGCCGGTCGGCACGCGTGACCAGCTTCACATCGGATGGGTCACCGTCATCACCGGAATCGGTGCAATAGACCGGAGCGCCGTGCATGTCGTGGCACATGTCGGGAGCGATCCAACCGAAGTTCGGCGGATTCGCGGTCACGTCGGTAAAGAACGGCGTCAGGGGACCCATCTTCTTCAGCTCCTGCGGATTGTTGCGGATGCGGTTGAAATACTGAATGCCGTTGTGCTTGCTGGCGTAAAGCGGATCGATGTCAGGCACGCCGAGCCAGCGGTTGGGATAGCCGTAGCCCAGAAATCCCGGGTACGGCATGGACTGGACGTAGGCCCTCCACTGCAGGCCAGCGGCGGTGATCTGGTTGAGCACGCACGGTTTGTCAATTGGGTGGCTCCAGTAAGGGGCATTACTGTCGATGCCGAAGGAGTTTCCGGCCAAGATGGCCACGTAGTTCGGCGCACTGGGGTCGCCCACGCTCGCATACTGGGTGGCCAAACCGTACTTGTTCGCGAGATAGTTGATAGTGGGCGCGTTGCTGTTGCCGATGAGTTCGTCGAAGCCCTTGTTCTCCATCATGTGAATGAAGACGTGGTCATAGCGGGGAAACGCCTGCTGGGCGCGTGCCGTGCCGGCTAGGCCTGCGGCTCCCAAACAGACAAACGTGACTATCCTTCTGACTTTTCGCATGGTCCTCCTCCTTCGTGGCAGTTGCCCCGCAGGTCCCAACGACTGGTGGTCCTGAGGGGCGAGTTTACCACGCGCGCATACTGCGCCCTCGCTAGCCCGAGCGACGCGACGGTTTCGCACAATCTGTGCTACGAGCGTGAAAACTGCGTGACAACCGTCCGTCGTGACAGCCAGAAGCAGCAAGACCACAGTCGCGCGAAAGGGGACACACGGCCGGAAGATGGGAGCATAGATTCTTCCACGTCGGCACAGAAGTGGTGTTGGTTAGCGGATCGGGAAGCGTCAAACCGTGGCTAGAAGGCCAACCTGGGGCCAACGATAGTGGCGTTGTCGTGACCCCCGAAGAAAATCACGTCGGCGATTACGCTGCCGAAGCTCAAGAAGCCGGTTGCTTCCATTGCAACGCCGAGCGGTCGCTGTCGACGGTGCTTTCAAACGGCCGATCGAAGCGTCGAGCGAAGGCGCCGTTGCCCTTGAGAAGCCGGTTCCAGTAAGGCGTCGCCCCAATCCGCATCCCGAGCTTGAGAAGCGGGATCCTCCAACGACTCGTAAAGTCGGGTCCGGCGAGCTTTCGCAGCGCCTTCGGGTCGAAGCGGCCAGTCGAGCCGAGGCTGCGCCCGAGCGCCTCGACCCGTCGGAAAAGCCGGCGAGTCATCCATCGTGGCATCGCCTGAATACCCTCGACGCCACCCTTGACGATGGTGCCGAGATGCCGTGCGCCGAGCCGCTTGGCGAAAAGCTCGAGCCAATGCTCGACGGCGCGGCACTGCCCCGCCTCGGGAAAGCCGGATTGCACCAGAAACGCGATCGGCGGATTCTCCGCTCGTCCGCAGAATTCCTCCAGCGCCTCGACAAGCTCCATGACCTGGCCGGGCATGGCGTCGGTGTAGAGAGGGAAGGCGAGCACGATGCGCTCGGCCCGGCGAAACTGCTCTTTGGCCGTGGCCTGGCCGCGCGGCAGGGACAGGTGGACGACCTCGGTCGAGTGGCCGGTCTCGGCCAGCCCTCGGGCGAGATGACCTAGCAGAATGACCGTGTTGCCGCGTTTGCCGCGCGGCGATCCGTTAATGAGCGCCCAGTGCATGGCTTTGCTCCTTTCGGCTGTTGCTCGTGCTGGCGAGATCTTCGGCGCGAGGCGCATCGACGACCTTGAACCAGGCAAACTTCCCCGACATGTTCTTGGCCAGACGCTTGTAGATCCGCTCGGTGGCGGCCAGTTCCTCGGCCGTGGCATCGCCTCGCTCGACGACAAGGGCGACATCGAGCGCATGGTAGCGCAAGAGGTGGTGGCACTCGCCGCGCATCACGTCGATGTAGGGGAGCAGGATCGGAATGACGCGATCGTTGGCCCGCTTGAGCAGAGAGGCGACAAAACCCATGCGCATGGGAGCGGCGAATACGACCAAGTCGGCGCGCGCGAGCGCCGCGACGAGGTGCCCGCCATCGTCCCGCAGGCGGCAGCGGCCGGGGGTTTTCACCCAGCAATCGAAGCAGCCGACGCATTGGTGCAGCTTGAGGTCGGCCAGTCGCAGGCGTTCGCAGCGGTCGCCGCGCGCTACCGCCTGCTCGGTGAATGCGATGAGATCTCGGTCGAGCAGGCTGCCGGGCACTCGCGGGTCTCCGTCGAAAATGGCGATTCGCATGGTCGTCACCTCCCGTAATCTTGACGATGACAAGATTGAGGCTACGTTCCTGTCTTGTCACTGTCAAGATCGAAAGCTATGCTCACAAATATGTCACGATCTCCCCGACGCAAGCGCCCGGGCCACTACCACCACGGCGATCTCAAGCAAGCCCTCATTGCCGAAGCCCTGAAGGTCATCGACGAGCAGGGCTTGGCCGCAGTGACCACGCGCGCACTGGCCAGGCGGCTTGGCGTTTCACACGCGGCGCCAGGGCACCACTTTGCAGATCGTGAGGCGCTGCTGGCCGAGGTTGCAACCGAAGGCTTTCGCCTGTTTGCCGCCGCGCTCGAGCAAGCAGCTTGGGCTGAGAGCGAGCCAGGTGAGCGGTTTGTTGCGATCGGCAGGGCCTATCTTCGCTTTGCCGCCGACCATCCTTCCTATTTTCGGGTGATGTTCGGCCGCGGCTTCCCCAAAGGCTATCATCCGCCGGACCAGTTCCGCCGCGAGTCCAACCGAGCCTACGCCGTCCTCACCGGTGTGGTGCGGGACCTGGCCCTTGTGCTGGGCGGCGACGCGACGCCGATCGACGAGCTGGCTTTCGGCGCGTGGTCCCTGGTGCACGGGATGGCCATGCTGTGGATCGACGGATCCGCGACGTATGCCTTTGCTGGTCGCGCGGACTTCGAAGCCACCGGCGAGAGGGTGGTTCGTCGTTCCATCGTGGGCCTCGGTGCCTAATCCCTTCGAATGGGATTTTCCTGCGGCGGAGAACCCTCCCGCCGTGGGCCGCCACGCCCACCGACGCGCCACCCCGTTCTGACCGCCGCAGAGGGTCCTGAGCGGTGCGTGCCGAACCCACGGCAAAGTAGCGCGCGGAAAGAATTCAATCGAGATCGTGCCGTCTGACCAAGGTCGCTACCCGCTGCTATGGGACCAATGGTCAGCGGCACCACGCTCTTGACCGCCCTGGCGTTGCCACGGACGTCGCCGTGAAGGACGGTCACATCCGTGCCAGATCTTCACGCGTCGGCGTCGTGATGGCCGACGTCTTGGTAATGGACGGTTCCCGTAGAACGGACGCGCCGAGACCTACAACCGCGTCACGGGTGGCCAGCAGCTCGACCTCGACGTATCCCTTCACGCTCGCAGCCAACCAGGTCAGCAGGGCGACTTCCGGGGATGCCTCGAACGTCAGAGACAGGGCGGGCTCGTAGCCTCCCGACATCTTGGCAGCCGCCGACACCCCGTAGACCTCAGCGCTCGCGTTGCCCGACATGCCGATGAACGTCGCCTTGGCTACATAGGCACCAATTGGGATAGTGAATTCGTCCAGCTCGCCGTTGACCAGCTTGGTCCGCAGTTGCCTCGCCTCCAGCCACTCGGCTTGTTCAAGCTCGAAGGGACGCCAGAACGTCATCACCACGCGCCGGATAGTCTTCTCATCCTCGTAGCGGGCGATGAGTCTTGCGCCTTCCAGGGCGGCGTTGAATCTCAGGTAGTTCATGGTTTCATTTCCTCCGCCACCTTGTTCCTTTGCTTCCGAGCGCCAAGACAACGCCCCGTTTGGTCAGCGCTGCTGATTTGGTGTTGCGCGCGAGTGCGAGCCGGAAAAACTGGAAGGGCAGCAAGGGCTCCCACCGGGAGCCGGGAGGAACCTCGTACGTCTCGGATGGGAACAAACACGGCGCGCCTCCTTTTGTCAGATGGTGTACGGAGGCAACCTACATTTCCTGGTGTGGTTTCTTGTGTGACAGTTATGTAAACTCTTCATGCATTTTCTGTAACGCAGCTCTCAACATTCCTGGTAACCGATGATCAGGGCGCCAGTATTGGACGTGCTGCGGCAAGAGGGCAACGATGCACGGAACTGCTATTGGCAAACCGTGTTCCAGCAACTGCCGGAAACGCAATCTGCATCTACGTTGCAGGTTTGATTGGTGCCGCATTTCTTCGTGCAGCTGCCGCCACAGTCGACGTCAGTTTCGCTGCCGTCTCTGGTGCCGTCTGAGCAACCCGGGAAGGTGACGACGCGGACCTGGTGCGTGTTGCCCACGGGGACCAGCAGCCGCCCGTGATGGTCGACAGTCATCCCGCGTGGATAGGCATAGTTGCTCGGCAAGGTAAAGGTATCGACGTAGGAGCCATCAGCGTTCAGCCGGACAATGGTGGTGGACGCAGTATCCGAGAACAGAATCTGGCCGTTTGGCAACTGCACCAGCATGCCGCTGGTGCCCGACATCTCTGGCAGTCGGCTCAGACTTCCGTCTGGGTTCAACGTCATTCCGCTCGGGGCCGAGGCGAATGCCCGCGGGGTAAGATCTGGCTCAAAGTACTTGATCAACCCACCTCCTCCAATGACGATGGCGCCGTCCGCAAGCTGAACCGCCGTGTAGAGTGAAGTGGCCGTGAAGGTGGGATCGCTGACGGTTCCAGCCACGGTACCATCGGGGTTAAGCAGAATGATTTCGTTGACCGAGTTAGCAGGCAGCAAGATTTTGCCTGACGCCAACTGGATCGGATAGTACGCGCTCGATCCATTGATCTGGGCGGGCGACGAACCGGTCTTGGAGACGAGATAGATGCCACTTCCCCCGACCAGGATTCTTTGGTCGAAGAGTTCGATGATCCCCTGTGGGGACGGAAGGGCTGAAGCGCCGATGCCCGCGTTGCCGACGGTGTAGTACCTAACCCACGTATCGCTTCCATAGCAACACCAGGAATAGGCCGTCGACGTAAGGAGCGAGCCATCCGCGAGTTCGGTTACGTCCTGGTCAGCGGTGACGGGCTGGCCTAGCCAATTGAGCAAACCCCCGTCCTTCATTGTTCCACTGAAATCGACGCCGTTGAAGTCGTACCCCACCGCGCCCACAAACGACCTGGATGCAGGCGGAGCCCCCACCTCGGCTTGGCTGATTCCCACAGGAGCCAACGAGGGACTGCCTGTGGGACAGTAGGCGAGGAACGGTGGATTGCCCCCGACACCATCGGTGTCGATGGTGTACTGGCCGGGCGGGGCGCTCAGATTGTGCAAAGCCAGGCAGCTTGTCGCGTACGGGCCGCACACTTGGTTTGTGCAGCTGTAGCCGGCGCAGTCAGAGGGGACCGTGCAGGCTGTGCCGGGCGCACCTTCAGGCGTAGCGCCCCCCGCGCCGCCGCCTCCGTCTGTTCCGGCGGCTCCACCGGCGCCGCCGTCTGCGCCGGGCACCGAAACCGTGAAGTCGTTCCGAACACTAACTCCAAGGGCATTGGTCACCTTCACCGACACGGTGAAAGTGCCATTCCCCGTGGCTGGGGTGGTCCACACAACTTGCGACGAACCGGGGGCGTCGACCTGGTTCGACAAGGCGCCAGCGGCCGATACCCAGTGGAAGCTGAGGGCGCTGGCTTGCGGATCGGTCGCCGCAACCGTGAGCGTCACGCTGCCACCGGACGAGATCACAAAGGCAGACTGGCCAGCGTCCGCGATCACCGGAACCCCCACAGCCGCCGGCTGGCCGACCAGCAGAGTGGTCTGACCAGTTGTCGAGCCACCGCGGCCATCGCTGACCGTCACGACAAGGTCGCAGCTCGTGTCGGTCGCGACAGCCGGGAGCGTGAAGCTGGTGGCTGGAGCAGTCGTGTTCGAGAAGACTCCGCTTGTGCAGGTGCTGGTCCATGCGTACGACAGGGCATCCCCATCCGCATCGCTGGCCGTGACCGTCAGTGATGTGGGCGAGCCGAGCACGAGGTGGCCTGGGGCTGCGAGCAGATCCGTCACCACTGGCGAGTTGTTGAAATTCACGTTGACATCGGCCTGGCCGCCGCCGGTGCTGGCCACGTGAATAACAATGGATACCGAGGCCGACGCCCCATGGTTGTCAGCCACCAAAAGCACCAGGGTCTGGTCTCCCTCAGTGGCTGGCGCGGTCCAGGTGGTGCTGGCAGCCGAAGGCGCCGAGAACACACCTGCCTCGGAACTGGCCGACCAGGCAAAGGTGATGGTGTCCCCAGGATTCGGATCGTGCGCGGTTGCCGTGGCCGTAATCGTGCCCCCAGGAGCGATTGTGCCCGATGACATGACCACAGAATCAATGACAGGTATGGCATTCTTGAAGGGAACCGGGGCGTTGGTTTGCTGGGCCGTGATGATCACCGTGGTCACATGGTCCTTCACGATGGCAACACCAGAGGCAGAGCCCGCGTACTCCGTGACGTTCGACAGGTCAAGGGCGCTGACGGTGAAGGTATAGTCGCTTGCCACAGGCAGCGCACTAAGAAGCGCCCCCCAAGTCGCACTGCCCCGCGGAGACAAGGGAAAGGTCTTGGGAGCAGGCAAGGCAGAGCCGCTGACCGTGACCACAACACTGGTCACGTCCTGGGTGCCGAGCGCGCGCACGCTGAGCTCTGCACCGCCGGTCGGCGGTTGCTCGCCACTGCAGGCCGAAAGCGCCAGCAGCGTGAAAGCCACAAGACCGCCTGTCGGAATCCGGTTTGAACCTCGTACTTCTCGATTGCAGACAAACATGGTGTGCCTCCGTTGGTCTGAGCCCTTGCGGAAGCAAGCTATGATTTTTGGTGTAGGTGGTTGTGTTACACTTCTGCGAACTATTTGTTTCGTAATCAATCCTGCAAGAATTCCAGAGACAGCTGACCTGATTCCCGAGAGGGCGCCAGCCCGGATAGCGACTATGACCTGCTCGTCGTCGTAGGGTCGAGGTTGTTCGCGCCTTTGTACGCCGGCGGGGATTCCTGGCGTCGCATCGCCAGCTGGCGGCCAAGCTGGACGAGCTTGAGCGCAGAGTCGCAACCCACGACACGCATATCGTGGCCCTGTTCGATGCCCTCCGCAGCCTGATGGTACCGCCGGAGAAGGAGAGCGCCGCTGGAAGACAGCGGGATAGTTCCACTCTCTCCCTGCCTCGCCGTCGAGCCCTTCAGATCCCGGCCCAGTACCGCCGCACCACCTGGGCGCCCATCGTGCCGGTCTCCCGGGAGGCACTGATGATGAGTCCAGGCGAGGACTGGCCGGCAAGGCGTTGCCAAGCGAGGAGGCCTGCGGCGTGACGGGGCGTCAGGGTAGACGACATCTTGATCTCGACGGGGAGCAGCTTGCCGCCACGGTCGACAAGCAGATCGACTTCCAGCCCGGCCACTGCGCGCCAGTAGTAGAGACAGTCGCGCACACCGTAAGCGTCGAGGGTCTTCTTGAAGTTGGAGACCACCGCGGTTTCGAAGAGCGCCCCCGCCATCGGGCCATCGAGCACATGCTGGGCGGACTGCAACCCAACCAGGTAGCAGACCAGACCGGTGTCCATGAAGTACAGCTTGGGCGCCTTGATCAGGCGCTTGCCGAAATTGCGATGAAACGGCGGCAGCAGGAAAACGATCGAGCTGGCCTCCAGGAGCGAGATCCAAGAACGAATAGTGGGAATGGCTAGGCCCAGCTCTTTGGCAAGGGAAGCCTGGTTCAGCTCCTGGGCCGTGCGCGCGGCGAGCAGCTTGAGGAAGCGCTGGAAATCGTACAGGTTGGCCTCGCGGATGTTTCCCCGGACGTCGCGATCGAGATAGGCCTGGACGTACGACGGATACCAAAGATCGGCGGTCAGATTCCTCCGTCGCCACACCGCGGGATAGGAGCCCTTGAGCAGCCAGGCGCCCAAGTCTGGCGCTCGTGCGGGGTTGTTGGGGCGTTTGTCAAGCAGCGCATCGAGATACGCGTCCCAGGTCTTGGCAGAAAGGCGCCGGTCTTGACACTCAGCAAAGATGAATGGGTGCAAATTCACGATCGCGGCGCGGCCGGCCAGCGATTCGCTGACGTTTTTCATGACCGAAAAGCGCTGGGATCCCGTGATGACCCAACGGCCGGGACGCGGATCCTGCTCGATGCGAGCCTTGATTGAAGGAAGCAAGCCCGGGGCGTTCTGGATTTCGTCGAGAACGACCGGGGCCGGGTGGCGATCCAGAAAACCGATGGGATCACCTTCGGCGAAGGTGCGCTGATCCATCTCGTCGAGCAGAACGTAGGCATGGCTTTGCGATAGCAGATGGCGGAGCAATGTAGTCTTCCCCGACTGCCGGGGACCGCTGAGGACAAGGGCCGGAAACGCGTCAAGGCTTCGCCGTACGTGGGGTTCGGTGAGGCGCGGGATGTAGACCACAGTCCACACTAACATAAAGTACAACCTTATATCGGTCAACATCGGCGATTCGCTGACGAGTTTTGGCCGGACCCGCACAGGCGGCGCGAAGGACCAGCACAAGAATGGGCCCCTGTGGCCGTGCTTTTGCTGTCGACGCCACGCGACGTTCGGACTGAAGAACCTAGCCCCGTCGATCGTGGTGTCGGAATCTCTTCGGCAGACCCGTTCGCTCTCCTTCGCTGCCACCCTCCGCTCAAGAAATATCTAAGATAGAAAACAGTAAGCTACCTG
>PMIX01000115.1 GCA_003158395.1 Myxococcales bacterium | reverse complement strand
CCAGGCGAGGCACCAGGGACGACCGGGACCAGCGCCGCGACCGCCGTTCGATGCGCGCCAAGTGCAGCTCGTCAGGCTCGGCCGGCACTAGCGAGCCGCGGATCAGCGCGGCAGCCCGATCCTCGGCGGCCTCGCCACCGGGGGGGCGGTCGCGCCAACGCAGAATCGGATCTTCTGGGTGCGGCTTCATGGCATCTCCCTCGCTTCAAATGCGCGCATGCGCTGGATAAACTTGCGTCGGGCGCGGCTCAGCCGGACCCACACCGTGCTGATGGGGGTGCCGGTGATTGCGGCGATCTGTTCTCCGGGCAGCCCTTCCAGCTCGAACAGAATGAAGGTGGTTCGGTGTGCCTCGTCCAGCTCGTCCAACAGCCGGTACAAGAGGCGCGTGCGCTCACGTGCCTCGAGCAGCGCCTGGGGATCTTGCGGCGTTTCTGCCGTGGGCACGAAGGCCGCCTGCATCCGCCCACGGCTGGGACTCTGCCCGCGTCCGGTTACCCACGACCACCAGCGTGCTCGTCTGCGCCACCCCTGCACCACGCGCACGGTGATCTCGTAGAGCCAGGTCGTGATCTCGGCCTCGCCGCGAAAGCCAGGAAGCCGACGCCTCACCACCAGGAACACGTCCTGAACCACATCCTCGAAGTCGCCGCTCGGGCCCAGAAGCCGCATCGCCCAGCGGGCGACGGTCTTGGCGTGCGCGCGGTAGATCGACTCGAATGAAAGCTGGACCAAGCCCGCGGATCTGCCCGCCGTTTCGGGTGGCGTCACGGCAGGCGAAGCCAGGCTGAGGTCGGAGGGGCTGGGTTGGAGCACGACACTCTTTCTGTGGCCCCAGCCCATGCCAACCTTACCGGCCAGTTTCCGCTCGGCCGAGAGCCAGGCCGATGCTTGCAAGCCCCAAGAGCTGCGGGATCTCTTGCTCGCGGCCGCTGGGCTCGCTGTAGACCGTCTGGCCACGCGTCCAGTACAGCCCCCCCAGGTCAAGCCAGGCAGCAAACCGCCGCGTCATCCACCACGACAGCCGTGCGCCCACAGTTGCGGCAGGCGAGAAGGCGAAGATCGACAGATTCTGAGAGAAGCCCACGCCGTCGACTGTGAGCCAACCCAACCCAAGGCCACCGTGCAGATCCAGCACCAGGGGACCGAGGGCAACCCGCCAGTCGAGCTCCGCGCCGCCCATCCAGCGCCGCCAGCGCGCCTGGCCCATCCCGAGGCCGAGCGTGCGTGCCGCCTCGCCCGCAGCGAAGAGGCGAAGTCCAAGACCCGCGCCACGGGGAACCCCGATCAGGGCCAGCGTGCCCCCGGCGGCGGGTGAGCCGGCCAGCGAGAGCGAGGCGCCCAGCGCCACGTCGTAGGCCATGGAGGCGGAAGACGACAGCGCTGGCATCGCCACGACAGAAGCAGGCAGTGGCTCTGCATGCGGCCGCACGAAGTCGGGGTGCACGTCGCTTTGCCAGCTGCCGATTACCGCCGCGGCCAGCTCGGCCAGATCGGAGCAAGACCCGTTTCCGTCCAGCACGCGCTCGGCGATCACGGTGGCCTTTGCATCGACCAGCTCGATTCGCAGCTTGCCGTTGCGCCTCTGTACCCGCGCCAGGTCCGGCGGTGCCGCATCGGATGTCGCTGGCAACATGGCCGCGAGTGCCCTTTCTACCTCTGCGCCCGAGGGACAAGCCTCGCTTTGGACCCGCACCGGCAGCGCCGCCAACAACAGCGCACCGGCAAGAGCAGCGAGAGACATGCTGCGATTATATGACAGCCTGCAATCGATCCTGCTGCCATGGGCGCGTGAGAAGCAGCCGAGAGAGTATCCGGCTTGTGCAGCCGCCCTCTATGCCAGCCTGCGCATGGGCGAGCGCGCGCCCGGCTGTGCGCTATGATGCAGGCCTCATGCCCGCCGTGGATCTATCCTTTTCCCGCTACGTGGCCGCGTGCAAGGGCGCCGGACAGGCGCGGGCGCGCGAAGCCGCCGCCTACGCCTATAGCGGCGATTGGCGCGTGCGCGCCACCATGGACAAGTTGCGGCCGGTGACGCTGGCCATGGAGTCCACGGTTCGTTTTTGGAACACGGTAGGCAAGAGCCGCCTGGTTGGCAGCGCTGTGCGCGTGGGGGAACGCCAGTTCCCCGCGCTCTACGCCAAGGTCGCCCGTTGCGCCGACGTGCTGCAGATTCCGCTGCCTGCGGTCTATGTTTCGCCGGAGCTGGCGTCGCTGGGCGCCCACACCTTCGGGACCAGCGAAGATGCGACCCTTGTGCTCTCGGGCGCTCTGGTCGACCACCTGACCGAGGCCGAGTTGCTCTTCGTCATTGGTCATGAGTGCGGTCACATCCAGAACAACCACGTCGTGTACCTGACCGCCCTTTACACCCTGACCCAGACGGCGAATTTGATCCTGCGCCTGGGCGCCCAGCCCGTGGTGCTGGCCCTGCGCGCGTGGTCGCGGCGGGCGGAAATCACCAGCGACCGGGCCGGCCTGCTGTGCACCCGCGACCTCGGCATTGCCACGGCGGCGCTCATCAAGTTGGCGCTCGGCTCACGCAAGCTCTACGGCGACATCAACGTCGACGAATACCTGCGCCAGTTCGAGGAAGCGCGCGACGATCTGCGCCGGCTGGGCGAGGCCTTTTCCACCCATCCCTATCTGCCCACGCGGGTGACGGCCCTGCGCCTGTTCGCACAGACGGCGTACTTTCGCGGGGTGGCCGGCGACGGTCCTGGCAGCGAGGGGCCCGGGCTTTCGCGCGAGGAATGCGACGCCCAGGTCGCGGATCTCTTGGCGGTGCTCAGATGAGCAACGAGGACCGCCCCGCCGCACGCAAGGCCGCCATTCGTGAGGTGTTGAGTCACCTGGCCGACTTGGCGGCCGCGGCCGGACTGGAGTCCACCGCCCACGATATTCGCCAGGTGCGCATCCCCAAGCTCGACCAAGAGCGCTTCTCTCTCGTCGTGCTGGGCGAGTTCAACCACGGCAAGTCGACCTTCATCAACGCCCTGCTTGCCTTGAGCGATCCTTGGTCTGCGGGCCCCGGCCCCGCGCAGCCTGCGGCCGAGACGCTTCTGCCCGTGGGTATTACCCCCACCACCGCAGTCCTGGCGCTCATTCGTCACGGCGAGAACGTCGCGGCCCAGGCTGTGTTCGAAGACGGCCGGCGCCAGAGCATTGACCCGGCCAAGCTGGCGGACTGGCTGGCGGTGGCCGGCGCGCAGGCAGCGAATGAATCCCTGTCCTATGTCGAGATCGAGCACCCGGCGCCCTTCTTGCGCGAATCCATCACGGTGGTCGACACGCCAGGGGTCAACGACATCAACGAGCAGCGCGCGGACATCACCTATGGCTACGTGCCCCGCGCCGACGCGGCCTTGTTCTTGCTGGACGCCACGCAGATCCTCACCGCTTCTGAGCGCCGCTTTCTCGAAGAGCGCATTCTGCGTTCCTGTCGCGATCGCCTGGTCTTCTTAGTCGCCAAGGCCGATCTGCTGGACGAAACGGAGTTGGAAGAGGCGACGCAATTTGCACGGCAACACTTGTCAGGCTTGGTGAGCGCCCCTGCGGTGTTCCCCATCTCGGCCAAGCGAGCATTGGCCGGCGACCTGGCTGGCTCGCGCTTGCAGCCGCTGCTGGCGCACTTGCGTTTGACCCTGGGAACGGAACGGGTGCGCCTGTTGCTCGATCACGCCCTGCAGGACGCGGGCCGCCTGGCGGCTTTCGTACGCGACAGCTTGGGCATGGGGCGACGCTCGTTGGAATTGCCGCCCGAGGATCTGGCTGCGCGCGTGGCGCACGCGCAGGAGCGTCTCAAGGAAGGGCGCAAGGCGCTCGACCAGGCCGCGTCGGGGGTGGTGGCCGAGGCTGCCGCCCTGAAGGCCCGCGTGCGCCAGGACTTGGCTGACTTCGCCCGCGACCTCGCGACCGCGCTTCCGCCCGAGATCGAGAGCGCCGACGCGGCGGACGTGCGGCGCTACCTGGGACCGTTCCTGCAGGACACCTGGAAGGCCTGGCTGGAGGCCGAGGGCGAGCGCATGGCCGCCGAGCTGGATCGACTGGCCGAGCAGGCCATTGAAATCGCCAACCAGCGCGTGGAAGGACTGACCCGCGCAATCGCCCAGGAGCTGTCGTCGCCCGAGGCGCGGCTTCACATCTCGGTGGACACCTTCAAGTACGACGCCTCGGTGTTTGCCCTGGGTGCCCTGGGCACGACTATTCTATTGTTCGTCAACACGCTGGCCGGTGGGCTCATGACCCTGGCCGCGCCGGTGTTGGCCCTGATTCTCCGGGGCAAAGTGGCGCAAGAAGTAAAGGCCGAGGCCAGTCAAGCAGGGCCCGAGGCCGTGCGCAAAGCTGCGGCCGCGCTGGCGCCCAAGCTGGACGAGATCGTCGACCAATTCGTACAGCGGCTACAGGAATTCATTGCCGAGGCGGGCGCGGCCTTGGCGCGCGGGATCGCCGAGGTTCTGGAGCGTGCGCTGGCCGAGCGTCGCAGCCACGCCGAATCGGTCGCCGGCAGCACCGAAGCCATCGACCAGTCGCTGCTTGCGCTCAAGGCCATCGAAGAACGCATCGCCGAGATTCGACAGGCGGTGTGGAATGACAGCTAGTTACAGTTCGCCATGGGTCTGCTCGACGAACTCCTCTCCTCTCTGACCGGGGGCGAGTCCTTGCCCGAAGCCGTGCGCGAAGAGATCGCGCAGGCGTTGGCTTGTGTGGACGAGGGCGAGCTGGTGATTGCCGAGGCGCGCCTGCTCGGACTTTCCGACGATCATCCGGATCTGCCCGCTGTGTTCTTGGCGTTGGGCGAGGTGCGCAGCCGCCGCGGTCACGACGAGGCTGCGGTCGAGGCATATGGCCGGGCCGTGAACCTGGCCAAGGATGCCGTGGAGGGATGGCTGGGCCTGGGCGAAACCCTGGCTCGCCTCGGTCGCGAGGAACCGGCCCGGGACGCGCTTCGTCGCGTGCTCTCCGGCACAGCACGGGCTGACCTGCGCGGTCGCGCGCATGCAGCCCGGGCACGCCTGGCCATGCGCGCGGGCCGCCCCGGCGAAGCGGTGCGCGAGCTGCGCAAGGCGGCCGAGGCTTGTCCCCGCGACGGCATGATCGCCGCTGATCTGGGTCGCGCCTTGCTGGCCGCAGGGGAAGGCGACGGCTGGCGCTGGCTCACCCACGCTGCCCAGGATCTGATCGAGGCCAAGGTGCCGGGCTCACTGGCCGAAGCGAACCTTGTCATCGAAGCAGCGCGTGCCTGCCCTGAGGCTCAAGCGACCGAGAGCCTGTTGCGTGCGGCCCTAGCCGATGTTCCATGGCAAGGCCAGGGTCGGGCGCGCGTGCAGGCGGCCCTGGCCGAGCGCCTGGCAGCAACCGGTCACGGACAAGAGGCCGCCGCCCTCGCGGCAGAGGCATTGGCCGCCAATCCCGAGGATCCGACGGTACTGGCCGCCTGGCGCGCCCTGGCCGAGGCGGCGGGCGACTTTGCCGGGGCGCTGGCCGCCGCCACGCGCGAGGCGGAGTTGGGTGCGCCTGCGCCGGTCACGACCGTCGTGCGGCTGGCGCTGGCGGCCCAGGATCGCGCGGAGTTGGAACGCGTGCGAGAACGTCTGGGCCACAGCGAAGCGAAGCCTGCCGTCGAGCCGGCCCTTGCCGCCGGCTTGCGCGCGTTTCTCGACGGCACGGCTCGCGAAGCGGACTTGCTGGCGCTGGCCCCGCTGGCCACCACGGAAACCGCGCGACGATTCGTGGCCCAGGCCCTTGCCCCGGGTGCCGCGCCACAGGGCAACCTTCATGCCCTGCTTGCCTTTGCCTGTGATCTAGCCACGCGTTCGCCCGAGCTACAGCCGCTGCTTCCCGGAGCCCTGCGCGCGGCCGAGGCCCTCGATCGCCCCTTGTTGGTCGCGGTCATGGGCGAGTTCAATGCGGGCAAGTCGTCGTTCGTCAACGCCTTGTGTGGTGCCGAAATCGCGCGCGTGGGCGTGACCCCCACCACGGCCACCATCAATGTGCTGCGCTTTGGCCCGCCTGGGGGCCGGGTGCACTTTCACGACGGCCGCGTCGAAGAACGCAGCGACGCCGAAATCAGAAGTTTTGTTGCCGATCTGGACGACGCAGCAGCCGGCGCCGTGCGCCTGGTCGAGATCTTCCACCCGCTTCCTGTTCTGCAGAAAATCGAGGTGGTCGACACGCCGGGAACCAACTCGCTACGGCTCGAACATGAGCGCGTGGCGCGTGCCTTTCTCGTCGAAGCCGACGCCATTGTGTGGGTCTTCTCGCTGACCCAGGCGGGCAAGGCGAGTGAGCAGGGTGTTTTGGATCGGGCCCACGCAGCCGGCAAGCGCGTGCTTGGCGTGCTCAACAAGGCGGATCAAGCGGGCGCAGACGATCTCGCGGTTCTGCTCGGGCATTTGCAGACAACGTTGGGCGACCGGGTGGAGGCGCTGGTGCCGCTCTCGGCGCGCGACGCGCTTGCCGCCCAGCTTGCCGGCGACGATGCGCGACTGGAAAGGAGCGGAATGCCGGCGGTGCGGGCAGCCCTGCAAGAACGATTCTTCCAACACACACACGCGCTCAAGCAGCGGACAGCCAGCGCGGCCCTGGCCCGCTTTGCCGACGAAGCGGCCGATCGGGTCCGAGCCGCGCGCCCGGCCGGAGATGTGCAGGCGCAGCTTGTCCGCCGCCGTGCTGACCTGGACGCCAGCGAGGCGCGCGTGGGGGCGGCCTTGGCAAGCGAGCGGCTCAATCTGGCCGCGAACCTGGATGACGGCTTTCGCCGGGCCGCCGCCGAGACGCTGGCCATGGCCCAGCCACGCACCTGGCGGTTGGGCGATGCCCTTGGCGGAGCGGCCGACGAGGAGTTCTTGCTCGACCTGCTCGATGAGGTAGTCACCCGCGCGACCGAGGCGAGCAAGGCGGCCTTGCTTGCGGCCGCAGCCGGCGCACCCGAGCTGCCCATTGCCGCGGCCGTGGACCAGTTTGCCGCCTATGCCCGCGGCATGCTGGCCGGGGGCGTGGCCGAGAGTTTTCTCCAGCAGGTGCTGACCCGGGCAGCCGCCCGCGCCGACGTCGAGGCCGCGGCTACGACGCTCACGCGGCGAATGCCCGATGCTGAGGCGGAGTTGTTTGGACCGCTGACTACCAAGATGCGCTTGGTCTTCGCCAGTGCGCACGCTGAGCTGGCATTGCAGGCAGCCCGCCACGCAATGGCGGACGCGCTTATTGAGGCCCGTTTGGCCGGCCCGTTGGCTGCCTTGGTCGCAGGGCGCAGATGACAGCTAGTCTTGTCCTCGGTATCGACGAGGCAGGTCGCGGGCCTGCGCTCGGTCCCATGGTGCTGGCAGCCGTCGCACTCGACCGGAAGGCGGCGGGGCTGCTGGCCACGCAAGGGGTGCGCGATTCCAAGGCATTTGGTTCGTCCGCTCGTGCGCGAAGAACACGCGCGATCCTCAAGAAATCCGTCGAGGAGTTGGCGAGCTGGGTCGGGCTGGAGGTTTGCAACGTGGAAACAATCGACGAACATGTCAGCCGCGGCGCTCTCAACTTGCTGGAGAGAGAGCGCACGGTGCGCCTGATCGAACGCGCGCCAGCCTGTGGCCGTATCGTCGCCGACGGGCGCAGCCTGTTCTCGCCGCTGGTGGCCCGCTATCCTCATCTCGAGGCGCATGATAGGGGCGAGTCGGTTCACCTGGCGGTCGCGGCGGCCAGCATCTGCGCAAAAGCGTATCGGGATGCTCTGTTTGACCAGATTGCGCGGCGCTATGAGACGGACTTCGGTCCCTTGCGCGGCGGCGGATACGTCAACCGGCTGACGCATGCCTTCGTGGCCGAGTACGTCCGCCGCCATGGCCACCTACCTCCGGAAGCGCGCGCGACCTGGCCTTGGCCTGGCAATCCCCTGCCCGCTCCGCGCCGAGAGCTGTAGCGGCCAGGCTTCAAGTGCTGCGAAACGCGCAATGCGGCGTCTGGTAGGGAAGCACCTGACAGTGCCCCGTGAGCGCGCCAAAAAAACCTGGACTCTTTCATGCAACCGGCTCATCTTGGGATGGAATACTCTGATCGTCGCCCACTTGGGTTCCTTGCGAAGCCGCTGCTGGGTAGTCGACCGAGAATGAGAACCTGGCACAAGGAGAAGAACCCATGGGAAAGAGACTCTACGTCGGCAATCTGCCCTACTCGGCTAANNGAACAGGATCTACACGACCTTTTTGCAGGAACCGGCCACGAAGTGGCTGAGGCCAAGCTAGTCATGGATAGGGAAAGCGGGCGGCCACGCGGTTTTGCGTTCGTCGAGATGTCGACTGATGCCGGTGCAGAAGCCGCCATTGCGAACCTCAACGGCAAGGACTTCCAGGGCCGCACCCTGACCGTCAACGAGGCGCGCGAGCGATCCAGTGGTGGTGGAGGCGGAGGCGGCGGCGGGCGGGGTGGCTTTGGTGGTGGTGGCAATCGGGGAGGCCGCGGTGGACGGGGTGGCTCGGGCGGCGGTCGAGGGGAGCGTTGGTAGATCATCCGTGAAGCCGTTCAACAAGAGCGCCGCTGAAAAGCGCAAGAAGGAGCTCAGCCGCCAGCAGTGGCAGAAGGAAAAGGCTGAACGCCTGCTGCAGCGCCAGCAAGAGCGCGAGAAGCGTGGTGATTTGAAGCCGGACGAAGATCCCGACATAGCCGGGATCGTGCCCGGCCCGCAGCCACCGCCGGACCAAAAACTCTGATCGCCGAAACAAAACGCGCGCATCCGCTGCTTTGGGTGCCCAGCCTTTATTTCGCCATGGGCACACCCATGATCGCGGTGTCGGTCGTGGCGGCGATCATGTACAAGAATCTGGGGCTGTCGAACCCCGAGATCGCGGCCTACACGGGGGCCATGTATCTGCCCTGGGTGCTCAAGCCGCTGTGGGCGCCGCTGGTCGAGCTGTTTCGCACCAAACGCTTCTTCGTGCTCGCCATGGAGCTCACCCTGGTGGTCACGTTTTCGTGCGTGGCCTTTGCCCTCAAGCTGCCGGCCTACCTGCCACTCACCATTGCCTTCTTCTGGATGTCGGGGTTTGCCTCGGCGACCCAAGACATCGCAGGCGATGGCGTGTATCTGACCTCGACCACTTCTCGGGAACAAGCGCTGTACGTCGGACTGCAGGGGGCATTCTGGAATCTGGGCAAGGTCCTGGTCTCGGGCGCGCTGGTCAGCCTGACCAAGGTCCTCTACGACTGGGCTGCGGCGGGCAAGCCGGCGCCCGCGTTTGGCCCGTCCCCCGCCTGGTTCACGGCCTGGATGATCGTGATGATGCTGGTGGCGGCCATCTTGGCCGCGGCCGCCCTCTGGCACTTCTACCTTCTTCCCTCAGGCGCCAAGGCCGCGGATGCGCCGTCCAGTCTACGGGCAGCCTTGGCCACCACCGGGGATGCCTGGGCCAGCTTTTTCAGGAAGCCGCGCGTATGGATGATGATTACGACGGTCTTCTTCTACCGATTTGGCGAAGGCTTCATCGAGAAGATCGGTCCCCTGTTCCTGATGGACACGCGGGCCGCCGGGGGCCTGGGACTCGACAACATGGCCCTTGGCAATATCAATGGAACCTTCGGGACGGTGGCCTTTGTCGGGGGGACCCTGCTGGGCGGGCTGCTGGCGGCGCGCTACACCTTGCGGCGGGTGTTTGTGCTGTTGGCCTTTGCCCTGAATGTGCCCCACGTGACGTTCTTCTATTTGGGTCAGGCCCTACCCCACGATCTAGTCTGGATCACCTGTGTGGTGCTGATTGAAAAACTGGGCTATGGCCTGGGCACGGTGGGGATGATGTTGTACATGATGCAGGAGCTGTCTCCCGGGCGCTATCGCACGGCCCACTATGCTTTTGCCACTGGCATCATGGCGCTGAACATGATGCTGACCGGGATGGTGAGTGGACGCATTCAGGCCTGGCTCGGGTACCAGGCCTTCTTCGGCTTCGTGCTGCTCGCCTCGCTGCCGCCCATTATCATCTCCTGGTTTGCCCCTTTCGGGGCCACGGCCGCGGCGGAAGGCTAGCCACAAAGCTGCGCTGCGATCAGAACTGCACGCCGGTGTCGATGTAGTAGAAATCCTGGTAGAATTTCGCGAGAGTCGCGTCGGTGGTGGTTGGTGGGGTCCAACTCTTGATCGCTTGCTCCGATACCAGGGAGCGTCCTGATCCATCCGTAAATCGCAGGGCCAGGGGCAATGTGAATGGACCAGCCCCTTGCGGAAGCACCCACGTGCCAAAGCGTTCCTGCGGCCTCGCCTGGGTATAGTTGGGGTCCCGTTTCATCGACACCCAGTCGCCCGATGGTAGTCTGGCTTCGACGTTCACCAGCGATCCGAGGCCGGAAACGTTGACCACGCTGAAAGAGAAGTAGTACTCGCCTCCGTTCTTCAGCAATATGTAGATGTTTCCTGTCACCGGACAGGGCACGCGGCGGTACCGGGTTGGGATGACCCCGTCTACCATCATCCCGTTGGCGTCACCCGTCTGCAGGCGTGACATGGCGATGTCCGAGAGATCCAAATGGAGACTCTCGTTGGGCAGGGGGTCATGGTCGGCCGGCACCAGCGATGTTTTCGTCGAGGGCGGGAGCGGACAGCCGTACGCGAAATCCGAAACCTCGCCGCAATGGTCGCGTCCCGAGCCACAGCACCACTTGGAATTGGCCGAGCAGGGACAGGAATCCACGATCTGGAGATCAACGGGCGGCGTGTAGCCGGTTTCGGTCGGCTGGTAGTCGGTGCCGTCCTTCTTGGTGCGAACCAGCTGAAAGCATTCGCCGCAGCT
>PMIX01000116.1 GCA_003158395.1 Myxococcales bacterium | reverse complement strand
TCGGTCTTCATGTCGTCAGCTTTGGCGTGAACGACAAGGGAAATTCCCCCGCTGCTGAAGAGCGAATGGGCATCTGTACCGACAGCTAGCGCTGCGACACCAGGGCAAACCCGTTCGATTCCGTCTCGATACGCGTCTGCTGAGAGAGGTCTTGTAGGCGACCTGTGGGTACGACTAAGTACCTTGCTCTCAGCGCGGCGAGTCGCTGTGTCAGCTCCTCGGGACTCGACAATGGGTCATGCTCGTGGTGACGCGGATCGTGTCGCAAGATCGGCGCGCAATCAAAGGAGCGCGCGAACGCGGCCTGAACGGCGAGAAAGCCATAGTCCGCGGTGTACACCGCGAGCCGCTGGCCTTGCGGCACAAGCTCGGCTGCCGCTTGACCGATCCCTATCTCGCGAGACCGGTCGACGAATGATTCCGACTTGGTGATTCGTGGACGAACGATGAGTGTCACCGCGAGGACGGCGCCGAGAACGCCGACCGATACGACGAGCCGCTTGCGTGCGAGCCAGACAGTACGCTGGTCGTTCGACGGGCCTGGGCCAACGGCGCTTCGCAACAGACGATCGAGCAGTTCGCCCACGAGCAATGCCATGGCGAGCCACGCGGGGAGCAGGGTCCGATCCTCGTGATGCGTCGGCGCGCCACCCAGCAAGTCGCCGATGACCAGGAACGAGACGAGGCTGCCGATGGCTAGCGACGGTCTTGCCCACGCTCGCCCGCGTAGGCCTTCGCGACCGTGGATCAAGAGAACGATGAGCAGCAAGAGGAGCGCCAACACTGTCAGTTCTGGCTCTCCAGTGAACAGTGCCAAGGGCTGTTGCACGAGGCGCACCCCGAGAGTCATCGATTCACCACCCAGCGCCCGGCGGTAGGCTGCGACGCGTTTGACGAAGAAGAACGCATCGTGGTGATGGGCTAGACCATGGAGTATCCAGGCGGTGGCCCCCAAGGACGCGATGATGGCCGAGCCCACCAACCAACGACGCTCGTGTCGCTGCCGAATCGCATCGAACGTCGCGTATCCCGAAACCACGAAGGCAATCGGCCAGGTTTCGTAGCGGCATAGCGTGGCCAAGCAGGCTGCGAGCGCGCCTGCGGCGCGCGTTCGACCATGCTTCGAGCTAAGCGTCGCGCTCGCCACGAGGGCGAGCACGGCCGTCGAATAGTCGGGCACCATCGCAGCCCCGTAGTAAACGGCGTGGGGCATGCAGGCGGCAATCATGCCGGCAACTAGGGCAGCTCGTGGCGACAGATGGAGCGAGCGAGCTACCAACCAAACGCCAACGGCTGCGCACACCCCGAGCAGGACCGCCATCACCTGCGCAGCCACCAGCGTGGCGCCAAAGACGGTCATTGCGCTGCCATAAAGCAAGAATGGAAATGGTAGCCAGCTCGTCCCAGAGGGATCGAAATGCGGATAGGTTACGAACTGCTGTGCAATGACGACGCGAGCAAAGTCATCGTCGCTGATGGACCGAAATCCCGACCAGAATAGCGTAAGAGATACGACGAGCTTCGTCGTCGCAATAGCGCAGGGGGCGAAGTATCGCCGAATCACCTCATCACTTTGTCGGACTGATGCATTCAATTTGAATCCATCGGCACGGCGATAGCTCTTCGAACGCCACGGGGCACCTCAGCCGCCGTACACCTCAAGTCCGATCGTGACGCGATACTGCGAATAGGAAAATGGGACGCCGCTGAGCTGCGGGGTCGGCATCGCGAAGTTCAGCGGGTTGATGATCAGAAAGAAGAGCCGGGAGATCTTCCATTCGAGCCCCAACGGGCTCAATCCCGCGTAGATCCCCATGCTGCCCTTGGGGGCACCGTACAAGTCTATCAACAGGCGGGAAAACCCCAGATTGGCCGTGGTGCGAAGGTTGAATTTCTCGTATGCGAGCGGAAGCCGCAGGATGACGGTTCCGTACCCATTGAAAGCGCCCGCGCGCACGGCCGTACGGCCGTTGATGGCGATCCACGGGTTCCATTCCGCGTCGAGCCCAAACGTCCAGTGCCTGCTGAAACGGAGGCGAGCGCCGAGCGTGGCCGCGGCCGCTGCGTAGGAGTATGAGCCTGAACCGCCCAGATAGGCACCCAATGCCATCCGAGACGGATCTTTCGGCCCCGGCTCCTTCACCGGCGTGGTAACGGGGGGCGGTGGGGTGTGCGTCTCTGCCGCGGGGGCAGCGGCGGCGCTAGGCGGGCTGGCCTCTTGCTGGGCGAATGCATTGCTCGGGAAAAGGCTTGCGATCGCTAGCAGGGTCAGGCCGACCATGGCGCGGCGTCGTCGCCGGGCCCGTCTCAGCAAGGCGAGCAACCCGAGAAAGACTGCCAATCCCAATGCCGCGCTCCGCTTCCCCGGCCCACCCACGCTGCAGCCGATCAGCGACGCGTTGCCGAGTTTATGTTCGGGCGCGTCGCACCAGTTGTTGTCGAACGTGCAACCCGGTGAGTAAGTCAGATACTGGTCCAAGATCGCCCCCACTGCAGCCATCTTCTGGTCATTGGTTTGGCTGGGATCCAGCGTTGCGCGCAAGACCGCCGTGGCTGCTGCGGTCGCAAGCTTGCGCTTTTGTGCTCGCAAATCGTCGGGATCATCGCAGCGATCCATTTCGCTTGAATGGGGCGGCCCGTCGGTCGCCTCGACCAGCTTCCCGTTGGCCTCGTCCACCCAATCCAAGACCACGGTGATCTGCATCCCATCAGGCGTGCGATATGTATGGGTGAAGCTATCCTCGACGGCGTGAATCGCCTGCCCGATGCGCACATAGTAGGTCGGCAGCAAAGCATTCACGCCATGGCGCAACGACAGGTAGAGCGGGAGCGAAGTTTTGTTGGTGACATCAGGCGTGCCTGTGGTGGCATCTAGCCCATCAAGGGCCTGCGCAACCCGTTCGAGGATGAATGCGCGACACTCGTCGACAGCCGTTTTCGATCCGTCCGGCTCCAACTCATTCGCGCCGCGGAGACAATGCTCGCGTTGCGCGCTGGGATCGCCGTGAACCAGCGGCAACTGGCTGAGATCCATGGAATCTCGCCCCTTCAGATCGTTGTCGCGGACGCCCACCAGCAGCGTTGCACCGCCCAGATCGGTCATGTCATTCGCCGGCGAAAACTCCAGATCGTCGATGAGTGCCCGGTCGTTTCTGTCCGCCGGAAGAGGCGCCGCAGTTGCCGCAGTTGCGGGATCCAGGCGCACCGCCCGCAGCGCGTCTGTCGTGACCTTTTCGTGGCAACCCGCGGTGACGATGGTGGAAATGGTGTAGGCGTCAGCCGATTTGGGCGTCGCCGTGAACCACCCCAGGAAGATGGCCCCGGCTGCGAATGCGGTGAGCACTCCACTACCCTTCAAGAATCTCTGTCGTGTCATGATCTCTCCCTTGGAGCATATGGAGCCACTCGCGAGTGCTGGAAAGCACTCGCAAGTTGGGACCCGAGCAATTGGGGATCAATTCAGAATGATTGAATCACGTGACCCGACGGCCTTGGATCACCCGGATCACCACGACGACCACCGCCAGCACGAGGAGGATGTGAACGAATCCTCCCAGCGTGTACGAGGTCAGCAGACCCAATCCCCATAACACCAGAAAAAGTATTGCCAAACCCCACAACATGGTTCCCTCTCTTTCTGGTTTGTAAGCTATGCAAGTTGCGCGCCGCTGACACGGTGGGCGTATTCGTGCTGGGACCCGCGCACCGATTGCGAGGCATGCAGGGAGGGGGCAAACGCCACGACAAGTCCACGTTCTCTCCCTCCGGTCAATTCAACGACCGTTTCAAGCCGGTCCGTACGTCCAAAAGCACACCGCCAAAGTGCGAGTAGTCGAGACCTGCGAGCGAGAACCGGTGAGCGGTTCCTTTCGTTTCGAACGCAGCAACTAGGCGAGGTGAGCGGCCTCACCCGCCTCGAAAGGGCTCGACCAGACGTCACCTATGGGTGACACCAAAGTCTCCTTTGCTACCAAACCGAGCCGGTCATTGCCCGTGCGACGACGACACAGGGGCGCTCGCCGTCCGCGGGCTGACGAAGGCACACAATTGCTGCTCCCCTTTGTCGCGTCACCTCCTGATATTCGATGCGCGTTCTGGCTCTACTTCTTGTCGATCGCGGTGCCGGCCTTCTCGACTCTCTCTCCGGACTTGTCCATTTCGTCGGACGCCTTCTGGGTGCGTTTGGCGTGCTCCTTGTGACTCTTGGCGGACTTCTCCATCTGCTCACCCTTGGCCTTTTCCGCGGCCCCGGCGCGATCCAATCGCGCACCTTGAGCCGCGGTGCTGTCGTTCTTCTTCAACGACTTGGCCTCCTTCTGCATCTGTTCGCCCTTGTCTTCCTTGGCCGCGGCCGAGCCTGCGGTTTTCTCGGCGGCTTTCTTCTCGCGCACAGCTTTCTTCTCCTGGGCGTTGCCCTTGGCTTCGATGGCGTTGCCCTCTTTCTGGACGGCATTCTCGGCGGCGTTTGCGGTTGCGGTCATGGCCAGCAGAGCTGACAACGAGGCTCCGAGAAGGAAGTTCTGAATATGCATTTGGTCTCCTTGTGGTGGTTGTGCCCTCCGGACGCGTAGCGAACACGGCGGACGTGGCGACCCGAGGAAGCAAAGACAAGGCCAACCGTGCGCAAGGTTGAACCCGCAAACCAAGACCCAGTGACAATTCGCACCTCGATCGCCTCTGAGGATGAGTGCGGCTCCGCCGGAACCAACCCGACCGCCCCAGGCCGACGGCGCTGGCGCAGGCCTTGCAGACTCCGCGCGACGTCCGAGCCCCACTTACCGGCAACACCCTTTCGCGATAGGCTTGCAAGGGAATCTCTGATGCGTGCCCCAACCGCTGTTTGCTTCGCGCTCGTCCTGACATGGGTTGGATCGGTCGGCGTTGCCCGAGCCGAGACGGCCGACGACAGGGGCGCGCCCACGGACGCGCCGACGCCCGCGAACAATCCCGCCATCGCGCCGCCATCGCCCGGGGCTTCGCCTGAAAAGGTCGAGGACGCGAAGAAGACCGCCAAGGCCGCCAAGCTCACCCCCATCGTCCCGAGCCCACAGAATCCCTTGCGCCCGGCCTTCCAGCTCTACGCCGAGATCGATCTGCCGATCCTGGGGATCGGGCTGGTGTTCGAGGGCGCGCGGCTGGTTCGACCATCATCGCAGAAGGCGTTCTGCGCCCCGCTTTGCCCCCGCAGCGATCTCAATGCGCTCGATCGCACGACGGCGGGCTATTGGAGCCCCGGTTGGCAGACTGCCTCAGACTATGGCCTCTACACCGTCATGGTCGCGGCTGCGACCTTGCTCTTCGCGGACGAGGGGTTTCTTCCGGGGCTCAACGACGCCATCGTCGTCGCCGAGTCGGCGCTCGCCGCAACCGCCGCCGCCTCCGTGATGACGCTCGCGGCGGGCCGGCCGCGTCCCTTTCTCTATGGAGAGAAGGCGCCGCTTTCCGCTCGCAATGGCGCCGACGCGGGGCTGTCGTTCCTGAGCAGTCACGCTGCTCTCAGCTTCGCGATCGCCACGTCCACGTTCGTGACCATGCGACGACTCCACCCGCACTCGAAGGCGTCGTGGATCGTGCTGGGTGTTGGGGGAGCGATCGCGACCTTCGTGGCCACGGCGCGGGTTCTCGGCGGCATGCATTTCATGACCGACGCGGCGGGTGGGGCGGTCGTGGGTGCGTCGCTGGGGATGATCGTCCCCTCCCTGCATGCCTCGCCGGTTTCCATCGTGCCGGTTGCGGGAGACGGGCAGCGCGGATTCGCGGTCAGCGCCCGATTCTGACTATCCAGGGAGCATATCGAAACCGCGCAATCGGTGCGCGGATTCCCAGCACGAACACGTCCACTGTGTCGGCGGCGCGCAACTTGTACCGATTCATTCAAATTGAACGAATCGGTACTTCATCTTGATAGAACCAAGGGAGGATACCAATGCAGCCCCGCTCCATCACATTAACGGAACCTGTTCCGGCAGCAGGACTGACGAGGTGCCACAGTATCGGGCTGACGTCGTCAGTTAGTGCCCGCGGCCTTGGTCGTTCCCCCCGCCATGGCCATTGTCATGACCGCGGTCCCCTTCATGACGTTCGCCCTCGTTGTGTCCTCGATACTCGCCCCCCCTATTCGGGCCTTCGCCCCGTCCGCGCCCACGCATTCCCCAGTAACATCCGTTCGTCCCGACGGCAGCCAGAAACAGCAGGATCAACAGTCTTTTCATTTGAAGCCATACCTTTCGGTCCGCGGCATCGTCCCCGCGTTAGCGGTGGTTCAGACGGTGGTAGACTTAGCATCATTGTTGCATGTGGGATGCCAGCAGGCCGATGGGCTATGCGCACGCGAGCTGGGGAATGAGGGACAACACATGAACACGACACGCACAAGGACAAGCTCAACGCGGACCTTCTGACTTTCCTCAGGGCCTAGACCCTGGCCGAGCGAGGTTATGAATGGGTAGTTGGAACGATTTGAGACGAACCACAACATGCACGATCGTGCTGGCTGTGCTGGCTGGACCGACGGCATGGGGTGAAACACCTGGATCAAAGGGGTCCGCTTCTCTGCCCCAGTTTGTCCTCGCCGATCCCAACGGCAAAAAGCACGCCAGTAGCGAGCTTCTGAAGGGCGGGCTGGTGCTCGTGGTGACGGCGCCGACCTATCATACCGAGAAGGCGCAACGGGCCTGGGGCGACCTTCTTCCCGCGGCAAAGCCCAAGGGGAAGGGACGCCTGGTCTTCCTGGAGGACATGACAGCAAGCTCCTTTAAGGGCACGGCGAGGAAGCAGATGCGTAAGGAGTTTCAGGAGGGCATGCCGCCGCTGCTACTGCTCGACGAGGACGGTCACGTGCGAACTGCGCTCGGCGCGCCGAAGGACGAAACGTGGATTCTCGCGTTCGATGCCGGCGGACAACAACGGCTGGTGGAGAAAGGCGCTCCCAGTGCGGCCGCGGCGAAGCGTCTGTGGGCGGCGGCGCAGAAGTGACGTCGATGAAGAAGGCAAGACCTAGGTCCAACGCGACTCTGTTTGAACCGACTACGAAAGGAAATCCGATGAACCAGACGCACTTTTTTCGCGGCGTTGCCTCCCTATGCGCCATGACCACCCTCAGCCTCTCGCTTGGCTGTGGCACGATTCTCTATCCCGAGCGGCGGGGACAGCGAACCCACGCCCGCGTCGACACGGGTGTGGCAGTCATGGACGCCTGTTGGATTCTCCTGTTGATCATTCCCGGCGTGATTGCTTTTGCCGTGGATTTCGGCAATGGCGCCATCTATTTGCCTGGCGGACAAACCGGTGCTAATTCCCTAAAGGTCGTGCAGACACGGACTGCCCATCCTGACTCCGCCAGCATCGAGCGCGCCGTCCAGCAACAGACCGGCCTGGTTATCCGACTTAGCGATCCGACCTTGGTCCGGCGCGAGTTGGCATCCCACCAAGACATCGAGCCGAGCGTGGCGGCCGCGCGCCAGGATCGTCCAAGCGCGCTGTAGACAAATCCGCGTTCCCTCGTCTGTGCCCAGAAAGCGTCCGTGGGCTGCAGCGCAGCGGTGACGTCCCATCCCTAGAAAGTCAGGATCAAGACCACGCCCGACCTATTCTTGGCAATCAAAGGTACGATTCCCATGCGAACCCCGGCCGGTGGGGAGCCAACATCACCGCGGCGGTACTGGCGCAAAGCCCTGAGAGCACCGACCGGCTGAGTGAAGATCATGATTTCGCCGGTCGCAATACCGGTCAGCAGACTGATGGTCGCACTGGTCCAATGGCCAAATCCAGCGCCGATAATAAAGAAGATCCCGGCGTTGACGA
>PMIX01000407.1 GCA_003158395.1 Myxococcales bacterium | reverse complement strand
TCCCGCGTCGGAGAAGTAGCTCGCTCCGCTATTGTACCAGTAGCCCGGCGACAGTGGCGCAGCGATGCCCGTGTCGAACTCGATGGGCCCGTGGGTCGTTGTCTCCATGTCGTCGATCAGGACGTAGGTGTCGTCCGGGGCTCCTTTCATGCAGCCCGCGTCGGTTAGCGAGGCTGTCGAGTCCGGTCGACCGCTGTCCTTGGCACCCACTTGGCCCGGGCTGCTCGCACAAGCGGCCAGTCCAGAGAGGAAGGCCATGCCGACGACCGAACAACCTGAGCAAGAAATCTGCTTGCGCATCGCTGCACTCCTATTTGCTCTGCAAAAGCGAGCCTATCAAAAGTCCGGGCCGGGCGACAATCGTCGGTGCCTACCCGTCCTCCCCGGCGACTCGTGGCGCCGGGGAGGGACGGCTTTGCGTTCAATTACTTGATGGTGATGCTGTAGTCGGTAGTTTTCCAGGTGTCCGCGCTGTAAACCTCGAAGCCGGTCTGAACGCCGAGCAGATAGTAGCTACTCTGCAGCCCCGCATATTTACCGGCCGCGTCCTTGAAGTAGGGCAGCAAGTCGAAATTGGTTACGCTGGACGACGACCCTGTCCCAACATAGCTGACCACCTTTTGGTTCGTCGTGTTCGTACCCGTGTACGGGGTTCGAGCCACCCCGTCCGACCCGGTGACGGCGGGACCGGCCGCCGTGCCGGCGCCGATGGGCTGCTTGCCACCGTTGTTTATCCAGATCATCAATTCGATGGCCGGAGGCACGCCGCCGGTAGGCGCCTGGCTTGGGCCAAACCAGACATCGTAGGCCGCGTCTCCGCTGCTGCCCGGTGTGAAGGACCAGCTGCTCGTCACGGTCTGAAGTGAGCTAATGGTCTTGTTGGCCTGATAGGAGCCATAGAGCTGGTCACCGCCCTCACCGGGCCCCCACCCGCTGATGACGGCGGGGAAGGAAATGGGAGTATTGCCCGAGGCGCCTGACTTTGCCGTGTACGTGAACCCAACGCCGCCGCTCGTCGCCGAGACCTGCATCGTCATCGGAAGCCCGTTGTTCTTATCGAAGGGAGTGCTTTGCACGGCATAGCCGTTGATGCCGTTCACGGCTTGCGGCAAGCTGTTTGAGTACGCAGGTCCGTACGCGCCCGTGGGCACAACGGTACTCGGCGCTGTCGTCAGCGGTACGACCTTCGTGATGCAGAAGTCGTAGGAACGCGACTGGCTGTCCGAGGGGATGGCGATCTTCACGTCGGTCAAGTTGGCCTGATCGACAGTGTTTCGCGCCGTCTCGCTATTGGCCAGCACCGCATCCGAGAAGAGCGCGTTATAGGTTACCGAGGTGCCCGCGACGCCGGGGACAGTGACGCCCGGGGCATCCCCGTTACCGAGCACGTTTTTCGTTGTCGGATACTCGATATAAAGGACCGAGCCGCCACTGCCCTTGCCGCTCGATCCGGACGCAAAGGTAATCGCGAAGCCGACGATCTTGCTCGCGTCCCACGCGTTGAAGCCGGTGCTACCGGGCGGTCCAGAGTTGACCTTGAAGCCGATGAGGGCAGTGCCGGCCGCGGCGATCGTCCCAGTCAAGCACATTGCATTTGAAGATGAGTTCCATGGGATGGCGCCCGTTTTGTTGCAGGCGTTGCTCGTATCGGAGGTATAGCAATACCAAGCTCCCTTCATACCCAAAGAGTTGCCGCACACGTAACCCGACGAATCGATGTTGATCGAGCTCGGGTCGGTATTCGTGCACCCGCCGGTGCCGGTCGAGCCGCCGGTACCGGTGGTTCCGCCGGAGCCGGTGCCGCCGGTGCCGGTGGTTCCGCCGGTGCGTGTGCCGCCGTTGCCGGTCGAGCCGCCATTGCCAGTCGAGCCGCCATTGCCAGTCGAGCCGCCATTGCCAGTCGAGCCGCCATTGCCGATGTTGCCGCCGCTGCTGTTGCTGCCACCCTTGGCGCTGCCGCCTTGGGCGCCGCCGCCTTGGGCGCTGCCGCCTGAGCCGCCACCGCTGCTGCCGCCCGAGCCACTCTTGCCGCCGGTGCCCTTCGTGGAGGCTCCTCCGGCTGATGTACAGGCGACCAGCGCGAACGCCAGGCTTCCGGCGAGCAGGGCTCGCGTTGCCAGACTATGGGTTGTTTGGTTTCTTGCCGATCGGCCGGAACTTGGCCGAGCAGCGCGGGAATTGGTCGAGAGCATGGATAACCTCCAGGAGGCAAATGAGGGACGCGTACTTATACCCTACGCGGGAGGGCGGAGGGACCCGTCCGTGAACTGGTTACAAAAAGTCATTCGAGGACCTCCTTGAGTCAAATCGAGAACAGTCTTGGCCCCAGGATCGGGAAACCCCAGCGGACGAGACGCTAGCGAATTAGTACCTCATCCGGCCCGAGTTTGTGCAGAAAAGCAGCGACCACGCCGCGCGGCATCCTATCCTCCGGCGGCCAGCGTCGCCGTCCGATGGGAATCAGGGCAGACGCAAGGCTAGGTCGCGCTGTGTCATACGCGCATATTTGTGGGACCGGCGGGTTGGTTGCTGCTACGCATCTTCCGGCCTAAATTCAGGACGCGCGCACATCCATGAAGATGTCAGGGAGGGCCTCATTTTGTCAGCGGAAAGCAGCCTTGGTTGAGGCGATTCGGGAGGGAGCCACCCTATTGGCAGGCGTAGATGCCAGGTATGCCGGCCGGGATTGGCTGGCAACTCTTGCCCGTTGGGCACTCTGACGGTGAAAGGTTTGGATCGCAGATTTGGAACGCAAACCCGAATAGGCTGCCATCGCAATTCGAAGTACAACCGGCCCACGATGCTCACGAGGGCTTGGCCAGTCAAGCGGCACCTGGGTTGCCCAGTCGCCGCGCCAGCATCGCGAAGCTCCGACGGACGTTCCAAGCGGTGGCAAACGATCCGTAGGTCTTCCGAGCGAGCTTGGCGGTGGAAAGGTGCGGTTCGGCCTCCAGCGCGGCCCACATGTCCGCGCGATAGCTGGGCCCCATCATGATCCGGTAGCGATAGGCGCGATGTCGTTGGGCTAGTTCCGCCGGGGTCAGCACGTCGGCCGCTCGGTCGCGCAAGAGGTCGGCAGGTACCCTAAGAGCCGTCCCCTTGAAACGCAGATCCTCGCCCCGCCTGCGGATCTGGAAGTCTGTGCCCACGGCCAGCAGGTCCAGCGCCGGCCCATAGTGCGCCTTGATCAGCCGAGCGAAACGCCGATCCCGCCCCTGCCAACGCGCCAAGGCCGACCACAGCGCGCGCACACGCGCGGACTTGTGCTGGCTGACCAGCTTGATCAGCCGATCCGCGTTCACCCAGGGCGCGTTCACTCCAAACCACGTCACAAGAATCGCCAACACACGCAAATCGTCGTGCTCCATGGCCTCAATCGAGGCAAAGAGAAGTGTGTCTTCGATGTTCGGCTGCGGCGTGGCTCCTGCGGCGAAGTTCATGCCGATACCCACCATCGCCGAGGTCAGCGCCTCACCATCCAGCGGCACACTCCTGACATACGCGCGACTAAATCCCATGGCCGAGCCTTTGCGCCAGGTCCGCAAGCGTGTCGTGCACATGTGCCGGCCTCATGGGTATCAGTTTAACTGATACATCCCACATGGCAAGATCAGACAGTCACCCGTGGGACCGTTGTCGAATACAGCCGAATGCGGCGCGTCCGCGCGAATGCCGCTGTGAGCTGCCTTTCTATGGCCATTTCAGGCAGCCGCTGCCTGGCCGNNTTGTCTGGCGATGAAGACTGCGGGCATTCGCGAAGCGCGGCAGGGGCTGTCGTCGCTGGTGGCGGAGGTGCGCAAGGGGCGAGAGATCGTCCTCACCGAGCACGGCCGGCCTGTGGCGCGTCTGGTGCCCTTGCGTGACGAGGCGTCCAGTGCCTTCCGGAGCCACCGACGTTTCCGGGCAGCCATCGGCCAGGCGGGCGCACCCCTCTCAATTGCAGCAATGGAAGACCGTGCGGATCGAGGCTAGCCCGCTCTACCTGGACACCAGCGCGCTGGCCAAGATCTACGCCCACGAGCCAGACAGCGACGCTCTCGACGCGGCCCTGTCCGGCCGGCGCGACCTGCTGATTTCGGATTTGGCGGTGACCGAATTGACCTCAGCTCTCGCTCGCCGCGTGCGCGAAGGACAGGTCGCCGCCGCCGCCGGTCGGCGTATCTACAATCAACTTCTCCGCGACGTGCGGGCGGGCGAGTACCGGCTGCTCGACCTGACTTCAGCCACCCACCGCGAG
Source organism: Myxococcales bacterium (assembly GCA_003158395.1). Taxonomy (GTDB): domain Bacteria; phylum Myxococcota_A; class Polyangia; order Fen-1088; family Fen-1088; genus Fen-1137. Next base: position 7,383 of record PMIX01000407.1, on the reverse strand, counting down.
GCCGAGCGCCTGCTCTTGACGCTCTCACGTCAGACGCCCCTGCGCGCGGCAGACAGCCTGCACCTGGCCGCGGCCGCCCTGGCTGACGCTCGCGCCCTGGTCACCTATGACCGTCAGTTGCACGCTGCCGCATTGGCCCTGGGAACGTTCGAGGTCGTCCCGGCCGCGCTGGCCCCTAACTGGTAGCTGTCACCTTGCAGTCGCCAGCCTACCCAACAGGCAAACAGCTCCCACTTCGCTTGGGTGCGCTGGCTGTGGGGTTGCTGGTGGTCTTGCTGTACCTGCCGGCGCTGCGCAACGGCTTCGTCAACTGGGACGACGACGTCTACGTCACCAGCAATCCCCAGATTAGGAGTCTCGCCCCTTCCTCGTGGTTGCGGGCGTTCACTCATGTCCATGCCGCCAGCGGCAACTGGCATCCGCTGACTTTGGTTTCGCATGCCGTGGACTACGCGATCTGGGGACTGCGCCCGGCAGGGCATCACCTCACCAGCATCCTGCTCCACGGGTTCAATGCGGCTCTGGTCGTGCTCGTGGCCGTTCGCCTGCTGCAAGCCCGCAGAGCAGGCCGGGCACGGTCGTGGCCAGGGATGCTCGCAGCCGGGGCTACGGCAGGCCTACTGTTCGGCCTGCATCCCCTTCGCGTCGAGTCCGTGGCCTGGGTATCGGAGCGCAAGGACCTGCTTGCGGCTCTCTTCTATCTCTTGGGCGTGCTGAGCTACCTGCGCTACGCGGGACACACCGCGGCTGTGGTCCGGCCGTGGACGGACCGGCGCTATCTGACGACGCTCCTGTGCTTCGTCTTGTCCCTGCTGAGCAAACCCACGGCGCTCAGCTTTCCCTTTGTTCTGCTCATCATCGACTGGTANNGCAGAGGGCAAGTGGTGCCTTCCGGCCGCTGGCCGAGGTGACCTTGGGGGCGCGGATTCTGGTGGCGACCAGGGCGGCGGCGATCTACCTCGCCAGGACGGTGCTGCCCACGGACCTGCTGCCTTTCTATTCGTATCCCGGGTATGTGTCGCTCGTCTCTTGGGAGTTCGGCGTTCCGGTTGTGGTGATGACGACGGCGGTGGTGGGATGCCTGGCAGCGGTGAAGAAGCATCGGGTGTTCGCGGCCGTCCTGGCGTCGTACGCGGTCGTGCTCTTGCCGGTCCTGGGCATCGTTCAGATCGGGCCCCAGGCAATGGCCGACCGTTATGCCTACCTGCCCAGCGTGCCGCTCGTCGCCCTTGTTGGCGCAGGCTTCGGCGCCCTTTGGGACAGACAGGTCCTCCCGTCCGCCTGGTGGAGAAGGGTCACGGTGCCGACAGCAGGTCTGCTCTTGCTCGGCCTCCTCTCTTGGCAGTCGGTGCGGCAGATCGCGGTCTGGAGGAACAGCGAGACCCTGTGGAGCCGCGTTCTTCAATATGAACCCTGGAACACCGAGGCCCACAACAATCGCGCGTCCTACTACTACGATCGCGGTGAATATGGAAAGGCCCTGGCGGACTACGACTCGGCCCTTCGCGTGCAGCCTTCGCTGGGACGCGCGCACGCCAGCAAGCGACGATCCGCCTATTTCAATGACCGCGCCATTACCTACGTGCGCCTGGGCAGATACTTTGAGGCGCTCGCCGATGAAAGCGAGGCGATAGGCCTCAGGCCCACCGAAGCGAGTTACTACTTCAACCGGGGGAACATCTATTTTCTCACCGGCCGCTATGCGGAGGCACGAGACGACTTCGATCGCGCCATCGCGGCGTCGCCGGTCGCCAATCCGTCCTATTTCCAGAAGCGCGGGCTGGTCTATCGGCGTCTTGGGATGGAGGACAAGGCGTTGGAAGACCTTGATCGTGCGCGGACGCTGCGAGCCGCGCCGCCCAAGCCGTGACCAGCGCGCGTCGGTTTCGGGCCCAGCGCAAGCCGGCCACCGTGCGCGGTAGCGGTAGCGGTAGCGACCAGCGTGAAGCGGCCTGCGTGGGCGACTCGCGTGAGCGCGACGGGCGAGCGCGAAGCGCGAGGGGTGGGCAGGGTTGGCTGTCCGTCCCGAAGCCCCCCAGGGGTGCGCGTCCCGCGGCCCGCGGAGCGCTCACGCCCTACGCCTTCCGCCTCCCGCGTACCCCACACGAACACGCTGCCCCTCACGCCCACTCGACCCGCGACCCGCGGGCCGGCCCTTCGGGCGACTCGCAATTTCCCGACCGGCTCTCGCTAGCGCGGCTCGGGGCCCCCCGGTTCGCGCAACTGCTCAAGCACGCTTTCTTCCAGCAGGTCCTCCATGGTCTGGCCGCCGTAGCGAGCCGCGATGCGATCGTCGTACTCGTCAGCCACGAAGGCGAAGTCGCGGATGGTTTCCAGGAATTCCTCGCGCGAGGCTAGCTCGCGGTCGACCAAAGTGTAGCAAAGGATCACGGCGTCGCCGGCCGGCACATAGGCGAACGATCCGAAGCGCAAGACCGCATTCAGCTCCAGAAGTTCGAGAGCCAGGGGCGCCTCCATGCTCACCCCCTTGACCAACTGGGCGGCCAGGCGAATCACCGCGTGGTCCNNGTGGTCCTTCCACGGGTGCACGCGAATCATCACGCGCGACGTCCCCTGCTTGATGACGAAGAAGCCTTCCTCAACCTTGCGGTAGGCAGGGTTGTCCCCCAGCATCTTTTCGATCTTCTGGCTAGAGGCCTGCACAGCCGCCTTGGCACGCGCCTTACGCTCGGGCATACATGATCGGTAGCACGAAGGAGGGCCGTTGCGAAGCCCCCTGTGCCAGCGCGTCGCTCAGCCCTGTCCCGGCTCATGCCGGTCGTCGCGCGAGATGCCGAGCGCCCGCATCTTCTTGTGCAGGTTGGTGCGCTCAATGTCGAGGACCTGGGCCGTGCGCGAAATGTTCCAGCCGTTCTCATCCAGCTTGGACAGGATGTACTGCCGCTCGATCAGATCGCGCAGCTCGCGCAGAGGCAGGGTGCGCGCCTCGGGCGGCAGGTCTAGGGCGGCCACCGCGTGCGCAGGGCGGTTCTTGCGCGAAACCTCGGTCACGATCTCCTCGGGCAGATCGCCCACGCCGATCTCGTCCTCGGACAGAATCACCAGGCGCTCGATGACGTTGCGCAATTCACGCACGTTCCCTGGCCATTCGAAGCCCGACAGTACAGCCAGCGCCTCGGGCGTGATCAACTTTTCTTTGAGGCCGTTTTCCCGCGCGCACTGCTCAACGAAGGCCTGGCAGAGCAGGGGAATGTCCTCGCTGCGTTCACGCAACGGGGGAGCCCGCAAGGGCACCACGGCCAAGCGAAAATAGAGGTCCTCGCGGAAACGGCCCGCCGCCACCGCCGCGGCCAGATCGTGGTTGGTGGCGGCCAGCACCCGGACGTCGACCTTGAGCGTCTGTTCGCCGCCCACGCGCGACAACTCCCCGGACTGCAGCACGCGCAGCACCTTGGCCTGCGCTGTCAGGCTCATGTCGCCGATCTCGTCGAGGAAGATGGTGCCGCCGTCGGCGATCTCGAACAGACCCTTCTTGCGAGCCGCCGCACCAGTGAAGGCCCCGCGCTCGTGCCCGAAAAGCTCGGATTCGATCAGGTCTGGTGGAATGGCGGCGCAGTTCACTTTGACGAAAGGCCGGTCGGAAAGCGCACTCTCGCGGTGGATCGCGCGTGCAATCAGTTCCTTGCCCGTGCCCGATTCGCCGGTGATAAGCACGCGCGTGCGGGTGGGCGCCACCTTGGCGATTTGCGAGAACAGCGCGGTCATGGCCGGGCTCTTGCCGACCATCTCCCAGCGGCCCTCGGTCAGGGCGCGCAGGCCCGCCACTTCGCCTGCCATGGCCCGACGTTCTAGCGCATTGCGCAGAGTGACCATGAGGCGCTCGCGGTCGATCGGTTTTTCGAGAAAATCATACGCGCCCGCCTTGGTGGCCCGCACCGCGTCGGCGAGGGTTCCGTGGCCCGAAATCATGATGACCCCAGGGTCGGGCAAAGAAGATGCGCGAGCGGCTTCGTCGCCCTTGGCCTTTCTCAGCGACTCCAGCATGTCCAGGCCGGAGATGCCTGGGAGTTGCACGTCGAGCAGGATGAGGTCCGGAGCGACGTCAAGCAGGCGCGCCAGGGCTTCCTCGCCGCTTGCCGCTTCTTCGACGGCATAGCCCTCGCCCTCAAGCACCATGCGCACGGTTCGGCGAATGTTCTTCTCGTCGTCGACGATCAGGATGGTTGCAGTCATAGGCCGGCCGATTCTACACCGGCTGGGGCAGCAGCACGGAGTAGTCGACGACACGGATAGGCACGCCCCCTCCGCGGGCCACGCGCGCCTTCTCCTGCTCGATCCAGTCGAGGATGCGCGGCAGGGCCTGCACGGCGGCCAGGTTCTTGTCGTGCAGGAGCAAGATGACGGGCGCGCTGGCGTGGGCCAGCAGATTGGTGACATAGGCGACGATCTCGTCTTCGCTGTTGCCCCGCCATTCCCGCGGGTCCGCATTCCAGCCCACCTGGACCAGGTCGCGCTCGGCCAGCGCCCGATCGAGCGAGTGGCAACGGGCCCCGTAGGGCGATCGAAAAAGCAGCGGCCGCACGCCAGTGGCGTAGGTAATGAGCTCGGCGGCGCGATCAACTTCTTCGGCCAGCGCGTCCGGGTTCCGGCAGAGATCCTTGTGGTTCATGGTGTGGTTGCCCACGTGGTGCCCATGGACCGCCAGCCGGCGCAGAAGATCGCGCCGCGCCAGATCCTCGGGCCGGTTGCGCACGATGTGCTGGCCCATGACAAAAAACACCGCTTTCAACTTGCGGCGATCCAATTCGTCCAGGATGAGCGGCGTACCCTGCAGGTCCGGGCCGTCGTCAAAGGTCAGCAGGACCAGGCGCTCTGCAGGTCCATGCGCCGTGGCGGCTGGCGCTTCACCCGGAAGCGGAACCAGGTAGCGCGGGAACGTTGCCGGGGACGTGGACGCACGCGCCTGTGTGTGTGCGCCTGGCTCGCGCTCCAATCCCTGACGCAGATCGACAGGCTGGTCTGCGACTTCGCCCCGTGCGCCGCTCCCCGAAGCGGCGAAGGAATGACGTGGCGCCTGGCTTTCGGGCAATACCCCCCCACCGCTGGCCGACAGGCACAACGACGCCAGCATCGCGAAGAGAGCAAGGATTCTTCGCAGCACGATCCGTTAGGATCATACAAACGGCGGATCTACCCCCTGCTTTAGCGCGCCAGAGGGGGCTAGCGTCAGCAGAATTGCTGCAAAATGCGGCCGCTAGAACGGAATCTCGTCGTCACCTGGTGGCGTGGGAGGAGCGCCCGCGTCGTTGGGCTCGCTGGGGGGAGGCTGCGTCTCCTCACCCCAGCCATGGCGGGCTCCGCCAGAGCGTCGGGCACCGCCGCCAGCGCCATTTTCAGCACCCGCGCCACCACCCAGGAACACCACGCGATCAGCCACCACCTCGGTGCTGTAGCGCTTCTTGCCTTCCTTGTCGTCCCACGAACGAGTCTGCAGCCGGCCCTCGACATAGACCATGCGGCCTTTCGACAGGAACTTCGAACAGTTCTCGGCCTGCTCGCCCCACACGTTTACGCGATGCCACTCGGTACGTTCCTGCTTCTGGCCGCTCTTGTCCTTCCACACCTCGTTGGTCGCAACGCTCAGATTGCAGACCGCCCGGTTGCTCGGCGTGTACTTGAGTTCGGGGTCGGCCCCGAGATTGCCTACCAGTATGACTTTGTTGACGCTGCCCATGGGGTTCTTGCCTCCTCGCCTTTGGGGGCCCTGAGATTGTTCTTCCACCTTCCAGGCGGGGGGTCAATCACCACCTCGCCCGGCACATGAGAGTATCGGCAAGCGGGTCTTCCGGTTTCGCGTCCCGGCCGGGATATAGTGCTTTCTTCCATGGCGATTTCGACGCTAGGCGTTTTCGTTGTTCTGGCCGCTGCCGCCACAGGTCCGGCCCCGCGTGGCCCGGTGGCCGACTTGGCCCGCGGCTTTCTGGCCCTACGCGCGGGTGACTATCACGAATCGGCACGCACGCTTGACGGGCTGCCGCAGAGGCTGCCGCGCAACCGGGACTACGCCCTCTACCTGCTCGGGGAAAGCCTTTTCTACGACGGCTCCTACGCCAAGGCGCGCGCCGCGTTTTCCGACCTGGCGAAGCTGCACCCTTCCCGCTTCGCCGGCATTGCGGCCTGGCGGGTGGCGGACTGCCAGTGGATGCAGGGCCAGCGAAGTGAAGCCGCGGCAGAGTACCGCAGCCTGCTCTCAAGAAAAGCGCCGGGAGGCGATCCGGCGGTGGCGCGTTTTCGCCTGGCCGAGTTCTCTGCCGAGAAAGCGGCGCCTCAGGGAGGCGCCGCAAGCCAGGACGCAAGCCGTCTCTACCTGCAGGTTCACCTGGACTTTCCCGCGCACCCGTTGGCCGCCGAGGCGGTCAAGCGGGCCGCAGCTCTGGGCGCCCCGGCCGCAGCCTCGGCCGAGGCCACGGCGCTCTCGCCGCGTGAGCGGCTGCGCCGTGCCGACAAGCTGGCCGATGGCCGCGAGTACCAGGCCGCGCTCGACGAGCTGGCCCTGCTGCCCGCGACTCTGCCTGCAGATCTGGCCGCTGAGCGCGACTTCGCCATCGGGATGGCCAAGTACAAGATGAGACGCGACTATGCGGGTGCGGCGGCTCTGCTGCAGAAAGTGGCTCCGCAACTGGCCGGCGAGAAAGCGGCCTTCGCAGCGTTTCATGGTGCGCGCGCACTGTCCCGCATCGAACGCAACGACGAGGCCATCGCCGGCTATCGGCAGGTGGTCGAGCGCTACCCCAATTCGAAATGGGCGGCTGAAGCTCAGTTCCGTTCCGGCTGGCTAGACATCAACCGTGGCCGCTTCCGCGAGGCCCTACCCGGCCTGCAGGCTACCCTGGCGCGCTACCCGCACAGCCCCTTCGCCGACGACGCCGCCTGGTATCTCGCGCTGGCGCACCATCTGCTCGGCGAGCCGACGCAAGCCCTGCGCGCCCTCGACCAATACGAGCGCTTCTCCCACGCCAACAACGATGCAGCCATGCGCGTGCACTACTGGCGGGCGCGTTTTGCCGCCCAGGGGGGGCTTAGCGACGAATCGCGCCGCCAACTGCGCGAGTGCGTGCGCCGCTCGCCGCTCGGCTACTACGGTCTTCTGGCGGCGGCGCGGTTGCGCGAAGTGGGCGAGAAGGTAACGATCGAATGGCCGACCTTCTCGTCCCCCGCGCCTCCGGGCAGGGCCGTGGCAACGCACGATCCCGTGCTGGAGCGCGCCCAAGAGCTGCTCGCCGCCGGGCTCGACGTGGAGGCGGGCGAGGAGCTGGGGCGCGCGGAAGCGAGCGTGCTGCAACACCTGGGCAAGGCGCAGGGGCCGGCCTTGCTCTTGGAAGAATACCCGCGCATGCGCGCCTTCCACCAGGCGCTTCGGCT
>PMIX01000284.1 GCA_003158395.1 Myxococcales bacterium | reverse complement strand
CCAGAGCGGCCTCGCCGCGCTCCGCGACTTGCACCTCATAGCCAATCGCCTTCAAGCTGTACGACAACGAAGTGCTGATGTCGACCTCGTCCTCGACGACCAGGATGCGGGACAAGGGTCGGCGGCTGGCCTCAACCATGCCGGCAGATTAGAGTGCTAAGGTTACAGGACGGTGAAGTTGCTGCAACTTTCCCGCCTCCCTGTCGCGCCGCCGACGGCCCAGACTGCCTGAGTCGACAGGTCTTACCCGCCGCGTTGTTTGGCCTTCTCCTGGGCAAGCAAGAGGGAGGCATTTTGTCTCCCCCCACTCTTTGCGCGGCTGGGACATCACACGCGGCTGCAGCGGCTTCTTCACGAGCAAGGTGAGCTCGTGACCAACTGTGAACCAACATCATGCCCTGAAGCGTCGGCGCCCGTGCTCTTCGCAGATCAGAGCCTGTTGCGCGTGTCCCGGACGATTTCAATATGGTAGCCTGAGATCTATGTGGTCACGCGATGTGGTTTTTGCCTGTTCGCTTGCCGTCACAATTGGATGTTCTCCCATAGGAGGGGCATCGCCAATCAGTGCCAATAGCGGCAGCACCCCGGTGGCGGGTCAAGCTGGCACAGCCGGATCCAGCGGAGCAGGCGGCAGCATCATCATCCCACCTGTCCTTGGAGGAGCTGATGGAAACCAGACCGTCGTGCCTATGGATGCCGCGCCCCCCACTGAGGATGCCAACTGCGGTCTGAGCACCAACGACCTCACCCGCTTACCGGCTGAAGTCCTGCTGGTGCTCGACAATTCCGGTACCATGATCTCGAGCAAGATGCCCAGCGGTCTCACCCGCTGGGTTGAAGCGATGAACGCCTTTGATCAGGTTCTGCCAGCCACTGATGCCAATCTCAATTGGGGCCTCATGCTATACCCGGGCCCGTACACGGGTAGCAGCAGCACGGGGAAATGCACGGTCGGGCAGGTGGACGTGCCAGTAGCGTCCTCGAATGGGGCCACTGTGATGGCCGCCTACCATGCGCGCACACTGAACGACACGAATGCCACCCCCACCACAGCCACCATCAATGCCGCGGTTGCCTATTTACAGCAAAGGACCACTGCTAATCCCAAGTACATTGTGCTGGCTACCGATGGGGAGCCGAACTGTGGCTCCCCCGGCGATACTTCGGTTACCACTCAAACGAGGACGGCCGCAGTCAACGCCATAGCGGCTTCCAAGACCGCCGGGATTCCGGTTTTTGTTGTGGGTATTTGCACCTCCAACACCACCGGAAGCACCACCCTCGACCAGATGGCCGACGCCGGGGGCCAAGCTCTGCCGACCTCGCCCAAGTACTATTCTGCCAACTCGCAGGCCGACCTAGTGGCAGCCATGGGCCAGATCAGCGGCAAGATTGCCTCTTGCCTATTTACAATGACTTCGGCACCGCCGGATCCCACGAACGTAGCGGTGAAGTTCAGCGACGGCACGCTCGCTCTGCGCGACCCCACCCAGACCAACGGCTGGGAGTACACCGACAGCACGAACCAGAAGATCCAGCTCTTCGGCCCGCCCTGCGACAGTGTCATGAACGGGACCTATACGGATGTGAAGATTCTGTTCGGTTGCCCGGGCCAGGTCCTCTGGTAACGACTGTCGGCGGGCAGCACTAATCGCACAACTTGGGCGCGGTGAACGTCTGCGCCAAAATGCCGAACGGGCCATAGGCGGGCGCGGCCGATTGTTGCTCGTCTGTCACATGGCCCTGCCATAATCCTCCCTGTGCCTTTCGGGGCGAATAACAAGCGGGAGCTTTGCACAACCACTTGAGAGTACTGGGAACCGACTCCATCATAGCTGCCGTCGACGTAGGCGCGAACGCCGTGCGCCTGCAGATGGGGCGCGCCTTGCCAGACGGCAGCATCGAGATCATCCACCAAGAACGTGATCCTGTGCGGCCAGGGCAGGACGTGTTCATGCGGGGCGCGATTCCGAGCCCGGCTGTCGAGCGATTGGTGGCCACCCTGCGGCGCTATGGATCCTTGTGCCGCCGTTATCGCGCGCGGGTGCGCGCGGTGGCGACCAGCGCCTTGCGCGAGGCGCGCAACCGCGACGAGATTGTCCGGCGCGTGCAGCGCGAGGCGAAGCTGAATCTGGAGATCATCTCGGGCAAGGAAGAGGCGCGACTCATCTGCCTGGGCGTCCTACACGGCAAGCGGCCCAACACCCGATCGCTGTGCGTCGACATCGGCGGCGGCTCGACTGAGGTGGCGGTCGCCCTGGGCGAGCGTGCCACCCATCTGTGGAGTCTGGCGATGGGCGCGGTCCGCCTGACCGAGCTGTTCAAGCTGGCCCACACCACCACCGCCAAGCAGCTTCGACTGGCGCGCGAATACGCGCGTGAAGCCATGGCCGAGTCGCTGCCCAGGGTTCTTCCCGGTGCGCCTCGCGTGGCGCTTGGCAGTTCGGGTTCGATCCGGGCGGTGGTGGACTACACGGCAGCCGAAGGCAGCAACCAGGCCACCGTCAAGCAACTGGCCCGTGCGGTCGAGGAGCTAGCCGCCATGAGCCCGCGCGAGCGACGGCAGCGATTTGACCCAGGCCGCGCCGACATCGTGCTGGCCGGTGCCGTGATTCTGGAGGCGCTGGCACGCCGGCTTTCCCTGGACGCGGTCACGGCTGTCGATCGCGGCCTGCGCGACGGCTTGCTGGTCGATCTGCTCAACCGACGCAGCACCAGTCAGCGCGACCGCTCGCTGGCTGACGAGGCTCTCGCGCTTGGGCGCCGGTTTCAGTTCGATGAGCCGCACGCGCGACAGGTCGCCGCGCTGGCGCTAGCCCTTTTCGATCAAATCCCACAGATTCACCGCCTGCCGGCTGCAGTCCGTCCGTATTTGGAGGCAGCCGCCTGGTTGCACGACATCGGCAACTCCGTGAACTACCAGAAGCATCATCGTCACACCGAATACCTGGTGCGCAACACGGACATCCCGGGTTTGGCCGACCGCGAGCGCGATTTGGTGGCACGCATTGCGCGCTATCACCGCAGAAGCCACCCTGACCTGCACCACAGCGGCATGGCGGGATTATCGCGCAGCGAGGCAGGGATCGTGCGCAAGCTGGCCACCCTGCTGCGCGTGGCCGACTCGCTCGATCGCAGTCACGCCCGGCCCGTGCGGCGCTTGGTTGCGCGCGTCCGACCGCACGAGATCGTCTTGAGCCTGACCGCGCGAGGAACGGTGGATCTGGAGCTGTGGGATGTGATGCGCGAGGCGTCGCTGTTCCGCCAGGTCTTTCGCCGCCGTCTGCGGGTCGAAGTCGCCTGAAAAAGGGGGGAAACATCCTGCTTCGGTCCGGCATCTAGAAATAGCAGTCTGCTTCGGTACGGCATCTTAAGATTTCACACAAATGTCACACAAGGCTGTCTAGACGCGAGGCAAAACCTACATCCCTTGTCTTCCAAAAACCATTCTTCCGCACCCGACCACGTGCCCACCGGCGCCGGGGTCGAGGTGCGCCCGCACCACTTCATCAATCGCGAACTGTCCTGGTTGGAGTTCAACGGACGGGTGTTGGAGGAGGCGTGTGACCCGCAGGTCCCTCTGGCCGAGCGCTGCAAGTTCCAGGGCATCGTGGCGTCCAACCTGGACGAGTTCTTCATGGTGCGGGTCGCTGGACTCAAGCAGTTGCTGGCAGGTGGTGTGGCCGAGAGTGGTGCCGACGGGATGTTGCCCGGAGAACAGCTCGCGGCGATCTCCGCGCGTACCCACGACATGGTGGCGGCCCTGTACCGCAACTTCCTCGACTTCATCGCACCCCAGCTGGCTGCCAAGGCGGGCGTGGCCATCCTGGCGCCTCACCAGCTCAACCCTGAGCAGAAGGGATTCTTGCACGCGCACTTCAGCCGCAACGTGTGGCCGGTGCTGACCCCGCTGGCGGTGGATCAGGGTCATCCCTTTCCGGTTCTGCGCAACCGCAGCCTCAACCTGGCCATCGTCCTGCGCAAGGAGCACCAGCGCGTGGCTCGCCGCTCCCGCATCTTCGCCGTGGTGCAGGTGCCGGCCGTGCTGAAACGCCTGGTGGAGATCCCGCCGTCGTCGCCTCATAGGGCCGCTTTCGTCTTGCTCGAGGACGTCATCGCCATTCACGTGGGCGAGCTGTTTCCGGGATTCCGCGTGGTGGGCTGTCATTGCTTTCGCGTGACACGCGACTTCGACTTGTCGGTGGATGAAGACGAGGCGGACGATCTGCTCAAAACAATCCAACGTGAGCTGCGACGCCGCGAGCGCAATCAGGCGGTGCGGCTGGAGCTCGCCCACGACACGCCCGCCGAGGTGGAGAGCTTTCTGCGCAAGGCGCTGCACTTGCAGCCGGACGACGTATATCCCGCCCCCGGGCCGCTGCATCTGGCCGATTTGTCTCCCCTGGCTGCGCGCGACGAATTGCGGGACCTCAGGGACGAGGCCTTTACTCCTCAACCGGTGGCGGCTTTTGTCGACGCGGACATGTTTCGGGTCATTTCTGAGCATGACGTCCTCTTGCACCTGCCGTACGAATCATTCGATCACGTGGTGGATTTCGTGTCTGCGGCGGCCGCNNGAGAACGGCAAGCAGGTGACGGCCATGATCGAACTGCGGGCGCGCTTCGACGAGAAACGCAACATCACTTGGGCACGTGTGCTGGAAGAGGCAGGCGTGCACGTGGTGTATGGCGTGGTGGGACTGAAGACCCACTGCAAGGCCTCCCTGGTGGTACGCCGCGAAGGCGATGCCATCCGCCGCTACGTGCACCTGTCGACCGGGAACTACAATCCGCTTACCGCGCGCACCTACGGGGACATTTCGCTTTTCACCGCGCGCGAGGTTTTTGCCGACGACACCGGGGCCATGTTCAATTTGCTGACCGGATATTCCGCTCCGCCCTCGTGGAAGCGTTTCACGGTGGCGCCGCTGGGCCTGGCCGAGCGGATTATCGAACTGATTGAGCGGGAACGGATGTACGGCCGCTCGGGCCGTATCGTGGCCAAAATGAACGCGCTAGTCGATCCGGAGGTGATCAGCGCCCTCTATCGGGCGTCACAAAGTGGGGTGTCGATCGATCTGCTGGTGCGCGGGATTTGTTGCCTGCGACCCGGCATTCCGGGCATGAGTGAAAACATCCGCGTGCTGAGCGTGGTCGATCGCTACCTGGAACACGCCCGCATCTTCCACTTTCACGCCGGCGGCCGGCGTGAGGTGTACCTGTCGTCGGCAGACTGGATGCCGCGCAACTTTCTCCGCCGCGTGGAGGTCATGTTCCCGGTCGACGACGAATCGCTGCGCGATCGCTTGGTCGACGAAATACTGACCATCAGCCGCGAGGACAACGTCAAAGCGCGGATGTTGTTGCCCGACGGAACCTATCAGCGCCTGCACCCTGAGAATGGCGATCCCTTGCGGCGCAGCCAGCAGCGTTTCATTGCACTGGCGAGGCGGTCCGCGGAAGTGCCGCCGACGCGAAAAGACGACCGGGACGCCCATGTGGCAGCGGAGCGCGAGAGCCCGGCGAAAAGCGGGGTTTCTGCCGTGCAGCCCGCTCTGCTGGGCAAGCCCTCCTTGCCGTCGTAGTTGAAAATTCTCTGAGCTGTCACGCACACGCCACACACGACAGGCTATCCTGCCTGCCGGCTTTGTGGGCTGCCTAGGTTCGCCCGACTCTCCTGGGCCTGGGCGGCCCACTCTTTTGCTAGGGAGAGTCGCTGCGGGATCTCGAGGCGAAGATTCTGGCGATGGCCTCGTCCCATAGCGAGGGTTGCTGAAAGCCGACGTCCGCAGACGTCCAAAGGGGGGGCGGATCATCGCCATCGTCATCGCTCATCCCATCGGCAACAGCCTCATCGTCGTCGTCTTCCGCCCCTGGCCACGCCGGTTCATGGTCCCAAGGGTTCCGCTTCACCTCGACGGCCGGCGCATACTTCCTTTCCCGTTCGCCGAGGACGCCCATATTTGGTCTCTGGTGGGGCTTCGTGTTGTCGTCGGTCATATCGCTCCTCCGATTCAGGCCTTTGCTAGAAGGGGTTCACGTATTCCGTGCCCAATACGGCCTTGATCCAAGGCTAGCGAGCTTTCTGTGAACATGGCGTCACTGTTGCGGGGCATTTGCGAAACTCGGGACCACGTGTCTTGCTCCCTGCCGCACGAAAAGGGATCGTATCCGCGGGGCTTCTTTTCTGACTTGTCACCCAGGTGCCACGACGGTGAGCGCGGAGGCGGCACATAGTTCGCCCATCGAAAGGACGGGCCTCATGGCAACCATCAGCTTCACGCCCACGTTCAGCAAGCACGGAGATTTCGCGATCCGCGCCTTCAACGACAACAGCCAACTGTCTTCGCGGATTTTGGTCGCGCTACAGGATCCAGAAGCCCGGCGCTCGATGAGCCGAGTGCTTCGAGCCAAGGGGTTCCGGGCGATCGAGCTGGATGAGCCCTTCGCCGCGTGGAGCGCGGTCGCGGAACACGCGTCACCCCGCTTGAGCGGTTTCGACTTCGTCGTCTGCGGCGGGTTTCGTACCGATCGCGAGCCGGACTCGTCGCGGGCACCGCGCTTGGGGACACGCTTCTTCTTGCTGCTTGGCCGCCGTGGCTTTGTTCCCTTCGCGGCCGATGGGACCCCTCCTCCGGCATGGGCGTTTCGCCGCGCGGGCACCGGGCTGGTCCAGGACGACCCGAAGGGGCCCGCTTCAGTGGCCTACATCGGGAGGCCGCCAGGTGCGCGCTGCGCGGAGACGACCCCGGGCCACACCCCATGAGCCGATCGTCGCTGTCAGTCCCGGTGGCGTCCGGGGTTGCGCCTGGGCGGCTCCGAAGGGACGGGCTGGGCGACGATGCGATAGCCTACCCCGCGAACCGTATGGATAGAGGCGCCGGCGTCGGCCAGTTTCTGGCGCAGTCGTTTTACGTGGGTGTCCAGAGTGCGGCTGGAAACTTCCGGGTGGTAGCCCCACACCTCAGTGAGCAGCTCGCGGCGGTAGCGAACCTTCCCCGGCACGGCCAGGAGGTTCAGCAGGAGACGCATCTCAAGCGCACTCACGTGAACCTCGCTGCCATCGACGAATACTTGGTGGGAGTCGGGGTCAACCTCGAGGTTGCCGAGGGCGATGCGGCCCTTGCCCGGCGCGATCCCGGCCGCAAGTGTGACACCGTGCTCTTGTTCGTCGAGCATGCTTTGGGCGCGCTGCCGCGCCTCCATACGGAGGAGCAACTCGCGCACGCTAAATGGTTTGACCAGGTAGTCGTCGGCGCCCACCTCGAACCCGACTACGCGGTCGACTTCCTCCCCGCGCGCGGTAACCATGATCACAATCGGTTGGGGCATCTGGCCGCTGGCGCGAATCCGCCGGCACACCTCTAGTCCCGACATGTCTGGCAGCATGAGGTCCAGAAGAACGATGTCGGGCGGCTGGGCAGCCGCTAGCTGCAAGGCGGCTGTGCCGTCAAGGGCGCTCCGCACTTGGTAGCCGGCCGCTTCCAAACTGTAGGAAAGGCTGCTGACCAGGTCCGCCTCGTCCTCGACCAGGAGGACCCGGCCCTTGCGCCGGCGCGCGGTTTCCGCGCCAGGCACAGGCGGGCGGCTCGCGGGGTCCGCGCTTATACCCTGGCCCGTCGGAGTTCGGGGTGTCAAGCGGCGAGGCTCTTCAGTTTCTTTCGTGGTTGGCGACAGCACGCATACAATCTCCTGAGTTGGCAGCGTGGCGAACATCCTCTCCGCGCACCATCAACACGACCATTTCACCAAGATAGGTGACGTGGTCGCCGATGCGTTCGAGGTACTTGGCAGCCGATTGCAACCGCAAAGCCTGCGTCATGCATCGAGTGTTCTGGGCGACGTGGGTCAGCAATTCGCAGAAGATCTGAACCGAGAGGTTGTCAACCAGCTGGTCGCGAGCGATGACCTCTTTCGCTCTGCTTGGATCGGAGGCGACGAACGCATCGAGAGCCTCGTGCAACATGGACTCGACCTCTGTCGCCATGCGAGGAAGGCCCACTTCGGGTTGAAGGGGCGCCTCGGCGCAAAGATCGAGCACGCAACGGCTGATGCTGACCCCCAGATCGGCAATACGTTCAAGATCGGTCGCGAGTCTCAGCGAACTGGTGACGAAACGCAGATCCGAAAGCGCCGGACAGCGACGCGCGAGAATCCTGCGACAAAGAGAATCGATTGCGATCTCGTGCTGATCGACCGCGCAGTGGGACTCGACGGTCCGGCGGGCCAGTTCGGCGTCGCGTTGGGTGAGTGCCCTTACGCTGGCGCCGACCAGGGTTTCGACCCGACCGCCCATCATGATCACTTGGACACGCAGGCACCGAAGGTCATCCTCATGCCCTTGGTCGATGTGCACCCGCTCGGTCATGGTAGATGACTTTCTCGGTTCGTGGCAAACGCATCGTCGGCTTGGACGGCAGAAAGCTGGGGGTGCGCGCTGTCAACCCGGCCGGCGCCCAAGCCGGATTCCGATATCATGGCCTGCAGTCTGACGGGCTTCGGTTACGAACAGGTGACGTGAAAGCAAACTCTTGGGCAATTGGCGCGCTGAACGCGTCGCGGGAGCGTCCGCATGTCGCTGCTCTTCTTGGGGCGTTGCGTTCGGCCGTCCGCGTGGACGGCTGGACACCACCCCGTCCCGTTGCGCATTCAGCCAGGCCAGCCGCCTTGGCAGCCCGACCGCGTGATCGGCTGCGCCCGCCCTCGTGACATCCATGCCACAGAAATGTTGCCGAGATGATGCCGGCGACCTCTTCAAATCGGAGTACGGATGAGGCATGAGAATCCTAGATAAGACCTGTGTGATCGCCACGCTCGACGGAGACGATCCGTGGCAGACAGAACGCCGGAGCAGCGACTGGGTCGTGGGCGACGCTCCCCCCGACAAGTCGGACACCATGCAAGTCGACGACGACGATCCATGGACGGAGCGCCGGAGCAGCGATTGGAACGTGGGCGATGCGGCCGTGGCCGAGACGGACGCCATGCAGCTCGCGTTGATGCCAGTCGAAAGCAGCGGGAGAGCGGCTCGCAGGATAGACACCCTCGTGTCCCACGCCCACACCGACCGATTCCTGAAGTTCTCGCGTCGGGCTGCCGTGCGCAGCACGCCGATGGCGTAGTCAGGCGGGCCGGCGGAGCGCCCGAGACAGCGAGTCGCTGTCCCAGGGCGAGTTCAAGACGGCCTCGACCGGCGAAGAGGTGTTGCGCTACGCCAGCACCAAGTATCCCCACATTGCCCGGATTGTTCTGAGCGGACAGGGGCAAGCGGATAGTGCGAAGCGAGCCCGGGAGCTTTGTCACCGCTTTCTGGAAAAGCCGTGTCCGGCCAAGCAGCTTGAGGAAGCCATCCAGTGGGCCATCGAGCGCGCGTGAACTCCCACGCGCCTCGGTGAGCATGGGCGGGAGCTGACGAGTCACTTCTGCACATGTTGCTGATAATCTGTCGCGCATGTCGGCTATGCTGCGGCCCCTGATGCACAGTTGTCCCGTGCTGTCGTGAGTGGTCCGGCCCCTTCCCGCCCCAGCGAATCCACGACTTCCTGGCGAGGCGTTCTCCACCTTCTGGTGGTCTACGTGGTTTGGAGCAGCACCTACCTGGCCATTCGTCTCGCCGTGCGGCCGGGCGCGGGCTTCCCGCCTTTCAAGCTGGGGGCCATGCGCTGCTTGTTGGCTGTGCCCTTTCTGCTGGTCTGGGCCGCGTCTCGGGGTGCCCGCATCTGGCCCACGCGGCGCGAGGTTGCAGTCTTGGCAAGCTCTGGCGGCCTGTTGTGGATCACGGGAAACGGCTTCGTGGTTCTTGCCGAGCAACGCGCGGACAGTGCCTTGGCCGCGTTGATGGTCAGTTCAACGCCCGTCTGGGTGGCGCTGAGCGAAGCCCTGATCGATCGCCGGCGGCCATCGACCTCATTGGTTCTGGCGTTGTGCGTGGGCTTCATGGGCACCGGGTTGATTGCCTATCCGGGGTTGCGCAGTGGCGTCCGCGCGGACGTTGTCTCCGTCATCGTGCTGTTGCTCGGGTCGCTGAGTTGGGGACTGGGCTCGTTGTTGCAACGCCGGCACCCCGTCGACCTAGATGCGATTGCCAGCGCCGCCTATCAGCAGCTCTTCGGCGGACTCGGGGTTCTTAGCCTTTCCTTTATCGTCGGCGAGCCGCTGCCCACGCCCACGCCGATGGCCTGGTTAGGTTTCGCCTTTCTGCTGGTATTCGGCTCGCTGTTCGCCTTTACCTCATATCTGACCGCGCTGCGCTTATTGCCTACGCGCGTGGTCTTTACCTATGCCTACGTCAACCCCGTGCTGGCCGCTCTGCTGGGTTGGCTCTTTCTCGACGAGCGCATCTCCGGGTGGACCCTCGGCGGTGCGGCCCTGGTCTTGCTGGGTGTGGCCGGCACGTTTCGCCTGAAGAGGTAGCGGCGCGCGGTAATCCAGCCGAGGCAATAGATGGCTACGTGACGGTAGCCACCATGCGCGCGCCAATCGCGGCCCTATGGCCCCGGGGATGCGGCGAATACTACGCAACGCGCAACATGGGTCGTGAGCACAGTCCTTTCAAAGGGATCTTCTCCGTCGGAGAAGCCTCCTGCCGTGGGCCGGCCACGTCCGTGGGTCCATGGTTGGCATGGGCAGGACCAGAGACAACTTCATCGCGGCCGCTTCGATCTGGTTGCCCATTTTCCATTTGCCCCATACCATTGTCGGCCAAGAACCCCCAGGAGAACAAATGCCCAACACCGACCCGAACATCACCGCTCAGATCGAAACCTTCACCCGCCAACTCGTGACCACCGTGGAAGCAGCTGTGGTTAAGCGAATCCAGGCTGCCCTTGCCGGTGCTTTTGGCGTTCCGCAGAAGCGCGGACCAGGAAGGCCGCCCAAACAGGCTGTGGCGCTTGTGGCGCCTGTGGTGGCCGTGGCGGCGCGGAAGAAACAGATTTGTCCAGTGCCCGGCTGCAAGAACCTGGCGGCACCAGTCTTCGGCATGGTCTGCAAAGAACACAAGGGCGTCGCCAAGAGCAAAATCAAGAAGTACCGGGAGGAGCGCCGGGAGGGAAAGGTCACCCAGGCGAGAGGGGCCAAGCCGGCCACGCCCAGGAAGGTGCGGAAGACAACACCGAAGGTCGCGCGAGCGCGGAAGCTTCAAGGGCAGTACTTGGGTGCTCTGCGGGCACTCGCAGGCGCGGACCGTGCCTCCGTGAAGCAGACCGCAGCGGAGAAGGGCGTTGCCGAGGCCGTGAAGCTGGCGCTGTCGCTCAAGAAGGGATGACGTAGCAGGCTGGACCTGCGGCTCAGAGGTCAAATCGCAACTGTGACCTGGTCGTGCCTGGGGTTCTCGGGCGGATAGGGGACGGTTGCGCTGGCAACGCTCTCTCACTTCTGAGCCCTGCGCTTCTCGAATGCCTCCAACCACTGACGGCAACGCTTCTGCGTCGCGGATAGCGTGGCCGGCGAGAGCTTGGCGGCCGCCTGGTCGCGAGCACTTGCGACGGACTTATCCGTGCCGCCCTTACCGAGCGCGGCCGCGAGGTTCTCCCAGAAGTAGGCCTCCGCGTAGTTTTGCGATACGCCCTTGCCCGTGAAGTAGGCGACGCCGAGGTTGTTTTGCGCCCCAGCGTCGCCCTGGTCGGCCGCTCGTTTCCACCACCGGACCGCCTCCGCGTTGTCCTGCGGTACGCCCTTGCCCTCGCAGTAGCGGTTGCCGACCATATTTTGTGCGCCTGCGTGTCCTTGGTCGGCAGCCTTCTTCCACCATCGGACCGCCTCCGCGTTGTCTTGGCGAACGCCCTTCCCGTCGGAATGGGCGATGCCGAGACTGAACTGCGCCCAAGCCTCCCCTTGGTCGGCGGCCTTCTTCCACCAGCGAACGGCCTCCGCATAGTCCGGNNCCCTCTCCGCTGCCATAGGCGCCGCCGAGGTTGCTTTGTGCGTCTGCGTTTCCTTGGTCGGCCGCTTCCTTCCACCATCGGACCGCCTGCGCACGGTCTTGCGCTACGCCCTTGCCCTCGGCGTAGGCGTTGCCGAGGCTGTTCCGCGCCCAGGCGTTGCCCTGGTCGGCAGACTTTTCCCACCAGCGGACCGCCTCCGCGTTGTCTTGGCGAACGCCCTTCCCATCGAAGTATGAGTCGCCCAGGTAGTTCTGTGCCAGGGGATCTCCTTGCTCGGCCGCCTTCTTGTACCAGCGCACGGCCGCTGCCAGGTCCTGGCGCACGCCCCTGCCGTCGTGGTAGGCATTGCCGAGATCGAGCTGGGCGTGGGCGTTTCCCTGCTCAGCGCTCTTTCTGAACCAGCGGAGAGCCTCCGCGAAGTCTTGCGGCACGCCCCTGCCGTAGTAATAGGCGACGCCGAGGCTAACCTGCGCCGAGGCGTTGCCCTGGTCGGCCGCTTTCTTCCACCATCGCGCGGCTTCCGCACAGTCCTTTTGCACGCCCTTGGCGTGGTCGTAGGCATTGCCGAGGCTGGTCTGCGCCCAAGCGTTGCCCTGGTCGGCCGCCTTCCTCCACCATCGGACCGCCTCTGCCTGGTCTTGCGCCACGCCCTTGGCCTCGGCGTAGGCGAGGCCGAGTCTGTATTGCGCATCGGCGTCCCCTTGGTTCGCAGCCTTCGTCAAAGCGCCTACGTCCTTGTCTTCAGGCGATCGATCCCTCGCAGATGCAGCCACCTCGCCGCCAAGCATCCTTTGCCCGCCCGCTGCCTCGGTCTCTTGGGCTGGCAAGGTCGTAGCGTTCCGACGATCCCGTTCGGATTGGACCTGCGTCCTGACGTTGTCCCACTGCACTGTCACCGGGACGTCCGGCGGCGGATCAACAGCAACCACTAGCGGAAAAGAAAACAGCAGGGCAAGTCCGAATTCCATCCGGCCATCCTGCCGCCATCTGAGTTTTTTCACAAGACGTCGGACTGGGACGAGAAGCTAGCCGCCGGTGATGAGACAGCGATAGACGCACTTCACGCGCGCGCAAGGCCGAACGCCGCGGCGGCGTTGATTGGCGTCGGCTTGGTTCTCGCCACAAGGGGGAGAGATGGCGCGATGATAGCCGCCTGCCGCGCGAAGTTCGAGCGGATGTACGTCCGCGATTTCGTGCTGGAGGAGTAGCAGGTGTTCAGGCCCGCGCGCGGCCGTCGTGCCCAGTCGAATCGACCATTTCCTCCAGCGCCCACAGCGCGTCGTAGTCAGGATGGAGCTGCGCTTCCTCGAGATCGAATGCGCGAGGATCGCTGATCGCCCCCTCTTTTTCGTTGCGGCACAGATCGGTTCCGCGGAACCTGTCCCTGCAGTCGGCGAGGCTGTACGGCGTGTACTCAGCAATGGCCTGCGCGACGATCATCGTGTGGACGAGCGCCGGCGTGATCTTCCGCAGGCGGCACTTGCCGTTGCCATTCGCGGCGAAGATCTCCATGTCGACGCAATTGCCGGCCTCGCGATCCACCCACTGCGCCATGCGCCCGCTCAGCACGTGGCGCACGGTCACCTTCTTCTGCTCCTTGCCGACGAGGATCGTCCCAATCTGCGTGTCCATCGCCGCCCGGGTCGCGTCGTGGAAGCCGTCTTGCCACGATCCGTCGTACGACTCGCAGTTCCTGCGGGCGCAGTTCGCGAGCACCGCTTCGAACTCGTCCATGCCGAACGTCTTCACCGGGATCTTCACGAAACGCGCCAGGCCTCCGATGTCCATCAGATCGGCCCGGTTGGACGTGAGAATCAGGATCACATTCTCGTGCAAGCCGCCGGCCGCCGAGTCGAGCGAGGCCATGAGCGTTTCGGTGGCCTGGAGCGACACTCCCGAGTCCAGGTAACCGGCGGTGGAGGAGCGATCCATCACCAGTGATGTGGCTTCCTCGATCACTAGCAGCACGATCTTGCCGTCTTTCGCCAGCGCGTTAACCGCATCGAACGTCCCCGTGATGCGGTCGGTGGTCTCACCCACGAACTTCGAACGGAAGGCGTTGGCACCGAGCGCGAACATCTCGAGGTTCGGCGCGGCCTTGAACGCCTCGCCCGCCGCGGCGCGGATCGACTCGCTCTTGCCGAACCCGGGCGGCCCGTAGACCATTATGCGGCCTTCGCCGTCGCGGTTTCTTTTCGGATAATTCTCGGGATGTCGCGCGCGATCCACGGTCGCGCAGATCTTCCGGATGAGCGCACGCTGATGGCGCCCGAAAACCTCGTCGGCCCCGACGTTGTAGGCGCAGGATCTCTTGTGGGAATCGAGAAACGAAAGCCGCCCGCCGTCTCGCACGCCGTACACGAACCTGTTCAGGTAGTAGACCGACTGGCCGACCTCGAGAGAGTCCGGCGGCAGGCTCCAGGCGACGTGCATCGTCATGTCGTTCGTACCGTGCTCGGTTCCCACATCGACCGTGGTGTGGCCGTTCGCGCGGTTGATGTGCCTGACGATCCCGACGGCGCACTCCCACGGTGGTTCGTCGCACACATCAAGAAGCTCGGAGTGATCGACCGTGACGATGCCGATCATGCCGGGCTTTATCCTCTTGGCGAGGTCCGCCTCCGGCACGACCAGTTCGACCACCTCGCCGTTGTGCAGGATGGCCGAAGTGATGGCCTTGTCACCGAGGCGTCGTCGCGGGTGGACGCCAACGAGCTGTGCTCGACGAGCGAGCCCAGCCTTCCTCTCAACCATTTCGCGTGTGAAACCGCAGATCTTGGCGAAGATCTCCTGGTTCTGGCTGAGCAGCTGGCTTCCCACCTCGTCGAGCTGCTTCGATTTGAGGATCTGGCGGCTGTTCTTGCCGTGCGTCTCGGCGATCGCCGTCATCACTGCGGACATCTCGAAGAAGTCGCTCATGACTACCCTCCTGTGATCAATCGAACGGACCTACGTGCAAGAAAGCCGTACGCCCACCCCCAGAAACCGATGATGCTGCCGAATTCGTCGACTCTGGACTCGCCGACCGTCGCGCACTCGTCGGCATCGAGGACCGCGGTGAGCGACGTGGGCGAACGAAAGCCGAGGCGCTGGGCCGAGTCGACGTCGGTCTGCGAGAGGAACAGGCCACTCTTGAGATCGGCTAGGGCCGCATGGAGATCGGACGGTGCCGTCGCGCGGTTGGCATCCGCCGCGGGCGTTGACATAGCCGCAGTCGCAGCCGCGCCGGCGGTTCGGCGCCGCGCCACCTTGCGGAGCCTTTCGAGAGAGTGCGTGTGAACCCACCCAAGAAGATCGAGGCCGCGCGCGTCCATCTCCTGCCTGGCGCGCACCCAGGTCTGCGGGCCGAACACAACGTCCGCAACGGTCGCGTGTACCTCCATGGCTGGGCAGATCGCGCGCACGCGCGCGGTGATCCGCCCGTTCTGCCGGCCGAGGTTGCCAGCGAGGACCCATGCGCGCTCCGCCCACGCGTCACCTGCGCGGACGGCATACGCCGCCTCTTCGTGGACGAGCTTCTCGAGTAGCTCGCGAGGGACGCACACGCGCATCCAGTGATCGCCGGCGTGCGACGGCAACAGCTCGGTGTGCGGCCGGACAGCCGCTTTTGCCCACGGTGCGTAGCTGGGCACACGCACCGTGACCCACTCGCGTTGCTCGTCGCTCGTGCCGCTGATCTCGAACCCGCTGCTCTGCTGCGGCGCAGGCCCGTCGGAGACTGCCACTGGCTGTACGGTGAAGAGCAGGTTCTTCGGGTCGAGCCCCTTTCTGAGCATGAACTTTGCGAGCGGCCCGCGGTCCAACGTCTCGATATGCATCGGTGCGGCTGCCGCGAGATCGGCCTTGTCCCAAGTCGGCGAGCACGACTTCTTGGCAACGAGCATCAGGACGAGAGGGTGTTTGTCGAAGTACTCGACGCCGACGGGCAGATCGGCTCCTTCGAGAGCCGGGCAATCGCGTGCGACCCCGTAGCCCAGGTCCTGGAGGTGGT
>PMIX01000424.1 GCA_003158395.1 Myxococcales bacterium | reverse complement strand
GTGGCGTTGTACGGCGTTCCGCCGACATACCACCAGGCGTTGTAGCCGCTATCCTGGATGGTGGCGGTGTCGGTCGGGGGGCGCGTTCCGCCCTGATAGCAACGAGTCCCCATCACGCCACGCACCTCGATATTGACGGTGTACGGCTGGCCCGTGGTTCCGTTCACAGTGAAAGTTTTGTCCATATCGATGCCGCCGGAGGGACAGGTCGTGCTCTGGCTGTCCGTCCAGCAGTTGTGGCCCCCCGGATTGAAGTTGCCTTGGCATGAGTCTTCCCAGTAGAAACCGACCAAGTCCGGGACTACCGTGGCCGGATCGATGGTGGTGCCGCTGCTGCCCCCCGAGCTGCTTGTGCCGCTAGCGCCACCCGACCCGGTTGTGCCGCCCTTGGCGCTCGTGCCACCCACGCCAGTCGTGCCACCCACGCCGGTCGTGCCGCCCACGCCGGTCGTGCCACCCACGCCGGTCGTGCCGCCCTTGGCGCTCGTGCCACCCACGCCGGTCGTGCCGCCCGTGGTGGTCGTGCCGCCTGTGCCGGCGGTCGAACCGCCTGTTCGGATCACACCACCTGCGGCAGCGCCACCGGCATTGCTCGTGCCGCCAGAGCTGGTCGTCGTGCCGCCCGCGGCAGTGCTGGAACCACCCGCGCGTGCAACGCCACCCGCGCTGCTTTCACCACCAGAGCTGGTCGTCGCGCCGCCAGAGCTGGTCGTGGCGCCGCCAGAACTCGTTGAACCGCCCGATCCCGTGGCGCTGGTACCACCGCTACTGGTGTTGCCGCCTGAGCTGGTAGCGCCTCCGTTACCACTCGTCGCAGGCCCTGACTGCGAGCAGCTTGCCGTTACCAGGGCAAAGCCCGCAAGCCACAGCGTACAGAAAATCGTTCGGTTCATCTCATGCCTCCTCGGAAACGTTGTTCGAGCTTCGCCGGGTCAAGATCCATGCGACGCCTACTATTTGTTAGGGCTGGTACCAGCATGCAACTGGCCTCCTTTCGAAGGCAGTAAAGACTATAGCTCAGACATCGCGCCGAGAGTCCCGCTTTTTCCCATGCCGCCCAACCGTCGTGTCCCGCGGCTATGCTGTATTGTGCTGGCCTACTGGGTCGTGCAGCGAAACGCGATCAAAGCCGCAAGGAGGCGGGAGGCCGTCTAGACGCGTGAGTGTCCGTATGCGGGCGTTCGATTTCATCTCTCCTTCGTGTATTATTCAGCCTTCTCCGAGGCTGAGCGTCATGCCACGCAATCGGTTTCGGGGAGAATGTGTCAAAACTGCAGTGAGGAGTACTCATGACCGTCGCAACGCTTCGAATCTACTGGTCTAGGGCGTTTTTCCTGTCCACCGCCTTCATGCTCGCCGCATGCTCAAGCTCGTCGCCTGCGGATCATGGTGGGGCCGGGGTTGGAAGCGGAGGCACGGCTTCGACCAACTCGGGCGGAAGGACCGGTGGGAGCGGCGCGGCCGGCGCGAGCAGCGGGGGCTCTACGACTAGCGCCGGCGGGACGACGGCCAGCGCCGGCGGGACGACAACCAACGCCGGCGGGACGACAACCAACGCCGGCGGGACGACAGCCAGCGCGGGCGGTACGACAGCCAGCGCGGGCGGGACGACGACTAGCGCCGGCGGGACGACAACCAGCGCCGGCGGGACGACGAAGCCGGGTGGGTCCACCGCAAACGGTGGCAGCGCGGGTGGTGGGACCAGCTCGGGCGGCGTGACCAACTCGGGCGGAGCAACGAAGACGGGCGGTTCAACCGGAACTGCCGGCAGCGTGGGCGGCACGACCAGTATGGGCGGCGCCAACTCGGGCGGGACAGCGAAGACGGGCGGTTCCGGCGCAGCCGGGGGGACATCGGGCGGCACGACGGGCTCGGGTGGGACCAGCGGAGGCGGCGCAACCACGGTCACTGGCTTGCCGGCCGCTTCGGCCGTGCTGGCGTCGATGCACAGTGCGAATGACTGGTTCATGAACAAGCATCCGGATCCCGGGGCGGACATAGTCACGGACAAGACCAGGTCCAGCAATCTTTGGACCCGGGCCACGTACTACGAAGGGCTCATGGCGCTTTACAACGTGGAACCCGACGCGACCAAGAAGACGAGCTACCACGACTACGCCGTGAGCTGGGGCACCTCGCATTCTTGGGCCCTGTATGACACTCCCGCGACCAATGCGGACAATCAGGCTTGCGGCCAAGTCTATATCGAGCTCTACAACATCGACAAGAAGGCCAACTACATCACGGCCATCAAGGCCGGCATCGACTCCATGGTGGCGAGCCCACCCACGGGTACGAGTGGGTGGTGGTGGATCGACGCCATCCATATGTCCATGCCGAGTTTCGCCAAGTTGGGGGTCCTCTATCCTACTGGTGGCTACTTCGACGGCATGTGGACCATGTACAACCAGGCCCGCAGCACGCAGGGGGGGGGTTTGTGGAACGCGACGGATGGGCTCTGGTACCGCGACCTCCACTACACGCCCAGTGGCGGCACCAAGACGCCGATGACCGCAGCCATACACAACAACTTGACCAACGGCACGCCGGATAAGAGCACCGACGCCTACTACGTCGCGCCCAACGGCAAGAGCCTCTACTGGTCGCGCGGCAACGGCTGGGTCGTCGCAGCCCTGGTGCGCGTTCTCGACATCCTGCCCACCACCGATTCGCACCGAGCCACCTACGTCTCGGACTTCCAGGCCATGGCCAAGGCGCTGATCGCCGTCCAGCGCACCGATGGCTTCTGGAATGAGAGCCTTTTCGACCCCACCCACTGTGCGACCATCGGCCTGACCGGCGACGACGGTCCGGAAACCAGCGGAACGGATTTCTTCGTCTACGGCCTGGCCTGGGGCATTCGCAAGGGACTGCTCGACTCGGCGACCTACGGTGCGGCTATGCAGAAAGGCTGGAACGGCCTCTCTACCGTCGCGCTTCAGTCGAACGGTCTGCTAGGCTACACGCAATCCTCGGGTGATCGTCCCTGCACCGAAGACACCCAAAACCCCGGGCCCTTGGGCCCGACCAAGCTCGCCAACTTCGACGACTACGGGGTTGGGGGCTTCCTGCTGGCGGGCAGCGAAGTTTACCAGCTCGCGAGCCCCTAGCAGGATATCCGCGCTCTGGACCAACGCCTCCGCGACTACGCGCGGAATCGGAAGACTCTGCTTGCGATGGACAGATCTCTTATGCCGCTCACGGCACGCACGTCCCGTTCTAGGTAAGTCTCCAAGCGTGGCAGAAACTCCGCCTCGACGAAGACAGGGAAGGGGTGCGGCGCGGCTGCAAAGCGAGTACCATGACTTTCGCGGGGTGCCGCGATGTGGCTTTTCCTTCTGGGAGCGTTCAGGTCTGAGTTCAGGTCACGGTCAGTTCCGTGTTCCACGGGGATGGCACCATGCCCAGTCCGCTGACCATCCTGTTCATCGCGATCGCGGCGGTCCTCTGCCACAACGGGTTGAACTACGCGTTCTCGCTGAGAGGCCAGCGGAAGGATCCGCTTCAGGCCCTCTTCGCCCTTCTGTGCCTGCTGGGCGCCGGCTACGCCCTGGCCGCCCTGGCGGGGTACCGGGCGGTCGACGTCCCTGGGTACCTTTACGCGACCAAGTGGCAGACGACTTTCTCGCGCTTGATCCTGATGGTGCTGCCCTGGTTCGTCGGTGTCTATTCCGATTTCCGGCCCAAACGCTTCCTCACCGCTCTGTCCGCGGGCTTCTTCCTCCTCGGCGTTGCCAACCTTGTCTCGGACCACGGAATTCTCTTCTCGGAGATCACCGGGTTGGTCCACCACCAGACCCCCTGGGGGGAACAGCTTGCTGCTGTCTCTGGCACGGTCTCCCTGGTCACCCATCTAGCCTATGCGACTGACCTGGTGACCATCGCGTTCTGTGGTCTGTGTGGCTTGCGCCTGCTGCGGCGTGGAGATCGAAGCCGGGCATGGCGCCTGCTGGGGCTGGTGGGCTTTGCGATGGTGGCCTTCGTCAACGACACCCTTCTCGACGCTGGTCGGATCCGGAGCGTGTATTTGGAGGAGTATGTAATCGTCGCGTTCCTCCTGGTCATCGGTACTTGGTTGGGCGCTCGCCGCATTCGCGCCGAGAGCAACTACCGCACGCTTCAGGCGCAAATGCAGCAGATGCAGAAGCTGGAGAGTCTCGGTTTGCTTGCCGGCGGGGTCGCGCACGACTTCAATAACCTGCTCACCGCGGTGCTAGGCAACGCCGAGCTGGCGCTCAAGGATCTGCCCGCCTCTGCCCCGGCGCGGGAGCCAATGGTTGAGATCCGCACCATCGCCTGCCGGGCCGCGGACCTATGCCGGCAGTTGTTGGCCTATTCGGGCCGCAGCGGCTTCGCCAGCGAGGCGATGGCGCCCCAACAGATCGTCAAAGAGATCTCCCGTATCCTGGAGGTGTCGGTGGCGGCGAAGGCGCACCTGGTCTTCCGCTTCGCCGACGATGTGCCCCTGATCGTGGGCGATCCGACCCAGATCCGGCAGGTGGTGATGAATCTCATCACCAATGCCTCCGAGGCCATCGGTGACAAGGAGGGCGTGGTCACGCTTAGCCTGAGCAAGCGTCAGATCGAGCGCAGCGCCCTGCGCGACTTCGTGGCCCACACCGACGTGGCCGAGGGAACCTACGTTGAGCTGGCAGTGACCGACACCGGTTGTGGCATGGACGAGGCCACGCGCAGCCGCGTGTTTGAGCCGTTTTTCTCCACCAAGTTCACCGGGCGCGGGCTGGGCATGGCCGCCGTGCTG
>PMIX01000075.1 GCA_003158395.1 Myxococcales bacterium | reverse complement strand
GCTCATTTCCACCCCCGCGCACACATGGCAGCGTAGATGCGTTCGGCGCGCTCCGAGGCGCGCACGAAGAGCTGTCCAACCACGGTTCCGAGCAGGTGCCAGCGAACGCGACGCTGCCGCTGAAAAGTCCGGCTGGCACGCGCGCGTCGCATGCGTTCGGATTCGTCGAGGAGTACGAAGAGATAGCGGTGCATCAGCGCAAGCGTCGTGACCAGCACGGCCGGCACGCGGGCGCTTCGCAGCGCACCCAGGACCTTGCCAAAGGGCGTGGTGTTTGCGAGCAGCACCACGGTGAAGAGACAGATTCCGCTTCTAGCGGCCAGCGCAAGCCAGCTTCCGTGGACAGAGGCTTGCAGGGCATTGACCAGGACCACACCGAAGACGAAGGGCGAAAGCAACAGGAGTCGCCAAAGGAGAAACCAGATTGCGATCCGGCTAAGCAAGGCCGCCAGCGACAACAACGCCACCACAGCGATGAACCAGGCGTGCCACTCCCAGGGCACAAGAACCGTGCCCGCGATGATCGTGAGAGCTGTCCACAGCTTGGCCGCCGCAGGCAGCCGGTGCACGGGACTGTCGTGACGGCCGTGGTGATGGCCGAGCCAGTCTCTCAGCATGAAGGATCCTTCGTCGATTCTCGCACGGGCTTGCGCACCAGTATGCGCCCCAGCAGGAGAGCCAACCCAAATACCACCACAGTGCCGAGTGCGCCAGCGAGCGCCGTCGCGCCAGCGGCCGAATGGATGCCCGGCAACCGATAATCCGGCACGGGCGCATGGACGATCGCCGATGCGCCCCTCCCTTCGAAACCCAATTTCGCTGCGACGCTTTCCAGCCCGTCGGGCCAAGGACAGGCGAATGGCGCCACGAACACCGCCAAGCCCAGCGCCACCAGCAACCCATAGCGCAGAACTCCCCCGGGAAGGCTTCCTCCCGATGCGGGCGTTCGTTCGGCCACGATCTCGGGACGCGTGCGCGCAATGGCCACAAACGCCAGCGCGCTGATCAGGCCCTCGCCGATACCGATGACCATGTGCACACCGGCCATCATCGGGAAAGCCACCGCCCACGTAATCGTGTGCGACCAGGCGAGCTCGCCGGCGCATCCGATGGACGCGAGGACGGTGGCAATCCAGCCGCCAAAGGCCACGCCCGTCACTTGCCCGCGCAGTCCCCGCAGCCGGCTCGAAACCAGGCGATAGACCAGATACCCGCTGCCGGCACCCAGCATGCCCATATTGAACAGGTTCGCCCCGAGCGCTGAAACACCTCCATCAGCGAACAGAAAGCACTGAACAATGAGCACGGCCGCAAGCACAATGATCGCCGCGCTTGGGCCCAGCAGGGCTGCCACCAGCACACCGCCCACGAGGTGGCCTGAGGTTCCGCCGGCCACGGGAAAATTCACCATCTGTGCGGCGAACAAGAACGCCGCCGAGAGACCGAGCAAGGGCATACGACGGGGCGGAAGTTCGCGGCGAACCTGGCGCAGCGCCAGGACGACACCGACGGCAGAAAGTGCGGCAGCCGTGGCCGCTGTCTTTCCGTCGAGGAAGCCGTCAGGAATGTGCATGAGCGAGCAACCAACCCTATCATTCGAGAGAGCGCGCGGCCATCAACCACACCGTTGACATGGGAACCCTGAGCGGGTTCCCATGCCCTCCCACGATGGTGCGCCGCCGGCGAGGGCGCGCGCGGAGCGCGCGGGGCGGGTAGGGTGGGCTGTCCGTCCCGAAAAGCCGGCTGGCTCCCCACGCGACGCGGTCAGCAGGGCGCGAACACGATCGGCAAGAGCCAGCGGTGCGAGGTGTGGCATGAGCAAGCCTGCTCTCGCGTTTCGCAACGTCAGCGTCCGCTACGAACCGGGAGCCGCAGCGATTCTTTCCGGTGTTTCGTTCTCGGTGGCGGCAGGCGAGCGCATTGCCCTGCTCGGCCTGAACGGTTCAGGCAAGACCACCCTGCTCAAGAGCGCGGTCGGCCTCGTCCCGCACGAAGGCGAGATCCGTGTTGGCGACATTGTCCTGGCACGACAGACGCTGCCAAAGATCCGAGAGCGGATTGGCTTTCTGTTCAACGTCCCCGAGGACCAGATTCTGTTTCCCCGGGTCATCGACGACGTTGCCTTTGCGCTCTTGCGCCAGGGGCGGCCGAGGGGCGAGGTTTCTGCAAGGGCTGCGGAAGTCCTCAATTCACTCGGTATCGGCCATCTGGCCGAGTCCCCGGCCCATCATCTTTCGCACGGTCAAAAGCAACGCGTGGCGCTTGCGGGGGCGCTCGTGGCCGCGCCCGGGCTGCTGTTGCTCGACGAGCCATCCGCTGGCCTTGATCCGCCGGGAAAGATCGTGCTGGCTCGCCTCTTAGCCGGACTGGATGCGGCGATGGTTATCGCGACCCATGACGTCGCGTTCGCCGCGCGACTGTGCACGCGATTCATCATGCTTGAAGATGGGCGGGTCGCGTTCGACGGTACGGATACCTCGGAAGTTCTCCGGGGCTGGGAGTAGCCCCTCCCAAGCCGCTACTTCACGATCACGCCGCAGGCAATGCGATCACCCGCGTTGCCGGCTGGATCGGTCTTCATGTCGTCCGCTTTGGCGTGAACGACAAGGGCGGTTCCCCCGTTGCTGTAGAGCGAATGGTCGTCTGTGCCGAGATTGACGCTCTTGTTGACGATCGTGGCCTTGGCATTGCCCTTCTCGTCGGCCGTGAAATTGAGCATGTCGCCGGCATGAGCGCCCTGCGGATTCTCCAGGCCGTGCTTCTTCCCCTCAGGGTTGAAGTGCGGACCAGCAGACTTGAAATCCGGTGCTTCACACTTTGCGTTCTGATGGAAATGGATGGCGTGCTGGCCAGGAGGCAATCCGCGGAGATTGAGTTTGAGTTCGACGCCGGCTGCAAGGGACTTGATCTTGACGGTTCCAACATCGCCGCCCTTGGCATCCTTGACCCCGACCGTGATTCCACCTCCCTTGGCCATGCCTGTGACAGACAAGAGAGAGAATAGGAAGACCAGCAGGATGGTTTTGCGCATGATGCGCAATCCTAGCGCCGATCCTGCCCGTGTCGATCGGAATAGATCGGTCGGCGCTACGGGGTGGCGGCACCTGGATTCTCAACCATCAATGTCCCCGCAATGAACGAACTCACACACGAGGGTGGACTAACCTGTTTGGGTTTGCTGACATAGGCACTGTAGCTACCCTGCACCCCGATGCTGCTGCAATCGTTGATGTCGACGGAACCGTCGCTGTTGGCGGTCGCCTTTTGCACCAGACCTTGGTAGGCGCTGGTGACCGCGGGGCCGTATGCGGTGGCGTCGATGGTGCCCTGGTCGATAGATTTCTTGATGAGATAGAGAAACATCCCGGTGCCCGACGACTCATCCCAGTTGTCTGAAAGCGTGCATTTGTCCACCACCTGACACCAGCGGCCGGATTGGGCGTCCTGGTTTGCCTTGAGCCCAGCGACAAGCTGGCCGAGGATGGTCATAAGGCCCGGTCGTCCGGGGTGGTCTGCGGGCAGAAAGTCGAATACGTCGGCGATGAGTACCGCGTACCAGCCCAGGCCCTCGCTCCACACTTCGGGCGATAGACCCGTGGTGGGATTGGCCCACGAGGCCTTTTTGCTTTCGTCATAGGCATGCAAGAGCAGCCCGTCGGTCTTCATGCAATGGTTAACAATGTCGGTCATTTGTGTGACGACCTCGTCGAAGGCGGTGCTATCACCCGTCGCATGCCCGTAACGGGCGAGGAACATCTCGCCCATGAACACACCGTCGACCCACATCTGATTCGGCTTGTCGGTACTGTGCCAGAAGCCTCCATCGCTGTTGCGCGGGTAGGTAGCGAAGGCTTGGCGCATGGTGTCGGCCGCTTTGCGGTACTGCGTCCCCTGCGTTTGCTCGTAAAGAAGCAAGATGGCGTAGCCGGGCAGAAAATTGTCCAAATTGCCTCCGCTAAAGCCCGAAACATTTCCGGCCGCGTTGACATGCTGGTCGACATACTTCTTGATGTAGGTGAGGTACTTGGGGTCTTGGGTGGACCGCCACACCTTTTCGAGCGTCCACATCGTGTATCCAACCTCCCAAGAAAAGCTTGAGGAGGCGATAGTGTCGGGATCAGGGTGACGCGCAATAACAGAATTGGCCATCCGCACCGCCCAGCCGAGACTTCCACCCGAACTGCCGCCACCGGAGCCGGTGCCGGCCGAGCCCGCGGTTCCACCCGTGCTGCCGGTCGCGGTCTTGCCCCCGGCTCCCCCGCTCCCGCCCCTGCCACCCATGATGCCCCCGCTGTTTGTCGTCCCTCCCGCGGCGTTGCTGCCTCCGCCACCCGCGCCGGTGCCGCCCGTGCCCATGATGCCCCCGCCGCCTGTCGTACCCCCAGTGGCCTTGCTGCCTCCCGGGCTCGTGGTCCCGCCGGTTGAAGTCGCACCACCGGTGCCAGGAAGCGCGCCCCCCGAAGCCTTGCTGCCCCCCGAGCTCGCGGTGCCGCCGTTCGAAGGCGCGCCACCGTTGCCGGGAAGCGTGCCCCCAGCACCACCCGAAGAGGTTGTTCCGCTCGTTCCTCCTGACGCAGAAACACCACCGGTGCCGGTCACGCCCCCAGTTGCTTTGCCGCCACCCATTCCGCTACCTCCTGCGGCGGGGGCGGTTGCAGCAGATCCTCCGCCGCCCGTGGCGCCACCCGCGCTGGGGCTGGTGACGCCGCCGCTTCCGGTCTTTCCGCCGGAGATGGTGGAGCTGCTGGCACCGCCGTTCGATTGGCAGCCGGGCGCAAGGAACGCGAAAGCGGCCAAGGCAGCGCCGGACACGAAGCGCGAATGACGGCAGAATGGACTCCTCACGAGATGTAGTCTACGCCAGATTGCGCCGGCCGAACAAACCCGAGTAGGCCACTAGCCAGGCAAGTCAGCCGAGAAGAAGCTCAGTCACGCCGCTACGGCGTCACCCATTCCAGCCGCAGGTAGTCCCACATCAAGCTGCCGCTGGAAGCGATCGCTAGGGTGTTCGAGCCGGTCTTGATTTGAGCCAACGGTACGGCAATCCGCCCGCTTAGCCACACCCCGTGGGGTTGGTCGCGAGCGATGGAGGAGTCGTCATAGGAAATGCTGGCGGAGCCGACCTTCGTGCCGTTGAATGAAGCGCTCAGGGTCACCCCGTCGGACCCCGCGGAATCGAGAACCAGGGACGCCCCCGTCGCTCCGGTTGGAATCGAGGCAACATTGAATTGCACGTTCCAGGTTCCACCCGGCTGCAGGAAGTTCCAGTCCTTTGCCGGGGTGCTCGTGCCGACGGTGTAGTTGATCCCGCTGGGAAAGTCCTTGCTGAAAAGCGACGCGGTCCCGTAGTGCCACGCCTGATCGCCGCGGTAGAATTCCGCGGGTACACGGTCGGGGATTCCGATCTCCCAGACAGTTGGTCCCTTGCGATCCGGGGTCCAGGTCACGGCGCCCAGGTCGGTCGTACCGCCCGCTGTCACTACCACCGCGTTGGATTGACCAACGTAGACACCATGGATTCCCGCCACGAAGGCGTGCAGCGTGTAGCTGCCGGGGCGGACATTGGGCAGGGAGAAGTTGCCTTGCCCGTCGGCGTGAACCCAGTATTGATAGTCCCAGGCCTGATGCTCGAAATTGGGCAAGCCATTGACCGGCGGATCCGCCAGTCCCACCCATGCATTGGCAACCGACGCTGTCGGTTGGTTGGCGTCGGTGAACGTGAGCTGTCCCTTGACCGTGCCCCGAGCAGACGTGGGCGGATAGCGCGAATCCGTCTCCCAGCTATAGGGCCAGGCTGCCTTCTCCACGATCAGGCGCTGTTTGGCGTCCGCCCAAAGGGCGTCTTGTCCTGCACTGCCTGCGGTCGTCGTCGAGTTGCCATACAGCAGCCAGGGCCCGCAGACCTTCTCCCGTACCTGGTTGGCTTTCACGTCCTCCAGCTCTCCGTAGAAGTGGGTGCCGCCCCAGTAGTTGAGCAGGGTCGCTTTGCCTCCAGGAGCATCGTGCAGGGTGAGCTCGGTCTTCATTGGACCACCCGGCAGGTATTCGTTCGACGGATTGATCAGCCACAGACCGATATTCTTCTTGGTGCTGCTCCATCCATAGACCGTGCCTTCGCCCCACTCGATGCTGTTGTCGTACTTCTGCCAGCCCGGCCGATCGGCGAATGGTCCCGACGGGTACTTCAGCACCTCCTGGGGCGCACCCGCGACTGCCGTGGCGGCCTCCGAGGAAGCCACTGACGTGAAGACCCCGCGGCGGACGTCATCGACGGCGTACCAATCAAAGACGGCATCCCATTGGACGTAGTGGTTGACGCGCAACTCGCCCGGCGTGAAAGCCGGGTAGCTGGCGGGATGGGTCAGGACGACATACCCGTAGAGGCCCTGCGAGCAGCGAGGCAGGGCAAAGCGGACCTCGAGATCCAGCGGAATCTTTCCGGAACTCTTGTCCCACGTCGTCGTCATGGCGACCTCGGCGACCGCGCCACTGTTCTTGCTGGGATCAACGGACAGCGAGCCCGTGAACGGTCCCGCGGTATAGACGTTGGTTCCCCAGGAGAAATAGCCTCCCGTCGTCATGGTTTCCACGCCGTTGATGATGAAGCTGGGCACAGTGGCGTCGGAGGTGTCGACCTTGGCCTGAACCAGGCCGTTGTCGAGTGTGTATGTCGTACCCGAAAGTGTCGCCTTCACGGCCGCGCCAGTGCAGGCAGGCGGGGCGCCGCCCGCGGCCCCAGAGCCGCCTCCAGAACCCGCGATTCCTCCGCCCAGACCCCCGGCGGCACCAGAACCGCCACTGCCACGGCCACTACCGCCGGCCCCGCCACTGCCGCCGCCGGCCCCGCCACCGCTGCTGCCACCAACCCCGCTACTGCCGCCGCCCGCGCTGGCCCCCCCTGACGTTCCACTGCGGCCGCCCGTGCCCGGCGTTGCCCCACCGTTCANNGCCCATGCCCGGCGTTGCCCCACCATTCGGAGAACCGCCCGCACCCGGCGTTGTCCCACCGTTCGAGGAACCTCCCGCACCCAGCGCTGCGCCGCCGTTCGAAGAACCGCCCGTGCCCGGCGCGCCTCCGGTTGCAGGCCGCCCGCCGGTGATGGTCCCTCCGCCAGCGTTCACGCCGCCGCTCGTCCCCGGATTTCCACCGGAGATCCCCGATCCGCCCGCTCCGGCGCGCGCGCTAGCGTCCGTGGGGGAGCCACCGGGCGACGTACACGAAGCCGCCGCCAAGAAAAAGAGACCGCAGGTCCACAGCGCTTTCGGCGATTTCATGTTGCTCCTTTGTTTTCTCCCCCGCCGAGCCCTTCTGTTCCGTCCAGCCTTTCCCAAGCGTGCCTTGACGAGGAGGCCTCGCGCAAGGGGGAAAGGGGGCCCGGATGGCTCTCGCTCGACCAGGTGCGAATCATCAACTCGATGCGGATCCGGCCGAAGGCTCCCGTTCATCGCGTTGCTGCAAATCAGGACTTTCGGGAGTTCTTGCGCCTGCGGGCGTCACAACTCAGGCATCGGTTGGCTTCATCCGCGTCGTCGGGCTGTGCTCAGAGCTTGAGCAGGTCCTCGGTCAGGCCGGCTGCCTGGCCCACGGCTATGAGGGCGTGGGCTCGGTCGGCCAGGGCGTCCAGGTACGCGAGGTGGACAGCCGATGCAGTCCGCTGTGCAATCAGAACCTCAACCAACGTGGCGTCGCCGTGCTGGTAGCTGTAAAGAATCTTTTCCAGCACGGACAGCGAATCGGACAGGGTTCCTTGGTCGTACAGGGCCACTCGCCCGGAGGCTGCCTGGAAATGGGCAAGGGCCTTGCGCAACTCGCCTTGGGCGCGGGCGCGGACGGCCTGCAATTGGCTTTGGGTTTGGCGATGCGTGTGCCGCGCCGCTTCGAGTTCTCCTTTATAGATGCGTGAGAATGGCAGGGGCACGCTCAGTGATCCGGACAAGAAGTCCGCGGCCGGCAACCCGTCATCCAGGCTCGCCGCAAAGCTGTGCTGCCAGCCCGCGCCGAGCGAGATGTCCACCACGCGCTTGGCTTCCGCCGATGCGATCTGCCGCTCGGCCCCCTGCACGCGCGTGGCTGCGGCGCGAACGTCGGGGCGCTGCTCGAGCGCGGCAAGCAGTCGTGGCACATCCAGGGCGAGCGGTGCGGATTTGAGATCGCCGACCACATCGAAGGTCGGCTCTGCCTCGGGTCCGAGGAGCTGGGCCATGGCCACCTCGGCCGCGCGCAACTCGCCCTGCGCAGCCATGACGTCTGCCTGAAACTGCTGCGCCTCCACCCGGGACTGCAACAGATCGACCTGCGCGATGTCCCCTGCCGCCAGGCGGCGTTCATTGACCGTCACCAAGCGCTGCAGGTGCAAAAGCGCGCTTTCCTTCTGCGCAACCACCATGCGGGCATAGAGCGCATCCACAAAGGCGTCGGCCGCCAGGCCACGCAACGTGCGCGTGGCGTCCTCGTAGTCGCAGCCAGCGGCACCCAGGCCGGATTGCGCAACCGCGACGCGCGAGTGGCGCTTGCCGCCCAGCTCGATGGGCACACTCAACTGCGCGCCCGCCATGGTAGGATTGCCCCGGCGAGTAACGTCGTACTGGCTCACCCCGACCGTGACCTCCGGATCGGGAAAGACCTTGGCCACGTCGATCTGGGCCTGGGCAATGTCGATGCTCGCACGCGCGGCCCGGAGATCGGGGTTGGCCGCCAACACCCGGCGCAGATACTCCCCGAATTCCAGGCGAGGCGCTGCATCCTTCGATTCGTCTGCGGCCGCCCCTGCGCCGACAAGCAGCAACAGGGCGACCAACCCCACTCGTGCGCGGGCCATCATTCCTTTCCCTCCTTGGTTGGCTGGAAGTGGCGCTCGATGGTGAGATAGAGCACCGGTAGGATCGCCAAGGTCAGCAGCGTGGCACTGACTAGCCCGCCCACCACGACCGTGGCCAGCGGACGTTGCACGTCCGAACCGATGCCGCGGGCCAAGGCCGCCGGCAACAGGCCCACGGTGGCCACGCTGGCGGTCATGAGGACGGAGCGCAGTCGTTCGCTGGCCGCGCGCACGACGGCCTGGGGCAAGGGCAAACCCGAGTCGCGGGCGCGATTGAGCGCGGAAACCATAATCACGCCGTTCTGCACGGCCACGCCGAACAAGGCGATGAAGCCGACCGCACTGGAGACGTTGATGGTCATCCCGCGCAGATGCAGCGCCACCATTCCGCCGAGCAGCGCCAGGGGAACGCTGATCAAGATCAGCGCAGCATGCCGGAGGGTGCCGAAGGCACCGTAGAGCAGCAAGAAGATCAACGCCAGCACCATGGGCAGGATCACGGCCAGGCGAGCTTGGGCGCGCTGCTGGTTCTCGAACTGCCCGCCCCAGACCACCTGCAGGTCAGGCGCCGATGAGCGCATGATCTGAGCAACCTTCGGCTGCGCCTCGGCGAGAAAGTTGGACAGGTCGCGGCCGCGCAGATCCAATCGTACGGTCATGTGGCGCCGGTTCATCTCGCGGGTGATGGTACTTTCCCCGTCGCGAAGCGCGATGTGCGCCACCTGGGACAGGGGGATGCGCTCGCCATTGGGCGCGGTCAGCATGAGGTTGCCGATGCCCTCGGGGCTGCTGCGCGCCTCAGCCAGAAAGCGCGCGGTGACTTCATAGCGGCGCTCGCCTTGAAAGACGTTGCCGATGGACTCGCCTCCGATCCCGATCTCGATGAGGTCGGCGATGTCTGAGACGTTGATGCCGAAGCGGGCGGCAGCTGCGCGATCCACCTCGATCTGTAGCTGGGGCAGCGGCGGCTCCTGGTCGACGATGACGTCAGTGGCGCCCGGCACCCGTTCCAGGGCAGCGGCAATCTGCCCAGCCACCCCGCGCATCTCGCCGAAGCTACGGCCGAAGATCTTGACCACCAACTCACTGTGCGCGCCTGCAATCTTATCGTTGACCATGTCGATGATCGGCTGCGCGAAGCTGACCTTGACCCCCGGGATCGCCTTGTAGCGACGTCCCAGTTGCGTAATCAGGTCGCGTTTGCGCATTCCCGATGGCCACTCGTCGTACGGGCGGAGGCCCACGTAGGACTCGATGTGCGAAGATGTCCACGGGTCCATGCCGTCGTCGGTACGGCCGAGCTGCGTGACGATGCAACTCACTTGGGGAAACTCGCGGGTGGCCCGGCGTAGCTCACCGGCCATCTCGCTCGCCTTTTCCAGCGAGATGCCGGGCGGCAGGATCACCTGCAACCAGAGCGAGCCTTCATCGAGTTGGGGCAAAAACTCACGGCCGGCTAGGGCAGCCAGAAGGACTGCGAGTGCCACAGCAACGCCACCCGAGACTAGTGCCCGGCGGGGCCGGAGAATCAGCCAGCCCAGGCCGCGTTCGTACTGGCGGTCCAGCCAAATAAGCCAGGGGTTGTGAAATGTCTTGCGCGGCTTGGCGAACGAAAACAGTGCGAGTCCTGGAATGAGAGCGAGCGCCACCAGCACCGCGCCGGTCAGCGCATAGCCGATGGTGTAGGCCATGGGCGTAAACAGCTTGCGCTCTACGCGCTGGAATGCGAACAGCGGCAGATACGCCGTGATGATGATGGCCGTGGCGAAGAACATAGGACGCGCGACCTGTACCGCCGCCTCGCGCACGTCCGATTCGGTCAGATGGGCCTCGGGCCGCTCTTCGCGGCGCTGCAAAACGTTTTCAAGCACCACGATGGCCCCGTTGACCAGGATGCCGAAATCGATGGCGCCCAGGGACAGCAGATTGGCTGGGATGTTGGTCGTCGCCATCAGAACGAAGGCAAAGAGCAGCGAAACCGGGACCGTGAGTGCAACGATGAGTGCGCTGCGTGGACTGCCCAGGAAGGCCAGCAGGATCAGTACGACAAGCCCCATGCCCTCGAGCAGGGTACGCGAGACGGTGTGAACCGTAGTGTGGACCAGATCGGTGCGGTCGAGGTAGGGGATGATCTTCACGTCGGAGGGCAGGACACCGTGGTTGAGCGCCTGCACCTTGGCGTGTACGCCCTCGAGGACCTGCGACGGGTTACCTCCGCGCAGGAGCAGGACAATGCCGGTCACCACGTCGGGCACCTGGTCCTTGCCCGCTATCCCTTTGCGGGTTAGCACACCGAACTGCGGCCGGCCGAGGTCCTTGAGAAACACCGGCGTGCCGCGCACCGAGCTGACCACGATGTTGCCCAGATCCTCGGGCGAGCGAATCAAGCCGATGCCGCGGATGACCGCCGCCTGCTCGCCGCGGACCAGCAAGCTGCCGCCCGCATTGGCGTTGTTCGCCTTGATGGTCCCGATGACCTGCTGGAGCGACAGGTTGTATTGCGCCAGCTTCGAGGGATCGAGGGCGAGCTGAAACTCGGTCGTCTCGCCGCCGAAAGTGCTGACGTCCGCGAGA
This sequence comes from Myxococcales bacterium, assembly GCA_003158395.1. Taxonomy (GTDB): domain Bacteria; phylum Myxococcota_A; class Polyangia; order Fen-1088; family Fen-1088; genus Fen-1137. The sequence goes on along the minus strand of PMIX01000075.1, from coordinate 24,912 downwards.
CCGGGCACCTGCTTGAGCGCGGGGATGACCACCCATTGCTGGATCGCCGTCAGCTCGCGCACGGTGCGAGTGCCGGACTCGAGCGTGTAGCGATAGATCTCACCCACCGCGGAGGTCAGCGGGTCCAGGGTCGGGCTCACACCATCGGGCAGCCTCGCGCTCGCGATGCGTTCGCGGATGCGCGTACGGGCGAAGTAATCGTCCACGCCATCGCGAAACACCAGAGTGATCAGCGAAAGACCGAAGGTACTGCGCGAACGCATGACTTGCAGGCCAGGAATGCCGTTCAGCTCGCGCTCAAGCGGAACTGTAATCTGCTCTTCCACCTCCTCGGCGGCATGGCCTGGGTGCTGGGCGATCACCTGCGCCGTGGTGTCGGTGATGTCTGGGTAGGCCTCGATGGCCAAAGTGGTGAACGAGTAGTACCCGAAAACGCAAAACAGAATGAAGACGGCCACCGCCAGCCAGCGCTTGCGCAAGCAGGCGGTCACGAATCGTTCGATCACGGGAACACGATGGTGTTGGCGGTAACGACGCGCTCACCGGGAGCCAGGCCACGCAAGATGCAGGTTCCTTCGGGCAGGGCGTCGCCAACCTCTACTGCCCGGCGCTCGAATGTCCAGGGCGCCTTCTCGACGAATAGATAGCTCTTGTCCGCGCGGACCACGAGCGCCGCGGGCGGCACCAGCAGCTCAGGCGATTCCTTCCCTCGCAGGGTCACGCGCGCGAACATGCCCGGCTTCAGGCGGCCACGGCCATTGTTCAGCTCGATGCGCACCTTTACGCTGCGGGTTTCCGGGGCCAGCACCTCGCCTATGAACTGCACCCGGCCGATCAATCGTTCTCCCGGATAGGCGGAAAAGTCGATCAGAGCTTCGTCGCCCACGGAGACGCGCTGGATGTCTTTCTCTGGAACATTGGCCGTCACCCAAATGGTCGAAAGGTCGGCCACTGTCATCAGCACCGCGGCCGGGTCGTTCTGGTATTCGCCCGAGGTCGTGGCCAGGTCAATGATGCGGCCCGAAACCGGAGCCCGTACCTGCAACGGTTTTCCGACCTGGCCGAGATCCATGCCCAGCAGGCGCAGCCGCGTGCCCGCGCGCTCCAGCTCGCTGTGCGCCAACTCGCGCTCGGTCTCCGCCTGTTCAAGTTCCCGCTTGGCTCCGATGCCGTGATCGCACAGATCCTTTTGGCGCGCGAGCGCGCGGTCAGCCTGTGCCTCGGCCGACCGCGCCTTGAGATAGTCTGTCTGCGCCGCCACGAGATCCGACGAATCAAGCGTGAACAGCGGCGCGCCTTGCTTCACCGCCTCGCCCAGGCGGACCAACAGCTTGACCACGCGGCCCGGCAGCGGTGGCGAGATCTTGGCCATCTTGGCAGGATCGGCCTCGGCAGTGGCCGGCACGTTCATCTCGTGGCGCACCGGCCTGGCCGCAATCGCCTGGACCTTGACTCTCGCGCGCATGGGCGATCCCTCGGGGATGACCAACCCTTGCGGCAACTCTTGCACCGGCCGTGGCAAGTCGCCATCGGACGAGGCGCCTGCTCTGCGGCCACACCCACTGCCGAACGCGGTCGCCAGGAACAGGACAAGAATCTGGGCCGAAGGACGGTGGTGCGCGAACATGGGATCACATCTCCTAGTACTGCGACGGAGTCGCATGAACAATTTGTGCCGCGGCAGGCGATCGTCGCAAACAGTCAACTCCGCCTGCCCTTCCGCCGGCAAACTGAGCACAGCCCATATAGTTCGTGCGAGTGATCGGTCAAGGTGAAGCCGTACTTCGCGGCTACCTCACGCTGCAGAACCTCGAAGGCTTCAAAATGGAACTCCACCATCTTCTCGCAGCGGGTGCAGATCAGGTGATCGTGGTGATCGTGACCGACTGCCGACTCGTAAGTGCGGCGTTCGCCCGCCTGAACCGTGGAGTGGATGATCCCTGCTTCGCGTAGCAGGGGCAGGGATCGGTAGACCGAGGCCCGCGAGGCGTCTATCCCCTTGGCGCGGAGATCGCGCACCAGCGTCTCAATGTCGAAGTGCCCCTCGTGCGCCAGGATCGCCTTCACGATGGCTTTCCGTACATCCGTGGCGCGCAGCGAGTGCTGATGAAGGAAGGCTTCGAAATTGCTTGAGTGCCGGTTCCACAGCGCGCTTCGGCGAAGGATCATATTGCGACGTCGTCGCAAGTAGAGCCGATCCCATGGCCGATGTCAACCCTCCTGTCGAGAAGAACTCGCCGGCGGCAGCGAATGTCCCTGGCCGCCTGTCGTCTATGGCCAAGGCAGCACGAAGTCCTCGGCGTCGTCCTGAGCGATGTACTGGTTGAGATACGGCGGATAGGTGTGGACGCGAAGGACTTGCTTCGCCTTGTCGAACTCCAACAAACGCAGGTACCCGTACAAATTGCGCCAAGGAATCCCATCGAAGTCCTCGCAGCCTGCCCCCAGCAACGACGCAAAGAGCACGCCAAGCAGCACGCCCAGGCCCGGCGGGCGAGCTGGCTGACTTCTTCGGAAAGGGGCGATCCCGCTCGGCGCGGGTGGCCCTTGGCGCCTCACCGCCTCTCGGTTTCTGTCCTCCGGCCAAGAAACTCGCTGCGCGCGCGTATCGGAGGTCTTTGGCTCGGTCGTCGATCACCAGAAAGCCGCTTTGCCTTCGTCTTTGGAAACGGACTTGCAGATGGAAGCCAAGGCCTTGGCCAGGTACCGCTTCACTGTGGCCTGCGAGATGCCGAGCCCGAGGGCAACGTCCCTCCATTCCATGCCATCCACATATCGGAGGATGAACGCGGCCCTGTACTTCTCACGCATCCCATCGAGACTCCGCTGGACACATAACATAGTCTCGCGGGCCTCGAAGTCTGCCGGCGACGCCGGTGAAGGCGTCGAGAGCTCCGGCCGTTGCTCAATTATCCGGCGACGCCAGGTGAACCGGCGGATTTCCTCACTCACCACGCGAACCGCCACGGAATACACGAAGCTGCGAATGGCCGAAGGCTTCTCGAGGGTCTGCAGCCTGCGAAAGACCCGGAGGAAGACCTCTTGGGTCAGATCGTCGTGGTCATAGCGTGGGCCGAGCGCTCGGCGGAAAAGGCCGTACACCATGGGTGCGAACCGGAACCAAATCTCGCGCTGGGCCCAAACTTGGCCCACAATGGCTGCCCGGGCCAAAACGGCGTCATCGGCATCGGCACCCACTCGTTCTTCGCGTGCGCGGGCGGCCCTGTTCCGCTCTCGGGCGGACAGCCGGGTGGAATCGCAATCAATGTCGCGAATGAGCCCGTCGGACACAGGTCCTAGTGTAGGAGGTTGCCGGCTTTGCGGCCACACATTTGACCGAATTGCTGCAGCCATCTGTGGCCGGATATTTCGCGCGATTGTGTGAGCTAATAGTCTTTGGCGCTTCACTGCCGGAGTTGGAACTGAAGACGGACGAGCAATTAACAAAACTTTACAAATCTTAACAAGAATTAACAAAAAGGGATTCGCGAACAAGAAATGCGCAAAATTTGCACCATGGAGGATGCGATGCGAACCAGAATTCGGAATGCAATACAAGTTCTCGTGCGAGGCCGCGTGGCTCTGGTACTTGCCGGTACCGTCGTCTTGGTCCAAGGCTGCAGTTCGTCTACCGGGGGCTCCAGCTCGAACGGCGGGGCGCCAGGTTCAGGCGGCGTCGCCGCCGCGGCCGGCAGTCCGACCGGCGGCTCGTCTGCGTCGAGCGGCGGTAGCTCGGCGCCAAGCGGGGGCAGGACCACGGCTTCAGGAGGATTGGCCAGTCTTGGCGGCGAAACCACTTCCAGTGGCGCAACCGTCACCGGCGGTGAGACCACCTCCGGCGGCGGAACCGTTATTGGCGGTGAAACCGCTTCTGGTGGCGCAACCGTCACCGGCGGCGAGACCACCTCAGGCGGTGCCACCCTCACCGGCGGGGGAACCACCTCCGGCGGCACAACCGGCCGCGGCGGGGGAACCGCCTCCGGCGGCACAACCGGCCGCGGCGGCACAAGCGGCCGCGGTGGTACGACGAGCGGCGGCGGTGTGGCGAGCACCGGCGGCGTTTCGCCCTCGGGTGGAAACACGACCGTCCCAGCGGGGACCGGCCACTATCAGATGGAGAACCTGGACCGCGGCGTGGTCGCCGTGAAGGTCACAGGCGGCGTCTATGTTGGATGGCGTATGTTTGGCTACGAGTACGACACCACGGCCAGCAACGTTTCGTACAACCTTTACCGGGACGGGACCAAGGTGGCCAACGTGACCGATAGCACCAACTACCTGGACGCCTCGGGCACCACCAGCTCGAAGTATACGGTGACTGCCGTGATCAAAGGGGTCGAGGGGACGCAGTCTCCTGCGGTCACGCCCTGGGCGCAGAACTACACGAGCATCCCGCTTAAGGCGGTATCCGGCTCGAGCGCGAACGATGGGAGCCCAGGGGATCTCGATGGCGACGGCATAGTCGACATTGTGCTCAAGTGGGATCCGGCGAACTCTCATGACAATTCCCAATCGGGCGTCACCGACGACGTCATCATAGACGGGTACACGTTGGCTGGTAAGCAGTTGTGGCGCATCGACCTGGGACCGAATATTCGCGCCGGCCAGCACTACACGCAGATGTCGGTATACGACTTCGATGGGGACGGGAAGGCGGAGCTGGCGGTCAAGACCGCGCCAGGAACCAAGGACGGAACCGGTGCGTATCTGAGCACGGGACCCGCCGCTAGCGATGACGACAGCGCTGTGTACCGCAACAGCTCCGGCTACATTCTGACCGGGCCCGAGTACATCACAGTGTTCGCCGGCGACACGGGCAAGGAACTGGCGACGATCGACTATCCTGTGCCCCGAGGCAGCGTCTCCGCTTGGGGCGACGCCTACGGCAACCGAGTGGACCGCTTCAACGGTGGCTTTGCATTCGTGAAGGATAATGGGGTTGCCACAGGGCTGCCGAGCATTATCCAGCAGCGTGGCTACTACACGCGTCTGACGGTGTCGGCGCTAACTTTCCGGAATGGGGTGTTGGCGCAGAACTGGATCTACGACAGCGTCACGGCTATCCCCAATGGTGGCGGCGACCACTCATGCATGGCGGGGGATGCGGACGGGGACCTGGGACAGGAGATAATCCCCGGGGCAAGGACCATCGGCAGCGATGGCAAGTTCATGTGCGACTCGGGGATGGGCCATGGCGATGCCCTGGACATCGCGCAGCTAATTCCCGGCAAGCCTCTCGTCACGTTCTCGATTCACGAGTCTCTCGGGGGCATGGATGCTCATGACGCTGCCACCTGCAGCATGTACTTCAAGATTACGAACCCCGGTGTCGACGCCGGGCGTGGCCGAGCCGAATATGTCGGCACGGGCGACGAAACCAGCGCATCGTGTTCAGGCCCAGGTCAGGTGCTGTGCGCTACCGGTGCGTCGGGTGGCCCCGGTGCTGGGAGCAACTTCGTCATATACTGGGACGAGGATGAATGGCGTGAGCTTGAAAACGGGACGTCGATCACAAAGGTTGGCGGTGGGACCTTGCTGAACGCGAGCGGTTGCGCGTCGAACAACAGCACGAAGAGCGTCCCGACGCTCACCGCGGACCTCCTGGGCGACTGGCGTGAGGAAATCGTCTACCGCGACACGAGCAGCGCAAACCTGCGTGTGTACACGACCACGGACGTGACCAAGCGCCGGATCTACACGCTCATGCACGATCCAACCTACCGGGCGCAGGTGAATTTTGAGCAGGCAAGCTACAACCAGCCGCCCCACACGGGGTTCCAGATCAGCCCCAACATGCCCGATCCGCCCGTGCCCAACATGCACGTGAAGTAGACTCGCAGCGAGTCTCTTTGACAGGCCGTGGTTCCGGTTGCATCCTCCCGGCCGGAACCACGGCCTTTCTGTTTGGCGGGACAAGCACCACCATCGCCCACCGGGAGGCCTTGCGTCCGTTGATGACCGGAGGTGCCGCTCGATGTGTGAGCCGAAGGTCCTCGGCCCTCCAGTGCGAAATTGGGGAAGCGACAAGGCCTTTTGCAGCAATGCTCAATTGGACCACGGAGGACACAGTGCGAACCGGAACTCGGATGGGTCACCCTACGGCGAAAAGCAAGGGGGCAAAAAGAGCAGTCACTCGGCCGGTGATTCCACAACGGAGCGGGCGAGGTCGGCCTCATTCCCCTGGGGAAACCGTTGCAGGTAGGACCGTGCAACCTTGTGCGCCTGTTCGGCGTCCTTGCGCACAAGCAAGGTCAGTTTTCGGCCGAGTGCCTCGGAGGCATAGGGTCCCCGGCCGGCTTCTGTGAGGTACGTGTCATACCACGTCAGAGCGGCGTCGGATGACGCGGGCCCGATTTCGGAAAGGCGGCCCAAGAAAAAGGCGGCATCCTTCGCACGTTCGCTTCCGGCAAAGCGCGCACGCAGGGCCAGCAGGGCCTGGCGGGCCGTTTCGTGCTTCTTGATGTAGCGAGCCGCATCCGCGAGGTTGGTGAGATCTAGGGCCGAGGCGCGAGCCAGGGTCACATCCAGACCGCGTCTTTCCGCGTCCTGCACGATTTCGGAAAAGTCCCCCTTCGCGATCAGGTCTGACCAGGGCACTGCATGGCTTGCGGACTCCCCATCGTGTATCGCGAGCCGGCCTGGGCCGCCAGGGGCGGCGTGCCTCGCCGCGATCCGGCTGGCTTGCGAGGTTTCCACTGGCGTCGCAAGTGGCAGCGTGGGTGTGACCTCGACGGGAGCGACGCTGGGCGCCTCGCGCGGCGGGTTCGCCAACAGTTCTAGCGACTCGCCTCCACCCAGGGTCCAGACGCGATCCTGGTGTGGACCCCGCACCTCAACCGCGCCGGTCTGCATGTGCAAGTCCAGTCGGCCTTTCGCAGCGTCGAAGCCAAGACGGAACGCCGTCCCTTTCACCAGAATCGAAAATGACCCGGCCTCGAAGCGCCAGGAAGAGTCCTTGCGGTGCTTGACGAACACGTCGATGGACCCGTCGGCAATGGCGACGTGGGCACCATGCGCGTCGGTGCCCAGCATCTTAATTCTGGTTGACGGTTCGATTCCCAGGTGGGACTCGTCGGAAAAAACCACGCGTGCCGACGACGTGGCGGTGATGGTCTCAGCCGGTCCGACCGTCGCTCCCTCGACGATGTACTGCAAGGGTCTATCCAATGGGCAAAGCGGCAGGCGATAGACTACGATCCCCAGCGCGACGGCGGTCGTTCCTGCCACGGCCCACTTGTTCCATGAAAACCGGCGACGCAGGGCGATCGGGGGCTCCCGGTGCTCTCCTCGCGCGAGCCGGCTCGCCAGCCGCTGCCAGCCCTGGTCGAGTTCACCCTTGGTCATTCGCCCCAAGTCCCGCTGAGCCACACAGGCAACGTCCTCAACGCCAATAGAGCACCGCGTTCCATCCCTCGCACGACGATGCCGGGAAGAGAGTCTTTGCTTTGTGCGGAGCCCTCCACGGCCATTAAGGGGCAGCTACTCAGCAAAGCGGGTCATTGCGGTGCCCAGGAGGGGGCACTTTCTGCGGCCGGACGGGATCATCAAATTGCGCCACCTAGATTGTAGCCAGCAATTCCATGACGCAGACGTCTAGTATCATTGAAGCCAACAACCGCAAAAGGTTTTGACCCACTTTGGCGAGCAGTCGCCCCTTAAGTTGGCGAATCAGTAGGCGTCAGCCCGTCATCGCATAGACCACGTATCAATCATCTTTGCGAAGACGCACCAAACCTGCACCACGGAGAATGCGATGCGAACCAGAACTCGGAATGCGATAAAAACTCTTGCGCGAATCTGCGTGACGTTGCTCCTTGGCAGCGCCGTCACGTTGCTGCAAGGCTGCGATTCGTCCGGCGCGGGGGCCAGCTCGACCGCCAAGGCCGGGGGGACTAGCTCGGGCGGCGTGATGGGCGGGGCCGGGAATGTGATGGGTGGCTCGCATGCTGCGACCGGAGGCAGCTCGACGCCAAGCGTGGGCGGCTCTTCTGCTACCGGCGGTAGCACCTCGGTCGGCGGCGCCAAAACCGAAGGCGGCGCCACAACAGAAGGCGGCGCCACTGCGACCGGCGGCGGTGTCACTGGCGGCTCGATTGTGACGGGAGGCACGACCAGCGCCAGCGGTGCCACCGGCACCGGCGGCAGGGGCGGCGGCGGTACTAAGACCGGCGGCGTCCAAGCCTCAGGCGGCATTGCCACCGACGGCGGTGCGCAAGGCTCAGGTGGTGTCGTCACGGGTGCGGGTGGTGCAACCAAGACGTCGGTTACGGGGGGAGGCAGCGGCCACTACCAGATGGAGAACCTGGATCGCGGCGTGGTTGCCGTGGTGGTCAGTGGTGGCGTCTATGTTGGTTGGCGCATGTTTGGCTACGAATACACCGGAACGGACAGCGATGTTTCGTACAACCTCTACAAGAACGGCGCCAAGTTGGCGAACGTGACCGATAGCACCAACTACCTAGACGCAGCCGGTTCCTCCAGCTCGAAGTATTCGGTGAGTGCCGTGATCAAAGGGACCGAGGGGCCGCAGTCTGCTGCAGTCGCGCCTTGGGCGCAGCAGTACCTGAGTATTCCGATTACGCCGCCGTCGGGATCGTACAGCGCGAACGATGGCACGCCGGGCGATCTGGACGGCGACGGTCAAATGGACATCGTGCTCAAGTGGGATCCGTCGAATGCGAAAGACTCTGCGTCGAGTGGCACGACAGACCCTTGCATCATTGATGGGTACACCATGGCTGGAAAGAAGCTGTGGACCATCAATGTGGGCATGAACATCCGCGCCGGAGCGCACGACACGCAATTGTCAGTGTACGACTTCGATGGCGACGGCAAGGCCGAGCTGGCCATCAAGACCGCGCCAGGGACCAAGGATGGCCTGGGCAACTACCTGGCAAAAGGGCCAGCGGCGGGCGCCGACAACAGCAAGGACTACCGGGGTGCTCGCGGCATGGCCTTGGGAGGGCCGGAGTGGTGGACCGTGTTCGACGGCACGACCGGGGCGGAGCGGGACACCATTGAGTATCCGGTGCTCTACTCGCACTATGCCAACTGGGGCGATTCGAACGGAAACCGGTCGCAGCGCTTCACCGGTGGGTTTGCGTTCGTGAAGGATGTCCCCGCTGCCGGCGGTGCCGGCGTTGCGAACGGTCTGCCGAGCATGATCTCGGGCCGTGGCTACTACACCTACCTGACCGTGTCTGCGATGACCTTCCGGGATGGGATACTGGCGAAGAACTGGGTCTATGACAGCATTACCCAAATCACCAATGGCGGCGGCGACCACTCGTGCATGGCGGCCGATGTGGACGACGACGGGGCGCAGGAGATCATCCCTGGCGCAAGGGTCATCAACAGCGACGGAACCTTCAGGTGTGACTCGGGAATGGGCCATGGCGATGCCATGGACATCGCACCGCTGGTTCCTGGCAAGGGCATCTCGGTGTTCTCGATTCACGAGTCTCTGGGTGGCAGTGATGCTCACGATGCTGACACCTGCAAGACGTTCTACTACAAGGTTACCCAACCCGGCACCGACGCCAATCGCGGCCGTGGCGAATATGTCGGCGCCGGCGACGAAACCAGCGCATCGTGTAATGGCGGCGGGGCCCAGGTCCTGTGCGCCACCGGTGCCAGTAGTTCCCTCTCGGCCGGGAGCAACTTCGTCATTTATTGGGACGCCGATGAATGGCGCGAGCTTGAGAACGCCAACTCGATCACCAAGGCGAGTGGCGGAACCTTGCTGACCTGCGCCGAGTGCTCGGGCTGCAACGGCACCAAGAACACCCCGACGCTAAGCGCGGACATGCTGGGCGATTGGCGCGAAGAGATCATCTGGCGCGAAACCGCCAACACGGCCTTGCGCATGTACACGACGACGGATGTGACCAAGCGCCGGATCTACACCCTCATGCACGATCCGNNCCTACCGGGCGCAGGTGAATTTTGAGCAGTCAACCTACAACCAGCCCCCCCACACGGGATTCCAAATCACCCCCAACATGCCCGCTCCGCCCGTGCCTAGCATCTTCGTGAAGTAGACTCTTCCCCGGGGGTTTGAATAGGCCGTGGTCGCGGCGGGCTCATCCCAGCCCGAACCACGGCCCTTATATCGGGACTACTCCTTCTTCGGGTGGGTCTCCCGGGCTGAGTTGTGCTAGACGCAGGGGCCGTGCTTGCCCGCAGGAGCATCCCTCTCGCTTCCAAAGTCGCGCCTGCCTTCGTGACGGGAGCGGTGTGTCTCGCGTCGTCGGCCTGGGCTGAACCGGCGGTCACGGACGTCAGCCCTGAGCCACCCTCGGCGGTCCAGGTTGATGAACGTCCCGCGTGGTTGGCGCGGGCACTGCGACCGGAGGACTGGAACGCGAACTTCCAGACAACCTACGTCTGGCAGATGCACCCGGCCTTCTCGGCCGCATACGACGGAGAACACAGTCTGAAGTCGCAGCACGAGACGGGCTACACACTCACGGCAACGCTCTTTCTGGGACACCGGCTCTGGCGAGGCGCCGAGCTGTTCTTCAACCCAGAGCTGCTTCAGAGCACCACCATGTCCGGGCTGCACGGCCTTGGCGGCCTGAGTAACGGTGAGAACCAGAAGGCGGCAGACGCAACCGCTCGGCTGTACAGCGCGCGGGCTTTTCTTCGCCAGACCATCCGGCTGGGTGGGAACGAAGCGCCTGTCGAGGCGGGGCCAAATCAGTTCGGCGGGGAGGTGTCTTCCCGTCGCTTGGTTGTGACTGTTGGGCAGATGGCGCTCATCGACGTTTTCGATAACAATGCCTTCGCGCACGACCCGCGCACCCAGTTCTTCAACTGGGCCCTGATGGCGGGCGGCGCCTCCGACTACGCTGCCGACGCGCGCGGCTACACCGTGGGTTTCGCCGTCGAATACTATCGCGACGCTTGGGCCTTCCGCTTCGGTCATTTTGCGCAGCCCAAGGAATCCAACGGGCTCCCGCTCGACTACCGGCTGTGGGCCCATTTCGGAGAAAATCTAGAAGTCGAGCATCGCCATGCCCTTTGGGGACGCCAGGGGAGCGTGCGTCTGACACCCTTTCTCAACTACGCCAAAATGGGGGGATTCAGCGACGCTCTTGCCTACGCCGCCGCAACCGGCGGCACTCCAGCCGTCGGCAACGTGCGTCGCGATCGAGCCAAGCTCGGTTTTGGAGTCGGCTTGGACCAGAACCTCACTCGCGACGCGGGCCTCTTCGCCCGCTATAGCTGGAACGACGGGCGCACCGAAACCTACGCCTTCGCCGAGATCGACAGGTCGCTGACCGCGGGCCTGTCGATGCGTGGGCGGCTTTGGTTTCGACCGCGTGACACCATCGCGATTGCCTTCGTACAGGACGGCCTTTCGGATCCGCACCGCGACTACCTGGCGGCGGGTGGTCTGGGGAACTTCCTTGGCGACGGGCAGCTCAACTACCGGCCTGAGCGGGTGTTCGAGGCATACTATTCGTTCAATGCCTTTCCCGGTCTGTGGCTTTCGGTTGATGGCCAGTACGTCCTGAATCCCGGCTACAATGCCGACCGCGGGCCGGCCAAGCTGGTGGCGTGCCGGCTCCACTTCGAGTACTAACCTCGCAGGAGGAGAACCCATGCCGCGCGACCTACCCCTTGGCAACGGCAAAGTCTTGGTTGCTTTCGACGGCGACTACCGGTTGCGTGAGCTGTCCTATCCGCATGTTGGGCGCGAGAATCACGTGCACGGCGCCCTCTGCCGTTTCGGCGCCTTCGTCGACGGCACCTTCACCTGGATCGAACGCGCGCAGGGCTGGAACCTGGCGATGCGCTACCAACCCGACACCTTGGTTACCGAGGTGCAGTGTCAGCACCCTGGCGTGGGTTTGTTGCTGTCCTGTTCTGATTGCGTGGACTTTAACGAAAGCCTATATCTCCGCCGGGTCGTGGTGCACAACCAGCGGCCAAAGGCGCGGCAGGTCCGCCTCTTCTTTCACCAGAACCTCGCGATCGGCGAGAGCGACGTAGGCGACACGGCGATCTACGACCCGGTTTGTCGCGCCGTCGTGCACTACAAGGGGCCCCGCTTCTTTCTGGTGAACCTGCGCGTCGGCTCGCAAGCCGGCGTCGAGCACTGGGCGATAGGACAGAAGAATCTCCCTGGCAAAGAAGGGACGTTCCGCGACGCGGAGGATGGTGAACTCGGCCGCGGTCTGGTGGCCCAGGGGGCGGTCGACTCGGTGGTGGCGGCCTGCTGCGAAGTCGGTCCGAACGCCACGGCTGAGGTTGATTATTGGATTGCCATGGGGCCGAACTGGAAGGGAAGCTGGGACGCCGTGCGCGAACTGAACGCCAAGGTGGTCCAGCGCGGGCCGCAGAGTTTCCTGGCCCGCACGCGCGACTACTGGAAGCTGTGGGGCAAGCGGGCGTCGGTTGAAAACCTGGGACTTCCCGAAGGCGTGGCTGATCTCCATCGGCGATCGCTGCTCATCTTGCGCACGCACATCGACCAAAGCGGTGCGGTGATTGCGGCCGTGGACAGCGACATCTTGAGTTTTTCCCGCGACACGTATGCCTATTGCTGGCCGCGTGACGGCGCCCTGGCGGCCCATGCGCTCGACTTGGCTGGCTTTCAGCAAGCGCCCTTCCGTTTCTACGAGTTCTGCGCTGACCGACTGACCGCCGAAGGCTACCTTCTGCACAAGTACACCGCTGACGGGCAGCTCGGCTCGTCCTGGCACCCTTGGATGGGACTCCGCACGGCCGGCAAGGGATGCGACGGCGCCAGCGCCCGCTCGGCCGGCGCAGGCGAGGCGCCTCCCGGCTACGACATGCAGCTACCCATCCAGGAAGACGAGACCGCCCTTGTCGTGTGGTCGCTGTGGCACCACTTCCAGCGCTGGCAGGATGTGGAAGCTATCAAGGGGCTGTACGGCCGCTTGGTCAAGAAGAGCGCGCGCTTCCTCGCTGGCTACCGCGATCCGGTCACGCGCCTGCCCGGGCCAAGCTACGATCTATGGGAGGAACGGCGGGGCATCTGCACCTTCACCTGCGGCGCCGTGGTGGGCGGCCTGGATGCGGCGGCCGAGTTCGCACGTGCGTTTGGTGAGACAGAGCGGGCGGCCGAATATGCGGCCGCTGCCTTGGAGATCCGGGAGGCGATGGGCCGCCATCTCTACCGGCCCGAGCTGGGCCGGTTTGCGCGCATGATCGCGGTCAGCGACGCGGGTGAGGTCACCGTGGACAGGACCCTTGACGCGTCGCTGGCCGGGGCCTTCATGTTCGGCGCCTTTGCGGCCGACGATCCGCGTGTGGTGACCACCATGAAGGCGGTTCGGGATGGTCTCACCTGCCGGACACCGGTGGGAGGCGTTGCGCGCTATCATGGCGACTACTACCATCAGGTGTCCCGCGATCTCGACAGCGTCCCAGGCAACCCGTGGTTCCTCTGTACCATCTGGTTGGGCATGCACGCGGTGGCGTGCGCGGGCAGCCTATCCGAGCTTGAGCCAGCCCGTGACGTTTTGCGCTGGGTGGAGGCGCACAAGTTGCCGTCGGGCGTGCTTCCCGAGCAGCTCGATCCCACAAGCGGCGCGGCCCTGTCGGTGTCGCCGCTGGCATGGTCCCATGCCGCGCTGGTCACCCTGGTCGAAGAGTATCAACGCAAGGTTGAGCAATTGCGGTAACTACCCACGCCTCCTGCTCGGTGACCAAAGCTTCGGCCTTCTTGACCATCGTGCCGTCCGCGTGGACCGACACCACCACCACGATTTCCGTCATGCAATAGCCCGATTTTGCCACCACCTCAAAGTACGATCTGGTGTTTGTTGATGTATTCGAGGGCAGAGCCGTGCCCGGCTTTGTGACAACGCCGCGTTTCCTGAGGCAGTGCCGGGAAGGCCTTTCACCTGGCGGCAGACTGGCGCTCAACTGCATCGAAGTCGACAAGTACCAATGGGAGGAAGTCCGAAGGATTTCGGCCGATGTCTTCCCCGGGTGCCAAATCATCAGCAAGGACGACAGCCGTATACTGATCAGCGCGCCCTCCGGTTGGGGTCGATAACTCATCCCCACCGGTGGTTCTCGATGCTCATCGGGCGGGTGGCATCGTTGACATGAACATGGCAAATACTACGCCGATGGAGGTGAGATCCGCGGCATGCAGGGGCACGGTGCCCTCAAGAAAAGGACGTCCATGGCGATCACGTTGGCCCAGGCAATTCGCAACGCCATTGCCGCCGAGCAAGCGGCCGATAAGTTCTATCTGAGCATGGCGGGGTCTGCCAGGGACGAGGAGGTTCGGCGCGTCCTGGTCGGCATAGCGGCGCAGGAACAAGAGCACGCCACGCGCCTGGAGGCTATGGCCACGGCGCTCGTTCAAGGAGATTTGCCCGGGAGCGCGGATGCGCTGGTGAATGTCATCGAGATCTCGCCCGCGGGGGCCAAGGCCGCTAGGATGGACATGCAGCAGGCACTCGAATTTGCACTTGAGGCCGAGAACAGCGCCGTTCTCTACTACGACGCCCTGGCCAGCTCGTGCACGGGCGACGCGTCCGCGTTTTTCGCGATGGTGGGCAAGCAGGAAGAGACGCACGCCACGGCCATCCGCGAGATCCTAAGTCGAAGGGGACTTGACCAACGTCCCATACCCTAAACACGCAGGCCCAGGCGAGCAATGTGCAGAAACATCAAGACGCTCTTCAACTTCGATCCGCCCGTCACCCCCGAAGAGGTACAGGCGGCTTCGCTGCAGTTCGTGCGAAAGATCACCGGGTTCGCCAAGCCGTCGAAGGCCAACGAAGTGAGGTTTCTGGCAGCGGCTGACGAAATCGCCGGTAGTGCAGGTCGGCTTCTGCGATCGCTGGAAACCACCGCACCACCCAAGAATCGCGAAGTGGAGGCCGCCAAGGCCAAGGCTCGCGCTGCCGCGAGATTCGGCAGCTAGGCCACTGGGGAGTCACCGCATGAGGAAGACTGGCGCCGCCAACTTCACGGCCACCGGCAGCATGACTACGGCGAGGCAGAGCTATACGGCGACGCTATTGGGTAACGGGAAGGTGCTCATCGTCGGCGGATTGGATAACGACGGGAATACACTCGCGAGCGCGGAGCTACATGACCCGGCGGCTGGGACATCCACGGCGACGGGCAGCATGACCGCGGCAAGGATTGAACATACGGCGACCTTGTTGGGGAACGAGATGGTGCTCATCGCCGGCGGGGGTGATGCTGGCGGCGACCTTGTCGCGAGCGCGGAGCTGTACGACCCAAGCGCCGGGACATTCACAGCCACCGGCATGGCCTCGCCCAGGGATGCCCACACGGCGACGTTGTTGGGTAGTGGGAAGGTGCTCATCGCCGGCGGACACTGGGCCAACGACCGGGTCAGCAGCAATCTCGCGAGTGCGGAACTATACGACCCAACGGCTGGGACATTCACGGCCACCCGCGACATGACCGCGATGAGGGTCGGCCACACAGCGACCTTGTTGCCCAACGGGAAGGTGCTCATCGCCGGTGGAGACGATGGCGACAATGCTCTCGCGAGCGCGGAGCTGTACGAGGAATAGCCCAGCTATGCACGGAGACATTCCCTGTTGCCGAGCGGAAGCAGGACGTGGGTCACGGGCACGGCCCTCGCAAAGGCATCCTCTGGGTCGGAAAACTGTCCCGAAATGGGCCGGCACTCCCGCAAGCATGGTGCGAGAGTGGGCTGCGGCCGGCGGGATGGTCACAATAGGGGGGGGTGTCGGCGTGGGAGTGCCGGATACTCGACGTATCTGACCGAGGAGCGAGGCCGCGGACGGAGCCCGCAGCAGCGACGGCGACGGGAGAAATCGACACAGTAGTGCTAGGTCTCAGCCCGGTGGAACATAAGGGTAGATCTGAGATTCAGGAATACCGAGGTCCTGCGCGAGCCGGCTGAAGTACGCCTCATTCGCCCTTCGCTCACAAGATTCTCCCGAGATGCTCACCGGAAGACAACCGCTCGCATCCACTTTGACGGGCAGGGCGCCCGCGTCACCGAAAAGAAAGAACGTGAGATCGTAAATGACACCGAAGTCCGCGGGGCAACTTTGGGACGGGAATCCGGGCATTAATGTGAAGATTAGGAGGTCAAGGGTTGCCTGGTAGGCGTCTTGGGCTTTGGCCGAATCGGTAACTGTCAGATTGACTGGAGGTGGGGGATTCGACGGGAGTCTGCTTGTAGCACTGAAACTGAATGCGGTGATCTCCGTGACGGCAGGGAGAGACGAAGCGTCTGCCGACGAGCAGACGCCCGCGTCGGTCTTCGCAGCGGTACCAGTCCCAGATCCACCAGTTCCATTCGTTCCACCGCTCGCGTTCGTTCCACCTGTCGCACTGGCGCCGCCGGTCCCGTTCGTTCCGCCAGTTGTTGTGTTTCCTCCACCCGCGCCGGTCACTCCACCGGCGCCAGTGCTGCCGCCCGTTGCCGTTGTGCCGCCGGTTGAGTTCGTGCCACCCGTGCTGACCGTTCCACCCGCGCCGGTCATTCCACCGGCGCCAGTGGTGCCGCCGGTTGTCGTTGTGCCGCCGGTTCCCCCAGCCGCGAATCCGCCGGCACCGATCGTGCCACCTGAACCACCGGTCACGCCGCCGGCTGCTTGTCCGCCCTTCACCACACCGCCAGCGCCCGCGGTGCTCCCTCCAGAATTCAGACCGGACGTACCGGTGCACGCGAGGCCCGCCAAGCCAGCCACGAGAAGTGCTGCAACGCCCGTTGACATCTCGAACATGGGGTCCTCCGTGTGCTCAACAGCAGCAAGCCGTGTGGCGAGTCTAGCACCACGGTTGCACGGGCGATGCTCTCGTTACGACGTGGATGAATCTGCGGTGCGTGCTCGGGATTCTGAGGGTTCGCGGGCGGCTCTGTCGCTGTGGCTCCACGTGGCTCCACCCGTGAACAGGTCGATCCGCGCTGCAAGGTTCTTGCTCGCCCTGAAGTGGGGCAAGCGCTTCCGGGCGATGACGCATGACTCGGGGCCAGTACGGGTCGCTACTCCTTTACTGTATGACTCTTGCATTCACAACGCCTTGCCGGTTTTGACCGGCGCTCAGTGATCGAAACAATCCAGCTTTTTCGAGCTCAAGGCGAGGAGCGGCGAGACTTACTACCTCCGTTGCACGGGCCGAGAGCGCGAATTCGTTACCCGGGAGGACGCCATCGACACGCTTCGCACGATGAAATATGATCGGGGCGACTAAGCGGAGAACTGGACGGGGACCGGCGCGGTGGTGTGCAGGACTCCCCTTGGCTATGTCCGCCGTTTCCGGACGTCTTCAGGTAGCGGGCGATAGCAGCGCCAGAACCGGTTGCTCGCACGATGGATCACAGGCTTGTGGTGCGACCTGCCTTGTGTTCGCGGAGCGCCTCGGTCGCCAGCGCATTGAGCCTGCCCGCTGCAACGTCGGCCTCAAGCTGCTTGTCCCACGCAGCGGTGTCGTACTCGACAAACCACTTCCTAAACCGCGCCACTATCGCGGGAGGGCATGGCGAGGCCGAGCGAAGCGAGCGGGGAGGTGGTGGCGGGTGGGGGGCCGAAGGGCGAAGCGAACCCTCCCCGGGTTCATCAAAACGCTCAAGAACTGGCGCGCTGAAGTGACCGATGCTAACTAGACAGGGGTGTTTCGCCTGCTGAAGTTCGCCTTGTTCCTGGGCCTGTTTGGCGCAGGGGTCTTCTATGGCATGACCGTGAAACTGGGTGAGCGGACCTTCTTTCAGCACGTTCAGGCCATCTGGGAGACAAAGGAATCGCAGGAACTTCGGCGGGGGACCAAGCAGAAGGTCGGCGGTCTGGTGGATGAGGCGACCGATAAGGTGGTCAAGGGCGTAGCCAAGAATGCCCCTGGCAAGGTGCTCATGCGCGGAGACGGCACGGGCACCGACACAGACGCGGTTCCGGCCCAACCCCCGCAGGAGAAGCTGTCATCTCAGGATCGCAAGGCTCTGCGCAACATCATCGGGCAGGGTCGCGTGAAGCCGAGCGAGTGAAAAGATCGTGTGGCGGCACGCCCTTGTCCTGCTGCTTGGCTGGTGCGGAGCGGGCCAGGCGCAGGCCGGGAGCCCGGTAGGAGGCGCGGCCGCGCCCTCGCTGGCCGATCTGGTGGAGTCCGCCCGGCAGGGCGTGGTCCATGTGCGCACCATCGTCCCTGATTCCAGTCGCGGGCGCGGTGCCGCCAACGCGGTTCTCTCCGTGGGTTCAGGGTTCTTTGTGGACCGGGCCGGGCTGCTGGTCACCAACGAGCACGTGGTTCGGGGCGCGGTGGACATCCGCGTGCGCCTCTATGACGGCCGTGAACTGCCCGCGTGCGTGGCGGGGCTCGACCCGCTGACCGACATTGCCCTCTTGTCGGTCAAAGCTGGCTCGCCCGTGCACGAGCTGCCGCGCGGCGACTCGGACCGTGTGCGCGCTGGCGAGACGGTAGTGGCCATCGGCAGCCCCTTCGGCTTTTCCCACAGTGCCAGCGCCGGCATCATATCGGCGCGCGAGCGGGTCATCGAGCGATCGGAGATCCGGAGCGAGGCCGACCTGCCCGTCTCACCCAGTGACAACTACTCCTTCTATATCCAGACCGACGCGCTCATCAACCTGGGAAACTCGGGTGGGCCGCTTCTCGATCGGTCGGGTCACGTGATCGGCGTGAACACAGCTTTCTGGGGACGGGCTCAGACCGCACAAGGGGTGGGCTTCGCCATTCCCATCAACATCGTCAACCTGCTTCTGCCTCGGCTGCAGAAAGAGGGCGAGGCACCCCGATCCTATCTCGGCGTGCAGAGCCAGGCGGTGGATTTCGCGCTGGCCCGCGCCCTGGAGCTTGCGACCAACAACGGCGCGCTGATCGCGGGCGTCGATGCGGGCTCGCCGGCCGAGGCCGGTGGGCTGGAGCCGGGGGATGTGGTGACCGTCTGGGAGGGGCACCGGGTGCAAGGCGCCGAGGATTTCAAGATCTACGCCCAACTCACGCTGCCCGGAACGCGCGTACATCTGACGGTCTTGCGCCGCGGAAAGATCACCGAGCGTGTCCTCACCACCCGGCCAGCGACGGGGAGCAAACCGCCGGCACCCAGCCCGCTCGATTGCCGGCAGGCCGCCCCCCTGCCCGCGCTGCCCAGCGGGTTCGAGGCTGCTGACCTGTCGGCCGGCCGCGCCAAGGGCTTGCTTCGGGACAAAGCCGTGCGCGTGTCCATGGTCTCGGGCGGCGCGGCCGCCGATGCGGGACTGGAGGTCGATGATATCATCCTGCGCGTGGGGCGCACCCCGGTGCGTACGGTCGAGGAATTGTACAAGGCGATGGAGGCATTCCCTGCTGACAAACCCATTCCCTTGCTCCTCCGGCGCGACGGCGCGGATTTCTGGCGGGCGCTGCCGAGGCAGTAGGCGGTAGACTGTCGCAGGCCATGGAAGAGAAGCTGTATCGACAACTGGTCGACGATACCTTTCGCCGCATCGACGCCGCGTTTGAGACCGTCGATCCCGACCTGGGAGAATCCACGTTCTCGCAGGGAACACTGACGATCGTGTTTCGCGAGAAGCAAGTGCTGCTGCTTTCTCCACAGGCGCCGACGCGTCAGATCTGGGTCGCGTTCAGCGATCGCGCCTGGCACTTTGGCGTGCGCGCCGACGGCGACGGCTGGGTCGATGACCGGGGCCAGGGGATCGAGCTCTTTGCCCTGATCGAGGAACTGGCCCGCACCGCCGCGGGGGTGACGGTCACGATCCGGTAGCGTCGCCGGACGGATGCCCTACTTGATGGGCTTCCAGACCGCCTGGAAGTCGGTCGCCTTCAGAATCGGATCCTCGACAGCCAGGATGTAGTCCACCCGGCGGTTGCGCCTCTCGTCGGTGTTGTCCGGAGTCGCCACCAGCAGCGCGAATTCGCCGAAGCCTTCGTAGGCAATGGGGATGCGCAGGCTGTTCTTGCGAAACCAGCCAGCGATGGACTGGGCGCGCCGCCGGGACAGATTGAGGTTGTAGGTGGCCGCTCCGACGGTGTCGGTGTGACCGGCAATGTACAGCTTGATGGGGCCGAGGTTCTTGTGCTTGGCCAGCGCGTCGGTGATCTTGTCCAGACTGGCCTGCAGCTTGGGGGTCTCCGCGCGGTCGATGCTGGCCGAATCGGTCGCGAAGTTGACCTCTTCGTGCGGGATGTAGACTGACCAGGGGAAGAGCGCAAAGCTCTTGAACGCGCCGCTGGCATCCGTGACTTTGAGGTCGACCCGCCCCACCTCGGTGCCCTTGGCCAATGGCTTCCAAGTGACGAAGAGGGGAATCGCAGGGTCGTGGTCGGCGAACTCCTGCTCGTGCTCGAGCAGGGGCGCGCCACCCGACGCGCCAGAGATCCGCAACTCCACCTTGCCGTCGGGGCTGGAGATCAGGATGGGCATGCGGCCCGCGCCCAAGTCGACCTTCGTCTTGTCGACAAGCACCGTCAACTCACCGCCCACCAGGGTGTCGAAGTAGACCTGGTTGTCCTGGGGCGCGCCATCGACCACGCAGGTGACCCGTCCACTGTAGTGGTGCTTGCCGGGTTTCCCGTCGAGAAGCACCTCGCGCGTCTCGCCCACGCCCATGGCCCCCAGGTTCTGGCCCACGTTCTTGCCATCATCCCGATTCAGCATGACTTCGACGCGCTGGAGGTCCTGCAGAGCGGTGATCTCCAGCTTCGGCCGTTGCCCCAGCCCGACCTTGGTGACCATGCGGAACTGAATGGCGTCGGCCGTTGCGGCAAGGGGAATGCTGCCCAGCAGCAGGAAAAGGACCGAGACCACGAGACGTTGGCGAGCAGCGACAGAGCCCATAGGTCCTCATGCTACCGCGAAAACCCAGGTCACGGCCCAGGAAGAAGATTGGTAGCTGCAAACTGGCTCGCAAACCGTGCGCGATACCGGGAACCACGGCCGCCCAGCCGAGTGCAACCAAGCCGCGGTGACTGGCATCTGAATAGCTGGACATGTTGCGAACCACACCGATACGGCTGTTGGGTCTGACGCTTGTACTCGTGGGCGCTGGTGGCGTGGTTTGGTTCACGGCATCGACTAGGGCAAACACTATGGCGAAGGCTGACGAAACCGGGAAACCGCGGCGCAGCGAGTTGCGCAAGCGCCTCACATCCGTGGAGTACAACGTGACACAAGAAAACGGAACTGAACCTCCGTTCGAAAACCAGTACTGGAACAACCACGCCGACGGCATCTACGTGGATGTCGTGTCAGGCGAGCCGCTTTTCTCATCACGCGATAAGTACGATTCAGGCACAGGCTGGCCCAGCTTCAGCCGGCCGCTGGAGGCGGCGAACGTGGTGAGTAAGACCGATGACTCGCTGCGAATGTCGCGCGTGGAAGTCCGTTCCCGCCAAGCCGACTCGCATCTGGGGCATGTATTCGACGATGGCCCCCCGCCTACCGGCCAGCGGTACTGCATGAACTCGGCGGCGATGCGCTTCATCCCCGTGGATCGTCTAGAGGCCGAGGGATACGGCAAGTACCTGCCGCTATTTGGGCGAGATCCGAGCAAGCTGGCCGCCACCGACGACAAGACAGGACCGGTGGCGCAGGCAAAGACGGAAGTGGCCACCCTCGCGGGCGGATGCTTTTGGGGTGTGCAGGAGCTGATTCGCAAGCTCCCCGGAGTCATCGAAAGCACGGTGGGCTATACCGGTGGGACCCTGGTCAACCCACGCTACGAGGACGTTCACACCGGCCGGACCGGCCACGCCGAGGCTGTGCAGATCGTTTTCGATCCGCGACAGACTACCTACGAAAGCATTCTGCGCTATTTCTTCCGTCTGCATGATCCGACCATGCTTAACCGGCAGGGCAACGATATGGGGTCGCAGTACCGGTCAGCGATTTTCTGGAACAGTGACGAGCAGCGGCGGACGGCGGAGCGAGTCAAGGCCGAGGTCGATCGTTCCGGCAAGTGGGACAAGAAGGTGGTGACCGAGATCGTCAAGGCCGGCCCGTTCTACCCGGCTGAGGAATACCACCAGGACTACCTGCAGAAGAACCCTGGCGGCTACACCTGCCACTATCTGCGCGACTGACGGGCCCGATAGTCTTCCGGTCGAAGACCCGGGTACGAGGCCTTCCAGTGTTTTGCGAAAAGGCCCGTCAGGATTGCGGTGCGTGGCCCGCCCTGGCGCAGGGCCAGGCCATAGGTGAAGGCGTCCGGATAGAAGATGTAGTGCTGCCACAGCTCATCGCTGTCGAGGATGTCGCGCAGCATCTGGGTGTGGTCAGGGTGGGGCATCCAAATCACGTCGGGCTTGCGGCGCCACAGCTCCGCGGCTGAGAAGCCGTCGCGGGCAAAGATCCGGTCATGCAAACCGAGCAGATCGATGATCACAGCGCGGGGGGCAGAGGCGCCAACCAGGCCATGCTCGGACATGGCGAAGGAGGTACCCGCCGGGGCTTCGGCTGCCAGGCGCGCGATCTCATGCGAAGCTTGCCAAGAGTCGAGGTCAGGAAGAGGGGCGACGGCGGAAACGCTATAGCCACCAAGTGAGGCCAAGGCCTGGGTTTGGGCGCGGGCCTGGTAGGCACGACCCGCAGCTTCGAGAGCCTGGGCGCCACCCAGCAGCGCCAGCAATGCGCAAGCCAGTCGGATCAGCAGCGCTCGCGCGAGACGAGGCGCGCCCTCGGTTGAGCGAAGCTGGTCGGGCAGCCCCTGAATCCACCGGTCGGTGACCAGCGCGCCCGCCACGACAAAGAGCGGCACGGACGGAAAATAGAAGCGCCCCAGGTGGCCCATGATCTGGTTGACGGAGAACAGGGCGGCGATCGTGGCAACTGCAGGGATGAGCAGCACGAGCAGCACGCGGACACTTGCCCGCCGAGAAAAGAGGACCGCCGCCACCAGAAAGGGCGAGGCGGTCGCCAGGGCCACTTCGAGGAACAAGAACGGGTTCCAGGTGAACTCGCCGACGAACCCCCGGTAGTACCAGGGCTGCTTAGCGTAAAAGGCGAGCGGCAGGGGCGTGCCAAGAAGGTGTGCTTTGAGCATCAGGTCCACCAGCACGAGGAATCCGAGCACACTGGCCCAGACAAACAGCGGCCGCAGGCGGGGCGCCGGGGCGAGCAGCAAGAGGGCCAGAAGCGGGCAGAGGGTTGCGACGATCGCGTTGTCTGGCCGCGCCTCGATGGCAAGCAACCCCACGCCCGCCGCAACCAGGGCCCGAGCAGACGACGGCTTCTCCGCCAGCCATAGCGATGCGAACACGACGGCGGCATTCGCCAGCGCAGCCAGCATGGTGTCCATGCCGGTGTGAGCGTGGAAGAAAAACGCCTCACGGGTGCAAAAGAGCGGCAGCAGCACCGCGCCCCAGAGCAAATAGTTGCCGCGCAGCCGAACGTCCTGGCAGAACCGCGCACATAGCGTGACCAAGCCGGCTAACAGCACAAGTGCAGCCACGCCGGACGCAATCTGCAAGACCGCCGCGTGGCGGCCCGGCAGCACTCCATCGACCAACGTGACGAGAAGAAGGTGGAGCAGGCTGGTCACACCGTAGACCGGCGGCTCGCCCCGGTTCCAAGCCAGCCACTGACCCGCCAGGGCGTTTTGGGCGTAGCGGAGATACATGTACGCGTCGTCGAAATCCGTGGGCCCGGCGCTCAGCAGCGCGTGTGATCGATCGAGCACGACGGCCACGACAGTCAGCGCAAAAAGCAGGCGCAAGGAATTCGGTATTCGCGCGCGCGCGGGCAGCACGGGCCAAGTCTATGACATGGGCATCGACTGGGGGCGGTCAGTTGTGGGACGATGCACGTACGGAGGACACCATGGGGCTTGCCCTGGTCGAAGTCACTATTGTCGTAGAAGATGCGTTCGGGATTCCCATTCCCGACGAGGACGAGCATCGCATCGCCACGCCACGCGCGCTGGTGGACTACCTGATGGAGAAGCTGGCCCCGTCGCCCGAGGCACTGGCGCACTCTACCCAACGCGCGTTCACCACCTTGCGCGAGGCCATCGTGCATGTGCTCGGGCCGCAGCACCAAGAGATTGTCCCCTCCACGACGTGGGACAGCCTGCTGCCTCGCTCGCATACCCACGCCGACAAGCTGTGGCGCGAGATCGAGGACCGCGTCGGCGGTCCCCTGAGCCGTGAGCATGGGGCTGCGGCAATCGTGGGGCACACGGCCATTCAGCTCTCCAATCGTGGCACACCGGCGCTGGGGCAGGTGGTGCGTCCGCGCACACGCGATGAGATCGCGGCCGCCGTACGCCGTCTCATCCACGAGAAGCTCGAGGTGAAGGAGTTCACGGACGACACGCCGTTTGCGGCGATGGGCCTCGACTGAAAGACTGAAAGCTAGTCACGAAGGCGGCGGAGATGCTCACGCGCCACCGGCGCGGACAGGTGACCGGGCGAGCGCGCGAGCAACTCCACGAAAGCCGCGGCGGCCTCAGCCCGTCGACCCAGCGCTTCGAGGGCCAGCCCGCGCCCGAAACAGGCTTCGTTGTTGGCTGGCAGCGCGGCAAGAGCGGTATCGAAGTCGGCCAGGGCCGATGCCGGTTGGCCAAGACCGAGCAGGGCGAAACCGTGGTTGCTGCGGGCTTCGGGCGCAAGCAGGCCGTCAAGCAGGGCCTCGGCCTTGGCCAGCTCGCCGAGTCGCAGAGCCACGGCTCCTAGGATCTGGCGCACGCTGGACTCCCAGCCTAGATCCAGGCATGTCCCGCTCCGCGTTGCCAGGGCCGATTCGTAGGCGCGCAGAGCGGCCCGATCCTCGCCGACGCTGCGGTGAAAATCGCCCAGCCGGCGCTGCCATTCGCACTTGACCAGCGTAGCCTCGGGCGGGCTTTGCGCCAAGGGAACCGGTTGCAGGCCCGTTGCAGGTGCGTAGCTGAAGCTGAGCGGAATCTCCATCTCGTTGATGAAGACCGCGCGTTCCGGCACGCGGCGCGTGAACACCAGCCCGTC
>PMIX01000184.1 GCA_003158395.1 Myxococcales bacterium | reverse complement strand
CCACCAGCCGCAAGGAAAGACCATGCAGATTCGCGCCGAAGAAATCAGCCAGATCATCCGCAAGGAGATCGAGGGCTTCGACCAGAAGGGTGCCATCAGTGAGACCGGCACCGTGCTGGAAGCGGGCGACGGCATCGCTCGCGTCTATGGCCTGGAAAATGCCATGGCGGGCGAGTTGCTCGACTTTGGCAAGAACGTCGTCGGCCTGGTCTTGAACCTGGAAGAAGACAACGTCGGGGTGGTCCTGCTAGGCGACTTCGAAACCGTGCGCGAGGGCGACACGGTCAGGCGCACGGGCAAGATTGCGCAGGTCCCAGTGGGCGACGCGCTGGTCGGCCGCGTGGTCAATGCCCTGGGCCAGCCGATCGACGGCAAGGGCCCGATCGAGTCCAAGGACTTCCGCAAGATCGAGATCAAGGCTCCTGGGATCATTGCGCGCAAGGGTGTACACGAGCCGGTGCAGACCGGCATCAAGGCCATCGANNCGGCGACCGTCAGACCGGCAAGACCGCGCTCGCGGTGGACACCATCATCAATCAGAAGGGCCAGAACATGTACTGCTTCTACGTGGCCATCGGCCAGAAGCAGTCCACCGTGGCCACCGTCGTCGACAAGCTGCACGAACACGGCGCCATGAAATTCACCACCGTGGTGTCCGCCACCGCGTCCGAGTCGGCGCCGCTGCAATTCCTGGCGCCCTACACCGGTGTCACCATGGGCGAGTACTTCCGCGACAGCGGGCGCCACGCGCTCATGATCTACGACGACCTGTCCAAGCAGGCGGTGGCCTACCGCCAGCTCTCGCTGCTTCTGCGCCGCCCCCCGGGGCGCGAGGCCTTCCCGGGCGACATCTTCTACCTGCACTCGCGCCTGCTCGAGCGCGCGGCCAAGATGTCCACCGAGAAGGGCGGCGGTTCGCTCACCGCGCTGCCCGTCATCGAAACCCAGGCCGGCGACCTGTCGGCCTACATCCCCACCAACGTTATCTCCATCACCGACGGTCAGATCTTCCTAGAAAACGACCTGTTCTACTCGGGTCAGCGACCCGCCGTGAACGTGGGTCTGTCCGTCAGCCGCGTGGGCGGCGCGGCCCAGATTGCAGTCATGAAAAAGGTAGCTGGCATGCTCCGCCTCGAGCTGGCCCAGTACCGCGCCCTGGCCGCTTTCGCCCAGTTCGGCTCGGACCTGGATAAGGCCACGCAGCAGCAGTTGGCGCGCGGCTCGCGCATGACTGAACTGCTCAAGCAGGGCCAATACGTTCCCCTGCCGGTCGAGAAGCAAGTCCTCATTCTTTTCGCGGGCGCCAATGGCTTCGTGGATTCCCTACCGCTTTCCGCCTTGGATCGCTACGAGCGGGACCTATACGCATTCGTCGACGGAAAGCACCCCGCGCTGTGGGGTGAGCTACGCAGCAAGGGCACCGATGGCAAGGCCTTCGACGTCCTCGCCGCCCAGATGCGTTCCGTGTTGGCCGAGTTCGCCAAGGAGTTCGCGGCCACTCTGCAGACTGCACCATAGTCTTTCCATGCCATCGCTGAAAGCCGTCCGCACTCGGATTGCGTCGGTCAAATCGACGCAGAAGATCACCAGCGCCATGAAGCTGGTGGCGGCGGCCAAGCTGCGCCGGGCGCAGGACTCGATCGTGGCTGCCCGGCCGTATGCCCGCACCCTGGCCGAGATCACGGCCGAGGTGGCCGCGCGCGCCGGGGGTGATTCGCATCCCCTGCTGCAACAGCGTGACGCGCGTCGCATTGCGATGGTGGTCGTCACCTCGGACCGCGGCCTATGTGGCGGGTTCAACAGCAACGTTTGTCGCGCGGCGCAGCGCTGGGGCAAGGACAAGATCCAGGCCGGCGAGGCCGATGAGGTGACCTACCTGGTGATGGGCCGCAAGGGCCGCGACTTCTTCCGCCGGCGCAAGCTTCCCATTAAGCGCGACTTGCCCGGCCCCACGGGCGGCACCGTCGTCCAAAGCGCCAAGGACCTGGCCGCCACGCTCACCGACGATTTTCTGAGCAGTCGAGTAGACAGCGCGCTCCTGGTCTACAACCAATTCCGCTCCATCGTCTCGCAGAAGATAACGATCGAACCTCTCTTGCCGGTGGCGCCCAGTGCGTCCGGCCTTGGGGGCCAGGATTTCCTCTACGAGCCGAGCAAACCCGAGATCCTCGACTTCATCCTGCCCCTCTACGTCGAGATGCAGATCCACGCAGTCTTGCTCGAATCGATCGCCTCGGAATTCGGCGCGCGCAGAACCGCGATGGAGAACGCTACCAAGAACGCCACCGAGATGATCGACCGTCTGACCCTGCAGTACAACCGCGCCCGCCAGGCGGCTATCACCAAGGAGTTGATGGAAATCGTGGGCGGCGCCGAGGCGCTCAAAGGCTGAAG
The DNA here is from genome assembly GCA_003158395.1 of Myxococcales bacterium. Classification (GTDB taxonomy): domain Bacteria; phylum Myxococcota_A; class Polyangia; order Fen-1088; family Fen-1088; genus Fen-1137. The sequence goes on along the minus strand of PMIX01000184.1, from coordinate 817 downwards.
TCCCGAACCCGAGGTCGAAGATCATGATCGCGACAAGCACCAGCAATCAGCAAGGAAAAGTCGTCCAGGTCATCGGACCCGTGGTGGACGTGAAATTCGAAGGCGCGGGCCTGCCCCAGATCTACACCGCGCTGACCCTGAGCAACCCGGCCATCGACGCCACGCCGGACAACCTGGTTATCGAGGTGGCGCAGCACCTGGGCGAGCAGACGGTGCGCTGCGTGGCCATGGACACCACCGACGGGTTGGTGCGTGGCATGCCGGTGAAGAATACGGGCGCTCCTATCATGATGCCGGTGGGCCGGGAGGTTCTCGGGCGCATCGTCAACGTGGTGGGGCGTCCGGTCGACGAGCGCGGCCCGGTCCCGGCCACCAAGTTCTTGCCCATCCACCGGCTGGCGCCGAAGTTTGTGGACCAGTCGGTCAAGGTCGAGATGTTCGAGACCGGGATCAAGGTCGTAGATCTGTTGGCGCCCTACCGGCGCGGCGGAAAAATCGGGCTGTTCGGTGGCGCCGGCGTGGGCAAGACCGTGGTCATCCTCGAGCTCATCAACAACGTGGCCAAGAAGCACGGTGGCTTCTCGGTGTTCGCCGGCGTGNNGGCGTGGGCGAGCGCACGCGCGAGGGACGCGATCTCTACGACGAGATGACCCATTCCAAGCTCTCGACTGGCGAGCCGGTCATCTCGAAAGCCGCGCTCATCTACGGCCAGATGAATGAGCCACCCGGCGCGCGCCTCCGCGTGGGGCTGTCTGCGCTCACCGTAGCCGAATACTTCCGCGACGAAGAAGGTCAGGACGTGATGTTGTTCATCGAC